>CALFRR010000074.1 GCA_937919435.1 uncultured Alphaproteobacteria bacterium | reverse complement strand
CGGTGTCGCGGCGCCGGGATCTGGGCACGGCGGTTCGGTGGTCGGGTGAGCGGGGGCCGGCCGGTACGGGCCGACCCTGCGAGCGGGGCGGAGCCGGCGGTCGGTGAGCGTCGCACCCGATGTGGTGCGGCGGCCGTGGTGACGGGTGGCCGCGTCGGTGCCGACGCTCCGGTGGACCTGCGTCCGCTCCGGGAATTCTCCTACCCGGCCGGCGTGGAAGACCGGTCGCGCGCGGAGCGCCGGGCGACGAGTCGACGGTGTGCACGGATCTAGCGGAGGACCGGTGAACGCGCGGGGCGCCGCCTCGCAGAGGCGACCTCGAGGGGATGGGCTTCCTTCGACGATCCCGCATTTCCGGGGGTCCGACCGACGAGGCGTGCGTCGCCCGACCTCGGTCGCGATGCCCGGCCGAGGCGGGCAAGTCAGCCGGCGAGGATCGCCTTGACACCGTCGGCGACGAACTGGACGGCGAGAGCCGCGAGCAGCAGGCCGAGCAGGCGCTCGACCACCACGCGGCCGGTCTCGCCGATCCGCCGGTCGATCTCGTCGGCGGCGAGGAAGACGGCGATGGCGCAGGCCATCACCGCCACCACGGCGACGAAGAACAGCATCAGTGCGACGGCGCTCGGCGCCTTGGCGGCGGCGAGGATCGCCGCGGAGATCGCGCCGGGGCCGGCGAGCAGCGGGATGGCGATCGGGAAGGCGGCGATGTCGCGGAAGCGATCCCGGTCGACGGCGCGTTCGGCATCGGTGTCGTCGCGTGGGCGCTTCTGGGAGAAGACCATCTCGAAGGCGATGTGGAACAGCAGAAGACCGCCGGCGATGCGGAAGGCGGGAAGCGAAATACCGAGCAACGTCAGGAGCTTTTCACCGGCCAGGGCGAAGGCGACGAGGACCGCGGTGGCGATCGCGGTCGACCGGATGGCGATGTGGAAGCGATCGATCGCGGTCGATCCGGCGGTCAGGGCGACGAAGACCGGGGCGAGCCCGAGCGGATCGACGGTGACGAACAGAGTGACGAAGGCTTCCAAGAGATAATCGAACATCGCGCGCCCTTCGCACCGTCCACCGGTGCGACCCGACCCTAGAGCGAGTCGGGTGCGGACTGAACCGGTGCCGCGCGTGCAGAGATACGGGTTCGGGGAGACTTCATATCGAGCCGACGAAGTTTCGACCTTTCGAAACTTCGTCAGTGAAGGCAAGCCCACCCGGGCGTCGGTCGGTCAGGCCGTAACGCACATGAAATTCGGACGAGTCTGAATTTCATGTGCCGGGTATCAGAAGCGATCCGGGTCTATCTGGATCCCGAGTCGTCCCGGATCCGCCGGTGTTCGTGCCACGCGACCGCGTCCGCTGATGTCGGTCGGTCGGATGCCGCCGGTTTCTTCTTCGATTTCGCGCAGGTAATGGAGTAGCCGTGGCCAGTGTCGGTTGGCTCCGACCCGCGGTTTCTTCCTCTCGGGATCGTCGAAGAGCGTGTCGAGAGCGGCGCGCAGGATCGGGCGCAGTTCGAAGCGCCCAGTTCCTCTGTGTAGAAGTTCGGCAAGTATCGCTTCTTTGACTTCGTTCGGCGATCTGTCATCGATGTCGTCCCGTCCGAAGAAGTTGGTCACGATGTCCTCGTCCGGATCGAGGTCGAGCCGTGTGCGGATGGCTTTGTCCAATGCACGATCCATGCGGAGTCGAACTTCGATCTCCTCGACGGCGAGCTGGAATGCCTGTTTTGCGCTGGAGCCACCTGCCGTGAGCTCTTCGCCAGTGGCTTCTCGGAAAGCGTACTTGAGTATCTTGAGGGCATTCCAATAAGCCTGTGAGGCTTTCTTTCCCCCGTCGTCTGGGTCAGATCGATGCATGGTCGTTCCTTTGGCGTCGCATTCGGATCGGCTTGTATTAAAAAATTGGTACCGGTCGAAATGGATGCCGGCAAATAGTATGAGCTGCCCCGATTTTGAGGCAGGTGCTCCGTCTTTCTCATGGCGGCCGATCGTTTCAGCCGGGTATGCCCGACCGGCACCGGGGTGTTCCCCGGGGCGCGAGGGAGGCGGCCCTGTCCGGCTGCGGCGTCTTCTTCGGGGGGGCGAAGTTTCGAGTGCCCGGTCGAGTGGCCCGCCCTCGCTTCGGTTTTCCGTCAGATCACACCCCGAAGCGTGAAGGTGCGGCCAGCCCCTCTCGGCATCGTACACTTCTGCCGAGGTGCCTACTCCTCAGCGTTGGCTTCCTTCCGTCCTCGGTCCTCCCGCGATGTCGGCTTGCCGCCGCAATCGGGTCGCAGACCGTTGTCGCGGACTCCTCCGCAGATCCGGCGGATCGACCGAATTCCCTGGAAATACCGGGACTTTCATTGGCCTTCGGGTCCGGAATCGCCTATAGGGAGGGTTCGCGCGAGCGCTCCCGAAACCGAAGAGAGTGAGCCTTTGTCCGGCCGAGACGAAACACCCCGCGGCGGCGACGACGCCTCCGACATCAAGCCGATCTCCATCGCCGAAGAGATGAAGCGCAGCTATCTCGACTACGCGATGAGCGTGATCGTCAGCCGTGCTCTTCCCGACGTGCGCGACGGCCTGAAGCCGGTCCATCGCCGTATCCTGTTCTCGATGAACGAGATGGGTTACGACTGGAACAAGGCCTACCGCAAGTCCGCCCGCGTCGTCGGCGACGTCATCGGTAAGTATCACCCGCACGGCGACCAGTCGGTCTACGATGCCCTCGTCCGTATGGCGCAGGACTTCTCGATGCGCCTGCCGCTGGTCGACGGCCAGGGCAACTTCGGTTCGGTCGACGGCGATTCCGCCGCGGCGATGCGATATACGGAAGTGCGGCTCGAAAAGGTGGCGCGTCAGCTGCTCGAGAACATCGACGAGAACACCGTCGACTTCCAGGGCAACTACGACAACACCGAGCAGGAGCCGGTCGTCCTGCCGGCCCGCTTCCCCAACCTGCTGGTCAACGGCGCCGGCGGCATCGCCGTCGGCATGGCCACCAACATCCCGCCGCACAATCTCGGCGAAGTGATCGACGCGACGATCGCGCTGATCGATCGGCCGGAGATGACCGTCGAGGACCTGACCGAGATCGTCCCCGGCCCGGATTTCCCGACCGGCGGAATCATTCTCGGCCGGTCCGGCATCCGCTCCGCCTATTCGACCGGCCGCGGCTCGATCACCCTGCGCGGACGGGTGCGCACCGAGACGGTGCGCGGCGGCCGCGAGGCGCTGATCATCTCCGAGATTCCCTATCAGGTGAACAAGGCGGCGATGGTCGAGCGCATCGGCGAGCTGGTGCGCGAGAAGAAGATCGAAGGCATCGCCGAGGTTCGCGACGAATCCGATCGCGAAGGCTACCGTGTGGTCATCGAACTGCGCCGCGAGGCGATGGCCGACGTGGTGCTGAACCAGATCTACCGCTTCACCCAGTTGCAGTCGAGCTTCGGCGTCAACATGGTGGCGTTGAACGGTGGCCGGCCGCAGCTGCTCAATCTGCGCGATCTGCTGACCGCCTTCGTCGCCTTCCGCGAGGAAGTGATCGGCCGTCGCACCCGCTTCCTGCTCGACAAGGCGCGCGATCGGGCCCACGTCCTGGTCGGTCTCGCCATGGCGGTCGCCAACATCGACGAAGTGATCCGGCTGATCCGCGCCGCGCCCGATCCGGCCACCGCCCGCGAACAGCTGATGTCCCGGGCCTGGCCGGCCAAGGACATGGCGCCGCTGATCGAGCTGATCGCCGATCCGCGCCACGTGGTCGCCGCCGACGGCACCTACGTGCTCTCCGAGGAACAGGCCCGCGCCATCCTCGAACTGCGCCTGCAGCGCCTCACCGCCCTCGGCCGGGACGAGATCTCCGACGAGTTGAACAAGCTGGCGCTGGAGATCGCCGACTATCTGGAGATCCTGGCGTCGCGCGAGCGGGTGCTGGAGATCATCAAGACCGAGCTCGCCCAGGTGCGGGCGGAGTTCGCCACCCCGCGCAAGACCGAGATCCTCGATCTCGACGGCGAGATGGACGACGAGGATCTGATCGCCCGCGAGGACATGGTGATCACCGTCACCCATGCAGGCTGGATCAAGCGGGTGCCGCTGTCGACCTATCGGTCGCAGCGGCGCGGCGGCAAGGGGCGCTCGGGGATGGCGACCAAGGAGGAGGATTTCGTCGTCCGCCTGTTCGTCGCCTCGACCCATGCGCCGATCCTGTTCTTCTCGTCGCGCGGTCAGGTCTACAAGACCAAGGTCTGGCGGCTGCCGCTCGCCGCTCCGCAGGCCCGCGGCAAGGCGCTGGTCAACATGTTCCCGCTCGAAGGGGGCGAACGGATCACCTCGATCCTGCCGCTGCCGGAGGACGAGGGGAGCTGGGAGGCGCTCGACGTGATGTTCGCCACCACCCGCGGGTCGGTCCGGCGCAACAAGCTCTCCGACTTCGTCCAGGTGAACCGCAACGGCAAGATCGCCATGAAGCTCGAAGAGGGCGAGGGGATCGTCGGGGTGGAGACCTGCACCGAAGGCGACGACGTGCTGCTGACCACGGCGCTCGGCCAGTGCATCCGCTTCCCCGTGCCGGAGGTTCGGGTGTTCAAGGGCCGGGATTCGATGGGGGTGCGCGGCATCGCGCTCGCCGACGAGGATCGGGTGATCTCGATGACCGTGCTGCGCCACTTCGAGGCGAGCCCGGACGAGCGGACGCTCTATCTGAAGCAGTCGCGGCTGCTGCGCGGCGAGACCGAGAGCGAGGCCGGGGCGGACGAAGAGACGGTCGCGGCCGGCACGCAGCTGCCGCCGGAGCGCTGGACGGAGATGTCGGCCTACGAACAGTTCGTGCTGACCATCTCCGAGAACGGCTACGGCAAGCGCACCTCGTCGTTCGAGTACCGGACCACCGGACGCGGCGGAAAGGGCATCGTGGCGATGTCGACGGGACCGCGCAACGGCCGTCTGGTCGCCTCCTTCCCGGTCGAACACGGCGATCAGATCATGCTGGTGACCGACGGCGGACAGCTGATCCGTTGCCCGGTGGAGGGCATCCGCCTCGCCGGCCGGTCGACCCAGGGGGTCATCGTGTTCAACACGGCTGAGGCCGAACGGGTCGTCTCGGTGGAGCGGATCCGCGAGGAAGAGAGCGACGAGACGGAGGACGGCGGCGAGGCGTGAGGCCCGCCGCCCGCCGGACCCCGCGGCCCGCGAGGCCGTCAGCGGAGTGAGACGATGATCCGTACGGTGTTCTATCCCGGCTCGTTCGACCCGGTGACCAACGGCCATGTCGACGTGCTCGCTCAGGCGCTCGACATCGCCGACCGGGTGGTGGTGGCGATCGGCATGCATCCGAGCAAGCCGGGCCTGTTCTCCTTCGACGAGCGGGTCGAGATGATCCGCGAGGCGGTCGCCGGGCTCGGGGTGGCGCAGGATCGGGTGGAGGTGGTCGCCTTCTCCGATCTGGCGGTGGCCGCGGCGCGGCGCCACGACGCCAAGGCGATGATCCGCGGTCTCCGGGACGGCACCGATCTCGACTACGAGATGCAGCTCGCCGGCATGAATGCCGCCATGGCGCCGGAGGTGCGCACGGTGTTCCTGCCGGCCTCCGCCCACACGCGCCACGTCACCGCGACCCTGGTCCGCCAGATCGCCGGCATGGGCGGCGACGTCTCCGCCTTCGTGCCGGCCTCGGTCGCCGGACGGCTCCTCGCCCGCTTCTCCGCGATCCGCTGAGGCTGCCGTGATCTCGACATGCGGTCGTGGCATATCGGGATCGCACGCGGTACTCACGCGATCCGTTCCGTCCAGAGGGAGATTCCCCTTGCAGCGCCGTACGTTCCTCACCGCCCTCGCGCTCTCGCCCGTCCTGGCGTCGCCGGCCCTCGCCGCCGGTCCGGCCGCCGACGATCCCGAAAACACCCTCTTCCTGCAACTGAAGGGTGGACGCGTCGTGATCCGGCTGCGTCCGGACCTCGCGCCGAAGCACGTCGAACGGCTGAAGGTGCTGGCCCGCAAGGGCTTCTACGACGGGCTGAAGTTCCACCGGGTGATCGAGGGCTTCATGGCCCAGACCGGCGATCCGCGCGGCGACGGCACCGGCGGCTCGACGCTCGGCAATCTGCCGGCCGAGTTCAATCCGATGCCGTTCGAGCGCGGTGTGGTCGGCATGGCGCGGTCGTCGAACCCGAACAGCGCCAATTCGCAGTTCTTCATCATGTTCGCCGCGGCGCCGTCGCTGAACGGCCAGTACACCGCCTTCGGCGAGGTGGTCTCGGGGATGGAGTTCGTCGACCGGATCAAGCGCGGCTCGACCGCGATGAACGGCACGGTCGCCGATCCCGACGTGATCGTGAAGATGCAGGTCGCCGCCGACGTCAAGTGAGGCGGAGCCCCGGAGACGACGACGCCCGGTCCGCTCGACGCGGCCGGGCGTTTCCGTGTCCGGGGGAGGGCGGTCAGGCGACGCGGATCGCGACGACGTCCGGGTCGGTCTCGGTGCGCACCAGATTGCGGCCGCCGTGCTTGGCTGCGTAGAGGCACTGGTCGGCACGGTCGACGATCGAGGTGGCGGTGTCGCCGGGCCGCCACTGGGCGACGCCGATCGAGATGGTGATGCGGCCGAGCACCTCGCCGGTCGACCGCTTGATCAGTTCCTTCGAATAGACGGCTTCCCGGATGTGCTCGGCGATCAGGGCCGAAGGCTCGAGCAGCGTGCCGGGCAGCAGCACCGCGAACTCCTCGCCGCCGTAGCGGCAGGCGACGTCCTGGCCCTTGATGTTCTGCTTCAGCGCCATGCCGACGAGGCGGAGCACCTGGTCGCCGGTCTGGTGGCCGTAGGTGTCGTTGAAGCGCTTGAAGTGGTCGATGTCGGTGAACAGCAGCGAGAACGGCGTGCAGGTGTGTTCCGCCTCGGCGATCAGCCGCTCCAGCGACTGGTCGAAGTGCTTGCGGTTGGCGAGCGTGGTCAGTTCGTCGACGAGGCTCTCGAAGCGGATCGCCTCGAGGCTCTCCTGCAACTCGGCGATCTGGCGGCGGCTCTCGGAGAGCTTCACCTCGAGCTCGCGGTTGGTCTCTTCGGTCTTGCGGGTCTCGTCGATCAGCCGGCCGACGATGCCCTCGATTTCGCCGCGCTCGGGCGAGCCGGCCAGTGCCTCGCGGGCTTCGCCGAGAGACGACGAGTAGTTCGCAGCGGTCGCCATCGAGGTTTCGATCATCCCGGTGACGCCGTGGATCTCTTTGGTGAGGCGTCCGCCGACCTCGTCGATCCGCTCGCCGATCCGGGTCGGGGCGATGAACTGGTCGTAGACCCGACCGACCTCGGCGACGGTGATCTTGCCGCGCTGCCGGATGATGTCGTTGATGGTCTTGTTCAGCGCGTGATTGAAGCCTGCAGCATAAGTATACCACAGCTCATAGTTGCATGGATATGCCGGAATCTCATTCTTGCGCAAATGGCCGATCGCGTTGTCGCCATAGACGATGGTCCGCTTGAAATTTTCGCGGTCACTCATCTGTCGTTCCGTTTCAGCTTCGCGGACGGATCGCTTCCGAACGAGGAAGCGTGGGCCGGCACATGCACGACCTAAGGTAAGATGCGTGGGAATTCTTTAACTCGTGGTAAACGACGCTCCCCATGGCAGACGCCGAAAACGAAAGGATCCGCGACTTCGGTGAAAGTCGCGGATCCCTGGGATCTGGTCTCGGTGAAGGCCGAAACGACGGTCAGTGGCCGGTCTTGCCGGTGCGCACCGGGCGCAGCAGGAACGCCGGCAGATGCTCGTTGGAGCCGCCGATCGGGCCCTCGTCGCGCTCGTCGTCGCGCGGACGCGGCGGCAGGCGGTCGCCGGCCCTGACCGGTGCCGCGTCGTCGCCCGGACGGGGCGGACGACGGTCGTCGCGGGGCGCGCGGGCGGGCCGTTCGCCGAGATCGGAAGAGCACACGTCTGAACTCCAGTCACACTTG
>CALFRR010000073.1 GCA_937919435.1 uncultured Alphaproteobacteria bacterium | reverse complement strand
CCCTCGCCCGCGAAACCCGCGAAGAAGGCGGTCGCGAAGCCGACGATGAAGGTCGCCGCCCAGGCGATGCCGCCCCGCAAGCCCAAGCCCTGACCCGACGCGCCGCCCGCCGGCGCTCGAAGGATCCGCCGATGACCGAAGCCGCCGCTCCGCGCCACCCGCCCGCCCCGATCCCGCTCACGGTGATCACCGGCTTCCTCGGCGCCGGCAAGACGACGCTGCTCAACCGCCTGCTGCCCGATCCGGCGATGGCGGCGACCGCGGTGATCGTCAACGAGTTCGGCGAGATCGGCATCGATCATCTGCTGGTCGAGCGCGCCGACGACGGCGTCGTCGAGCTCTCCTCCGGGTGCCTGTGCTGCACCATCCGCGGCGATCTGGTCGCCACCCTCGAGGATCTGCTGCGCCGGCTCGACAACGACCGGCTCGCCGAGCTGAAGCGGGTGGTGATCGAGACCACCGGCCTCGCCGACCCCGCGCCGATCCTCCACACGGTGATGCGCCATCCCTATCTGGTGCGCCGCTACCGGCTCGACGGCGTCGTCACCCTGGTCGACGCGGTCAACGGCATGACGACCCTCGACACCCAGATCGAGGCGGTGAAGCAGGCCGCGGTGGCCGACCGGCTGGTCGTCACCAAGTCCGACCTGATCGACACGCCGGACGCCCGAGCCCGTTTCGTCGCGCTGAAGACCCGGCTGCGGGTGCTCAATCCGGCCGCCCCGATCCTCGACGCCGCCGCCGGCGAGGCGTCGCCCGCGAAGCTGCTCGAGACCGGCCTGTGGAACCCGGACAAGAAGAGCCCCGACGTCACCCGCTGGCTCCAGGAAGAGGCCTATCGCGACCGCGCCGCCGAGCGGCGTCGGCTGGAGGCCCGGCACGGCGAGCCGCACCATCACGACCACGACGACCACCACCACGATCACCACGACCACGACCATGGTCACGGCGACGATCACGGCCATTCGCACGACCCGAACCGCCACGACGACCACATCCGCGCCTTCGCCCTGGCGACCGACGCGCCGATCTCGGCGGGCAGCCTCGATCTGTTCCTCGACCTGCTGCGCTCGGCGCACGGGCCGAAGCTGCTCAGGGTCAAGGGCGTGGTGCGGCTCGCCGAGGACCCCGAGCACCCGCTGGTCCTGCAGGTGGTCCAGCACGTCGTCCATCCGGTCGCCCGGCTCGACGCCTGGCCGGACGACGACCGGCGGACCCGGCTGGTGTTCATCACCCGCGATCTCGACGAGAGCTTCGTCAAGCGGATGTTCGACGCCTTCGCCGGAACGCTGGCCCCGGACACCGCCGACCGCACGGCGATGACCGACAATCCGCTTCAGATCTCCGGCTTCTCCGGCGGCTTCTCCTGAGCCCCGCCGCATTCGATCAGGAACCGGGCACGGCCGCCGTCGCTCTCCGTCGAGACCAGACGGTGGCCGTCCTCGCGGCACATGTTGGGCAGATCGATCGAGGCGAGCGGATCGCTGGTCTCGACCTCCAGCCGGGCGCCGGGTGACATTCCGGCGAGCGCCCGCCGGCTCTTCAGCACCGGCAGCGGACAGCGCAGCCCGACGAGATCGAGCCGCATCGGCTCCGTGTCTTCGGCCGTCCGATCCATCGCGCCGTCCTTCACCCGTCGCCACTCCGTTCCGGCGCGGAATCGACCACGTTCCGCCCCGCCCGGCAAGCCCCGGCCGCCGCGATCCCTCGCGCCCCGCACCGAACGCGCGGCGGGTGGGGAACCGCACGACTTCCGGTCCTCCGCCGCGTCCTGTAGTGTCGCCGCCGCACCGAACCGCGCGCGAGCGCGTCGGCGCGAGCCGGAAGGAGAGGCGGAATGACGGTTTTGGTCACCGGCGGCTGCGGCTACATCGGCAGCCACACGGTCTGGGCGCTCACCGACCGCGGCGAGACGGTGGTGGTGCTCGACGATCTCTCCACCGGGTTCGAGTGGGCGATCCCGCCCGAGGCGACCCTGGTGCGCGGCGACATCGGCGATCGCGATCTGCTCGACCGGGTGATCCGCGAACACGGCGTCGACGCGATCGTCCACTTCGCCGGGTCGATCATCGTGCCGGAGAGCGTCACCGACCCGCTCGCCTACTATCTCAACAACACGGTGAAGTCGCGGGAGCTGATGGCCGCGGCGGTCCGCAACGGGGTGAAGAACTTCGTCTTCTCCTCGACCGCGGCGGTCTACGGCAATCCGGAGGTGATCCCGGTTCCCGAGGATGTCGCGCTGCGGCCGGTCTCGCCCTACGGCTCGTCGAAGCTGATGACCGAGATCATGCTCGCCGACACCGCCCGCGCCCACGACTTCCGTTACGCGGCGCTGCGCTACTTCAACGTCGCCGGCGCCGATCCGAAGGGCCGCACCGGCCAGTCGACCAAGGGCGCCACCCACCTGATCAAGGTCGCCTGCGAGGCCCATCTCGGCCTGCGCCGCGAGGTCCAGGTGTTCGGCACCGACTACGACACCCCGGACGGCACCGGGGTGCGCGACTACATCCACGTCTCAGACCTCGCCGACGCCCATGTGCTGGCGCTCGCACACCTGCGCTCGACCGGCACCAGCCTCGTCGCCAATTGCGGCTACGGCCGCGGCTTCTCGGTGCTCGAGGTGCTCGCCGCGGTCGAGCGGGTGACCGGGGCGAAGCTGCCGGTGACCTACGGCCCGCGCCGGCTCGGCGACGCCTCGTCGATCGTCGCCCGGGTCGACAAGATCCACGCCACCCTCGACTGGCACCCGCAGTGGGACGACCTCGACACCATCGTCGGCCATGCGCTGACCTGGGAGAAGAGTCTGGCGACCCGCAACACGCCGCGCTGACCCCACCCGATCCCGGCGATCCGCGCAGGATCGCCCTCTCACCGAACGGACCCGTCCCGATGTCCCGCACCCCTTCGAAGCCGTCGCCCGTGATCCCCTCCGAGCCCGGCGCTCCGCCCCGCATCTACGGTTTCTGCTGGTTCAAGCGCGATCACTACGCGGAAGCGCGCGCGCTGATGTCGGATCCGGAGACGCTGTTCGACACCTTCGACGAGTGGCTGAAGGGCGCCCGTCAGATCGAGCGAGAGATGACCGAACGGGGTGAGAAGGTCGTGCGGATCGGCTTCGACCCGGTCGGTTTCGTGCTGTGGTGTGCCTCGCACAACCGCACGCCGAACGCCGACGCCCGCTCCAAATGGGCCGCCGCCGAAGCCCGCCGCAAGCTCGGCGGCCGCTGAGGCGAGACGCGAGGCCGATCGGGCGACCGGCCACGCGTCCCTCCGCCCGGATCAGCCCTTGTTGCCGTGCCGGCCGAAGTCCGGCGCGGTGGTGTCCTGGCCGATGTCGAGGATGCCGCGGCGGATCGCCCGGGTCTCGGTGAAGTGGCGGAACAGCGTCTCGCCGTCGCCGAACCGGACCGCCCGTTGCAGCACGAACAGATCCTCGATGAACCGCCCGAGCATCTCCAGCACCGCCGGCCGGTTGTGCAGGAACACGTCGCGCCACATCGTCGGATCGGACGCGGCGATGCGGGTGAAGTCGCGGAAACCGCCGGCCGAGAACTTGATCACCTCCGATTCGGTGACCGTCTCGAGATCCGCCGCCGTGCCGACGATGTTGTAGGCGATCAGATGCGGAATGTGCGAGGTGATCGCCAGCACCATGTCGTGGTGCTCCGGCGTCATCCGCTCGACCTTCGAACCGAGCGCCGCCCAGAAGCCGGCGAGCCGGTCGACCGCCGCCTCCTGCGTGCCGGGCGGCGGCGTCAGGATGCACCAGCGATCGACGAACAGCTCGGCGAAGCCGGCGTCGGGGCCGGAATGCTCGGTACCGGCGACCGGATGGGCCGGCACGAAGTGGACGTGGCCGGGCAGATGCGGCGCCATCTGGGCGACCACGTCGGCCTTCACCGAACCGACGTCGGAGACGATCGCGCCCGGCATCAGCCGCGGTCCGATCGCTTCGGCGACCGTGCCGGAAGCACCGACCGGCACCGAGACGACGACGCAGTCGGCACCCTCGACCGCCTCCGCCGGATCGCGCACGTAGCGGTCGCCGAGACCGAGCGCGGCCGCCCGGTCGAGCGTCTCCTGCCGCCGGGTCGAGATCACGATCTCCTCGACCAGCCCCTTCTCCCGCGCACCGCGCGCGATCGACGAGCCGATCAGGCCGATGCCGATCAGAGCGAGGCGCCGGAACACCGGCCGATCCGTGGTCACCGTCGTCGCGTCCATCGCCTCATCCCCCGAGGAAGGCGGCGAGCGCCGCGATCACCGCTTCGTTGGCTTCCGCCGATCCGATCGTCACCCGGAGCGCGTTCGGCAGCCCGTAGGCCTCCACCCGCCGCACCACGATGCCACGATCGAGCAGGAAGGCGTCGGCATCCGCCGCCCGCCGGCCGGCGACGTCGGGGAAGTGGACCAGGATGAAGTTGCCGACCGACGGCGTCACTTCGAGCCCGAGCCCCTGCAGTGCCTCGGTGAGCTTCGGCAGCCAGACGGCATTGTGGTCGGCCGCCGCCCGGCGGTGTTCGACGTCCTCGATCGCCGCCGCGCCGGCGGCGATCGCAGCCGCGTTGACGTTGAACGGATCGCGGATCCGGTCGATCGCGTCGACGACGTGCTCGGGCGCGTACATCCAGCCGAGCCGCAGGCCGGCGAGGCCGTGGATCTTCGAGAAGGTGCGGACCATCACCACGTTGTCACTGGTCGAGACCAGCTCGATCCCGCTCTCGTAGTCGTTCCTGCCGACATAGTCGGCATAGGCCCCGTCGAGCACCAGGAGGACGTGGCGCGGCAGCCCGCGGGCCAGCCGGCGGACCTCGTCGAACGGCAGATAGGTGCCGGTCGGATTGTTCGGATTGGCCAGGAAGACGATCCGGGTGCGCTCGGTCACCATGGCCAGGATCGCGTCGACGTCCGCCGTCAGGTTCTTCTCCGGCGCCACCACCGGGGTACCGCCGGCCGAGCGGATCGACACCGCGTAGACCAGGAAGCCGTATTGTGAATAGAGCCCCTCGTCGCCCTCGCCGATGTAGGCCTGGGCGATCAGGTGGAGCAGATCGTCGGAGCCGTTGCCGCACAGGATGCGGGCCGGATCGAGCCCGTAGACCCGGCCGATCGCTTCGCGCAGCGCCGTCGCCGGACCGTCGGGATAGAGCTCCAGCCGATCGGCGGCGGAACGGAAGGCTTCGACCGCCTTCGGGCTCGGCCCGAGCGGCGTCTCGTTGGACGAGAGCTTGTAGAGCTTCGCCCCGCCGGAGGCCTTGGACTTGCCGGGCACGTAGCGGGCGATGTCGAGGATACCGGCGCGTGGCACCGGGCGGTCGCTGGACGTCTGGGTCATGGAGAATCTCTTTCGAAAATGCGTGAAGGCGCGGAAGCGGTCACCGGGTCGCCGGAACGTCGTCGCCGCTCTGCGGCTCCTCGACGCCCGGCCCGGCGTGTCGCTCGGCGCTCCGGTCGCAATATCGAATCGGCGCGGGATAGCCGCCGACGAGGCGCGGCTCGCGCACTTCAACGCCACCCGCGGCGAAGGCGGCGCGGATCGCTTCGGCGCCCGCCGCCCGCGGGGCCGCGATCAGGAACTCGACCCGCGGCTCGTCGTCGTGACGGGCGAGCAGTTCGAACCCGGCCGCTTCCACCGCCTCGCTCGGATCGCGGTCGCCGACCCCGACCACCGCGTGGAGCGAGATCTCCGGCTCGACTCCTTCGCTGATCGGATTGGAGACGACCAGCGCCGGCAGGTCGGCGACCCGGCCGGGGAACAGGATGTAGGGCAGCCGGGAGATCACCAGCGGCCGGCCTTCGCCGCCCAACCGATGCCACCACGGCCCGACCCAGCTCGGCTGGGCGGTGCGCACGATGCCGAGATCGGAGACCGAGCGGGCGACCGCGTCGATCACTTCGTCGGGCCCCGACATCAGGTGGGCCGGCACGGTGAAGCCGAAATAGAAGCGGGCGAGGTCGCGCATCGTCACCGGATCGCGGCCGCCGTCCATGTAGACCTCGTAATGGGCCTGCAGGAAGGTGAAGGTCGAGACGATCTCGCGCCAGATGTGTTCGACGGTGGCGATCGGCAGGATGCCGCGATGGCGTTCGACCAGCCGCCGCATCATGTCGGCTTCGCGGGCCGGCCGGAAGGCGGCGCCGGTGATCGCCGTGCCCTTGACCTTGATCAGCTCGTCGATGATCGCGCTGCGCGCCACCAGCAGGCGGTGCAGTTCCTCGTCGATGCCGTCGATCTCGCGCCTGAGCCCGGCGAGGCGCCGGGCCGGATCCTGGGTCTCGGTCATGACCGCCGCCGGGTCTCCCTCGCTGACCAGCGTGTTCATAACGGGTCGGGCCGGGATTTCAAAGAGAACATTGCCGGAGACGGCGGCGTTGCGGTCGCACGCGACCGGGCGCCCCTCGCGGCACGCCCGCTCCGTCTCGCCTGACCGCCCGTCGGGCTCAGGCGTGGATCGCCCGCTTGGCGACCGCCATCGCCGCTTCCTTGACCGCTTCGGAGAGCGTCGGATGGGCGTGGCAGGTCCGGGCGAGGTCTTCGGCCGAACCGCCGAACTCCATCAGCACCGCCGCCTCGTGGATGATCTCGCCGGCCCCGGCGCCGAGGACGTGGACGCCCAGCACCCGGTCGGTCGCCTTGTCGGCGAGCACCTTGACGAAGCCTTCCGACTTGCGGATCGCCTTGGCCCGGCCGTTGGCGAGGAAGTTGAACTTGCCGACCCCGTAGTCGATCCCGGCGGCCTTCAGCTCCTCCTCGGTCTTCCCGACCGAAGCGACCTCGGGCATCGTGTAGACGACGCCGGGGATGACCTCGTAGTTCACGTGGCCGTGTTCGCCGGCGATGATCTCGGCCACCGCGATGCCCTCGTCCTCGGCCTTGTGGGCGAGCATCGGGCCGCGGATCACGTCGCCGATCGCATAGATCCCCTGGACCGCCGTCTGGAAGCGCTCGTTGACCTCGATCCGGCCGCGCGGATCGCGCTTGATGTCGACCACCCCTTCGAGCCCCAGCCCGTCGGTGTTCGGCACCCGGCCGATCGCCACCAGCACGACGTCGGCTTCGAGCGTCTCCGCCGCGCCGCCCGCCGCCGGCTCGACCGTCAGCTTCACGCCCGCCGCGGTCGTCTCCGCCGCCGTCACCTTGGTGGCGAGCCGGAAGGCGAAGCCCTGCTTGGCCAGCATCCGCTGGAAGGTCTTGCAGACTTCGAGATCCATCCCCGGCAGGATCCGGTCGAGATACTCGACCACCGTCACCTCCGAGCCGAGCCGCCGCCAGACCGAACCGAGCTCCAGCCCGATCACTCCGGCGCCGACCACGATCAGCTTCTTCGGCACGCTCGCCAGCGCCAGCGCCCCGGTCGAGGAGACGATCTTGGTCTCGTCGATCTCGATCCCCGGCAGCTTCGCCACGTCCGAGCCGGTGGCGATGACGATGTTGCGGGTCTCCACCACCTGATTGGTGCCGTCCTCGGCGGTCACCGCGACGTTGCCCTTGGAGACCACCGAACCGGTTCCGTGGAACACCGTGATCTTGTTCTTCTTGAACAGGAAATCGATGCCCTTGACGTTCGAATCGATGACGTCGGTCTTGTGTTTCATCATCGCCGGGAGATCGAGCTCCGGCTTGCCGACCCTGATCCCGAGATGCGCGAACTCGTGGCCGGCCTCCTCGAACAGCTCGGAGGCGTGCAGCAGCGCCTTCGACGGGATGCAGCCGACGTTGAGGCAGGTGCCGCCGTGGGTCTTGCGCTTCTCCACCACCGCGACCCTCATGCCGAGCTGGGCGGCCCGGATGGCGCAGACGTAGCCGCCCGGCCCGGTGCCGATGACGACGAGATCGAATACTTCAGCCATGGTCCACATCCCCGTTCGATCGCTGGATCAAGAGCCTCACCGGCCGCCCGAGACGTCGAGCACCGCACCGGTGGTGTAGGAGGCGGCGTCGGACAGGAACCAGACCACCGCGGCGGCGATCTCCTCGGCCCGTCCGGCCCGTTTCATCGGAATCTGCGACGACACCAGACGCGCCCGGTCGGGCTCCCCGCCGGAGGCATGGATCTCGGTCTCCACGACACCCGGGCGGACCGCGTTGACCCGCACTCCCTCGTCGGCGACCTCGCGGGCGAGCCCCAGCGTGAAGACGTCGACCGCCCCCTTGGCCGCCGCATAGTCGACGTATTGCCCGGGCGAACCGAGCCGGGTCGCAGCCGAGGAGAGATTGACGATCGCGCCGCCGGTTCCGCCGTGCCGGGTCGACATCCGCCGGACCGCCTCGCGCGCCACCAGCATCGTGCCGAACACGTTGATCCGGAACATCCGCTCGATCCGCGCGGCGCTCATCGCCTCGACCCGCGCGGCGACGTCGACCACGCCGGCGTTGTTGACCACCCCGACCAACCGGCCGAACTGGTCGACCGCCTCGAACAGGGCGAGGATCTGGGCCTCGTCGCCGACGTCGGCCCGCACCGCGATCGCCTCGCCGCCGCCGGCACGGATCGTCGCGACCACCGCCTCCGCCGCCGTCGCGTCGCCGGCGTAGTCGACCACCACCGCCCGTCCGGTCTCGGCGACCGCGAGCGACACCGCCCGCCCGATGCCGCGACCGCCCCCGGTCACCAATACGACTTCCCGTTCCGCCGTCATCTCCGGCCTTCGTTCTGCGCGTTCACGGATCGGGCCGCGCCCGGGAAGTCCCGTCGCGGCCCGGCGGATCATCGGTCGTACGCGATCAGATGTCGATCACCAGCCGCTGCGGATCTTCGATCAGTTCCTTGATTCGGGCGAGGAAGGTCACCGCCTCCTTGCCGTCGATGATCCGGTGGTCGTAGCTGAGCGCCATGTACATCATCGGCCGCACCACGATCTGGCCGCCGCGGACCACCGGCCGGTCCTCGATCCGGTGCAGGCCGAGGATCGCCGACTGCGGCGCGTTGAGGATCGGCGTCGACATCAGCGAGCCGTAGACGCCGCCGTTCGAGATGGTGAAGGTGCCGCCCTGCATCTCGTCGATCTTCAGCTGACCGTCGCGGGCGCGGCGACCGAAGTCGGCGATCTGCTTCTCGACCCCGGCGATCGACAGCTTGTCGGCGTCGCGCACCACCGGCACGACCAGACCCTTGTCGGACCCGACCGCCACCGCGACGTGGTAGTAGTTCTTGTAGATGACGTCCTGGCCGTCGATCTCGCCGTTGACCGCCGGGATGTCCTTCAGCGCCGCGACCGCCGCCTTGACGAAGAAGCCCATGAAGCCGATGCGCACACCGTGCTTCTTCTCGAAAGTGTCCTTGTAGAGGTTGCGCAGACCCATCACCGCGCTCATGTCGACGTCGTTGAACGTCGTCAGCATGGCGGCGGTGTTCTGCGCGTCCTTGAGACGTCGCGCGATCGTCTGGCGGAGCTTGGTCATCCGGACCCGCTCCTCGCGGCCGGCGTCGTCGGCGGCGACCGGGGCGCGGGGGGCCGATGGCGCGGTGGGAGCCGGGGCAGCCTTGCCAACGGCGGCGACAGCGGCGAGCACGTCTTCCTTCAGCACCTGACCGCGCTTGCCCGAACCGCTTTCCACGCTGGTGCCGGTTTCGGCCATGACGCGGGCGGCGGCGGGCGACGGGGGCACCGGCGCGGCGGTCTTGGTCGGCTCGGCCGGCTTGGCCGCAGCAACGGGTTCCGTCGGCTTGGCCGGCTCGGTTGCCTTCGGCGCCTTGTCGGCTTCTGCGGCCTTGGGTGCCGGGGCACCGGCGGAGGCCGCGCCGAGCGAACCCAGGAGGGCGCCGACGCCGACGGTCTCGCCCGCCTCGACCAGGATTTCGGACAGCGTGCCGTCGGTCGGCGAGGGCACCTCGATGGTCACCTTGTCAGTCTCAAGTTCAACCAGCGGCTCGTCGGCCTTGACGGCCTCGCCGACCTTCTTGAACCAGCGGCCGATGGTGGCCTCAGTGACCGATTCGCCGAGCGTCGGGACGCGGATCTCGTTGCTCATTTGAGCTTCTCTCCAGATGCGAAAGGGATGGAGGCGGCCGGCTGGCCGCCCCGAGGGCCGATCAGCCGAGCGCTTCGTCGAGGAAAGCGGCGAGCTGGGCGAGGTGCTTGGACATCAAGCCCGTGGCGGTGGCAGCGGCCGGAGCCCGGCCGGCATAACGGGCGCGC
>CALFRR010000072.1 GCA_937919435.1 uncultured Alphaproteobacteria bacterium | reverse complement strand
CCTCGCCGCCTTCGCGTCGCGCCGCACCCCCGCGGCGGAGCCGCCCATCGCCCCCACGCCCTGAGATTTCTCTTCGCCGCGAGGTGGACACGGGACGTCGTATCTGTTTCGATACGACGTCCCGTTCCAGCTCGACGAGGTCCGAAGATGAAGCTCTCCGCCCGCAACATTCTCTCCGGTACGGTGGTCACCGTCGTGCGTGGTGCCACCACGGCGCATGTGACGGTCGAGGTCGCCCCCGGGCAGATCATCACCGCATCGATCACCAACGAGTCCGCCAACGATCTGGCGCTCGCGCCGGGCCTGCCGGTCAAGGCGATCGTCAAGTCCTCCGACGTGATCATCGGCGTCGACTGACCCGATCCCGGATTCGTCCGAAACCCCGGCGGTCGTTTCCGCCGGGGATTTTCGGGCCTCGAGCTGTATATTCTCAGATACATCACAAAGGCGCCGGAACGAGGCGGCGTGTCCGGCGCGCGAGACCAGACAGGAGACCCGAGATGACCACTCCCCTGCGTTCCACCCTCGTTCGCCGGTCGGCGATCGCCGTCGGCCTCGCCTTCGCCATGGGCTTCGCCTCCGCCCCGGCCGTCCAGGCCCAGGAGAAGGGACCGACCGTCTTCGCCGCGGCCAGCATGAAGACCGCACTCGACGAGATCGACGGCGTGTGGACCAAGAAGACCGGCAAGAGCGTCACCGTCTCCTATGCCGCGTCCTCGGCGCTGGCCAAGCAGATCGAGCAGGGAGCTCCCGCCGACGTGTTCATCTCCGCCGATCTCGACTGGATGGACTATCTCGACAAGAAGGGCCTGATCCGGACGGAGACCCGGTCGAACGGCCTCGGCAACGCCCTGGTGCTGGTCCAGGCCAAGACCGCTGCCAAGCCGGTGAAGATCGAGGCCGGCTTCCCGATCGCCACCCTCGTCGGCGACGGCAAGCTCGCCACCGGCGACGTCAAGTCGGTCCCGGTCGGCAAATACGCCAAGGCGGCCTTCGAGAAGCTCGGCGTCTGGTCGGCGATCGAGCCGAAGATCGCCGGAGCGGAGAACGTACGTGCCGCTCTCCAACTGGTCGCCCGTGAAGAGGCCAAGTACGGCGTCGTCTACGGCTCCGACGCGGTCTCCGAACCGAAGGTCACGGTGGTCGGCACCTTCCCGAAGGACAGCCACCCGCCGATCATCTACCCCTTCGCGGTGACCAAGGACGCGACCTCGAAGGACGCCGCCGACTATCTCGCCTTCCTGCGCGGGCCGGAAGCTGCCAAGATCTTCGAGTCGCAGGGCTTCACGGTCCTGAAGTGATCCGGAGCGGACAGCGTGTTCTCTGACGAGGAATGGACGGCGATCTTCCTGTCCCTGAGGGTCGGGACGATCGCCACCCTGGTGGCTCTACCGGTGGCGGTCGCCGTCGCGCTTCTGTTGGCGCGCGGTCGCTTCCCCGGCAAGGCGGTGGTCGACGGCTTCGTCCATCTGCCGCTGGTGCTGCCGCCGGTCGTCACCGGTTACGTGCTGCTGATCCTGTTCGGCCGGCGCGGCGTTCTCGGCGCCGCGCTCGCCGACTGGTTCGGCATCGTCTTCTCGTTCCGCTGGACCGGCGCCGCACTGGCCGCCGGGGTGATGGGCTTTCCGCTGATGGTCCGGGCGATCAGGCTGTCGCTCGAGGCGATCGATCCGCGCGTCGAGCAGGCCGCCGCGACCCTCGGCGCCGGGCCTCTGTGGGTCTTCGTGACGGTGACCCTGCCGCTCGCCGCCCGCGGCATCGCCGCCGGCGCGGTGCTCGCCTTCGCCAAGTCGCTCGGCGAGTTCGGGGCGACCATCACCTTCGTGTCGAACATTCCGGGCCAGACCCAGACCATCCCGGCCGCGATCTACTCCTACACCCAGACCCCGGGCGGCGAGGTCGGCGCGCTGAAACTGTCGATCGTCGCCGCGGCGATCGCGCTCGGGGCACTGATCGTTTCGGAGATCTCGGTTCGGCGCGTCGGCCGCAACGGCGAGGCCCCATGATCTCGTTCTCCGCCCGCCTCGCCCGCCGTGATTTCGACCTCGACGTCGCCTTCGAGGGCGACGCCGGGGTCACCGCCCTGTTCGGCCCCTCCGGCTGCGGCAAGACCACGGTGATCCGCATCCTCGCCGGACTGGAACGACCGGAGAGCGGCCGCATCGTCCTCGGCGACACCGTCCTGCTCGACACCGAACGCGGCATCCGGCTGCCGCCGCACCGCCGCCGGATCGGCCTCGTGTTTCAGGACGGCCAGCTCTTTCCCCACCTCTCGGTCGCTGCAAATCTCGCCTATGGCCTCCACTTCACCCCGAAGGCGGCCCGCCGGGTCGATCGCGACGCGGTGGTCGACGTGCTCGGCATCGGCCATCTGCTCGACCGGCACCCGTCGAACCTGTCGGGCGGAGAGAAGCAGCGGGTGGCGATCGGCCGGGCGCTGCTGACCTCGCCCGCACTGCTGTTGATGGACGAGCCGCTCGCCGCGCTCGACGACGATCGCAAGCTGGAGATCCTGCCCTTCGTCGAGCGGCTCCGCGACGAGTTCGGCATACCCATCGTCTACGTCAGCCACGCGGTCGAGGAGGTCGCCCGCCTCGCCCGGAAGGTGGTCCGGCTCGACCGCGGTCGGGTCGCCGCCGTCGGCACGCCCGCCGAGGTTCTGGCACCGACCGCGATCGCGCGGGCGACCCACCGCTTCGATGCTCTGTCGCTGATCAGCGGACGGGTAGAGGCGGTCGACGAGACCTATTCGGTCTCGATCATCGCCCATCCCGCCGGCCGGATCGTGCTGCCGGGCTTTCTGCCGGCGGTCGGTTCGTCGGTCCAGGTGGCGATCCGCTCGACCGACGTCACCCTGGCGATGGGCCATACCGAGCATCTCTCGGTCCGTACTCTGCTCACCGGCCGCGTGCTCAGGGTCGAGACCGACGACGGTCCCTTCGCGCTGATCACCGTCGAACTGACCGGCGGCGACAGGCTCTACGCCTATGCCACGCGGCTGGCCGTCGACAGCCTCGGCCTCGACACGGACGATCGGGTCACGGCCCTGGTCAAGGCGGTGTCGATCGACGAACGCGGGGTGCCGGGCCTGCGGGTGGTGACCAATTGAGCGCCGCCGCTCAGGCCGACCGGTCGACCGCGTCCTCTGCCGGGGCGGGAGTGCCGCCGTCGCGGGTGAAGTCGACCAGCCGATCGGCGAAGGGCGAGAACTCGGCGTCGATCGCCGCTCGGGTCTTCGCCTCGATCCGCCGCCAGGCGGCGACGACGTCGAGCCCGAACTCGGTGACCCGTGCACCGCCGCCGTGCTGCCCGCCGGCCGAGGCGACCACCAGCGGCGTTTCGAAGATCCGGTTGGTCTCGTCGACCAGCACCCAGGCACGGCGATACGACATGCCCATCGACCGCGCCGCCGCGGTGATCGAACCGGTCTCGGCGATCGCCTCGATCAGGTCGATCTTGCCCGGTCCGAGCCGCAGCGAAGCGCCGAAACCGATCCGCAGACGCGGTCGGGCGGCGGCGAGCGGTGCGGACCGCGCCGGTTTCATCTGATGGACGACGTCGGACACGATCGGCCCTTTCGGATCGGAATGGAGTGACTCCGGTGAACGATCTTACACTCACCACCACCGAACTCGAAACCCTCCTCGCCGAGGACGCCCCCCACGGCGATCTGACCACTTGCGGTCTCGGCATCGCCGCACGGCCCGCCGTCATGCGGTTTTCCGCCCGCGGCGACATGGTGGTCGCCGGCATCCGTGTCGCCGAGGGGCTGATCCGCGTCGCCGGAGGCTCCGCCCGTCTCGCCGTCGACGACGGCGACCGGGTCGCCGCCGGAACAGAACTGCTGGTCGCCACCGGCACCGCCGGTGCTCTGCACCTCGCCTGGAAACAGGCGCAGACGGTGATGGAGATCCTCTCCGGCATCGCCGGTGCGGCGAGCGCGGTGGTCGCCGCCGCGGTCGCGCCCGACGGCCGCCGCATCCCCGTCGCCTGCACCCGCAAGACACTGGCCGGCGCCCGTCGCCTACAGATCGGAGCGGTCAGGGCCGGGGGCGCGATCGCTCACCGGCTCGGGCTCTCCGAAACGGTGCTGGAGTTCGCCGAACACCGCGCCTTCCTCGCCGACGTCCCGCCGCGCGAGGCGGTCGCCCGCCTGCGGGCGGTCGCCCCGGAGAAGAAGCTGGTCACCGAAGTGGCGACCCCCGACGAGGCGATCGCCGCGGCCGACGCCGGCTGGGACGCGCTGCAACTGGAGAAGTTCGCCCCCACCGCCGTCGCCGAGGTGGTCGCCCGTCTCGCCGGCAGGACCGTTAGGCCGGTGGTGGTCGCCGCCGGCGGCATCCATCCGGAGAACGCCGGCGCCTACGCGGCCGCGGGCGCCGACGTCATCGTCACGTCGTGGCCCTACACGGCGCGGCCCTCCGACGTGCAGGTCCGCATCCGCCCCGCCGATTGAGCGAGCCGTTCGACCAACACGGCCACCCGCGCCGCGATCGCCGCCCGGTGGACGAACAGCGCCATGTGTCCACCGGTGGGCAGCGACAAGAGCTCCGCCCCCGGGATCGCCTCGGCGAGCGCCGCAGAGAACGCGTGCGGCACCACCGGGTCGTCGACCGCGTGGACGATCAGGCTCGGCAGATCGAGCGTCGCGAAGCCCGGCGTCCGCCGAGCCGCGCAGACCGCGAGATCGATGTCGAGCCCCGGCAACCGTTCGGCCATCCGATCGAACAGCGTGGCCCGGAGCGCCGACAGTGCCGCCGCGGTGTCCGGATCGCCGAGCACCCGGGCCCGCGCGATCGGATCGGGCAGCCCACGCCGGTCGGCGGCCGCCGGATCGGCCGCATCGCGCGCCGCGAGCCACCCGAGGAGACCGGGAAACCGTGCCGCGAACCGCATCAGGCTGAAGCGCAACGGCAGGTTCGGCATCAGCCGATCGGTCGCCGCCGAGACCAGGATCAGCCCGGCGATCCGGTGAGGGTGCCGTTCGGCGAGCGCCAGCGCCGTCGGCCCGCCGCCCGAGATCGCCGCGACGAGTGCCCGGCCGACGGCGAGGCGGTCGAGCAGCCGAACGACCGCGTCGGCCTGTTCGGCGGCGGTGCGGCCGTGGCCGGCGGGCGATCCGAGATGGCCCGGCCGCGACACTGCGATCGCCCGGACCGGGAGATCGCGGCAGAGCAGATGGGCGAGCAGCGCGCTCTGATCCCACCCGCCGAGGCCGCCGTGGAGAGCGACGACGGGAAACCCGTCGCCGCGGATCGCATGTTCGAGGCCGCCGTCCGGCGGAGCGAGCCGGAACGAGGCGAGGATCGCCGCCGCGGCGTGTCGCCGCGCCGCGGGATCGGGAGCCGTGGTCATCGTCGTCCCTCCCGGCGTCAGCGGCTGCGCAGCCGCGGCGCCAGGAGGCGGACGAGGGCGCGGGCCTCCGGCGGCGGCGGCAGTTCGATCCGTCGATATTCGGTGCCGTCGAAGGTGCGCCACATCATCCCGCGGTCGACCAGTTCGCGCCGGATCAGGGCGTGATCGCCGAACAGGTGCTCCCCGTTCAGCCGCTGATTGACCTCGCGCTCGTGCATCACCGACCGCGCCGGCAGTCGCGACCACATCACCCACAGACAGTCGGTGCGGTGGTTCGCCTTGCCCGGCCAGCGCGTCAGCCGTCCGGCGCCGTCGAAATAGCCGGCGAGCTTGGCCAGCCGCCGCAGGTCGAGCGGCGCCGGGGCGACCGGCTCGCCGAGCGCCGCCACCGCCTCGGCCTGGGTGCGGAAGTGCTGGAAGTTCGAAAATCCGCCGGCCCGCGCCAGCATGTTGAGCATCTCGACGTGGCCGGGACGGCCGTCGTCGTGCGCGGCGATCTGGCGTTCGAGCGAACGGGCGAGCGCCGCGACGTCGGCCGCGGCGAAGGGGAGGGGAGTTCTGGACATCGTTCGACCTCGTGCGCGTGCCGCGAGGATCCGTCGATGGTCGCCCTTGTCGACGACGGCACGGCTCGGAGCGAGTGTCGAACGTCGTGGGAAGCTGGCAGGTCTAGCCCCCTTGCGGGTGGCGACGCCTCGGTGAACTGCCGACCGATGGGCGGGGTGATAATCCCGCACGGCGAGCTTGTCCAGAGGGCGGCGTCTCCGGGCAATCCGGGCGGATGGTCGCCGGCTGGACCGGGCCGGGAAACGGCTGACAGTGTTCGAGATGAGCGTGGGAGCGGGGCCACCCTCGAGCGGTCCCGGACGACCCGCCCCACCGATCGCCGTGACCGAGGGAAGAACCGGTGCGGGTACCTACCCGCACCGGTTCTCTGCCCCTCACATCGGCTTCAGCAGCACGTGCTTCTTCTTGCCGGACGACAGCTTGATCACACCGTCGGCGGTCAGGTCGCCGAGGCCGAGCTTCGCCCGGTCGTCGGCGACCGCGACGTCGTTGACCTTGACCGCGCCGCCCTGGACGAGACGCCGCGCCTCGCCGTTCGACGCGGCGAGCCCCGCCCGGACGAAGGCGGCGAGCACCCCGAGACCGGCCTCGAGCTCGGCCCGCGCGATCTCCACCGTCGGCAGGTCGGCGGCGAGCCGGCCTTCCTCGAAGGTGGCGCGCGCCGTCTCGGCGGCGGTCTCCGCCGCGGCCCGGCCGTGCACCAGCGCGGTGATCTCGGTCGCCAGGATCTTCTTGGCGTCGTTGATCTCCGATCCGCCGAGCGCGGCGAGCCGGGCGATCTCGTCCATCGGCAGCTTGGTGTAGAGCTTCAGGAAGCGGCCGACGTCGGCGTCCTCGGTGTTGCGCCAGTATTGCCAGTAGTCGTAGGGCGAGAGCAGATCCGCCTCCAGCCAGACCGCACCGGAGGCCGTCTTGCCCATCTTGGCGCCCGACGAGGTGGTGAGCAGCGGCGTCGTCAGACAGTAGAACTGCCTGTCCTCGAGCCGCCGGCCGAGATCGATGCCGTTGACGATGTTGCCCCACTGGTCGGAGCCGCCCATCTGCAGGATGCAGCCGTGGCGCCGGTACAGTTCGACGAAGTCGTAGGCCTGCAGGATCATGTAGTTGAATTCGAGGAACGACAGCGACTGCTCCCGATCGAGCCGGAGCTTGACCGAATCGAAGCTCAGCATCCGATTGACCGAGAAGTGCCGGCCGACGTCGCGCAGGAACTCGACGTAGTTGAGGTGGCGCAGCCAGTCGGCGTTGTTGGCCATGATCGCCCGGCCGCCGTCGAAGTCGAGGAACTTCGAGAAGACGCGGCGGATGCCGGCGAGATTGCTGTCGATGTCTTCGACCGACAGCAGCTTGCGCGCCTCGTCCTTGAACGACGGATCGCCGAGCATCGTGGTGCCGCCGCCCATCAGCGCGATCGGCCGATGTCCCGTCTCCTGCATCCAGTGCAGCATCATGATCTGGATCAGCGACCCGGCATGGAGGCTCGGCGCGGTGGCGTCGAATCCGATATACGCCGTGACCGGACCACTCAGGAAGGCCTTGTCGAGGCCTTCCGCATCGGAGATCTGGTGCACGAAGCCGCGTTCTGCGAGAACGCGGAGAAATTCGGACTTGAACGCGGTCATGATCGGCTGAACCTTGGGTATGGAAGACGAGGGTGACCCTCGGCGGGCTCAATAGCATCTCGGGCGTCCGAATGGCACCCCCGAGGCGCCGCCCGGATCGGCGAAGGAAGAGGACATGAGCGGCGCGCGCGTGGCGATCGGACTGATGAGCGGCACCTCGATGGACGGCGTCGACGTCGCCGCGATCGAGACCGACGGAAAGCGGGCGCTCGGTTTCGGCCGCACGCTGTTCCGGCCCTACGGCGACGGCGAGAAGGCCGCGATCCGCCGCGCCGTCGAGGTGGCGAAGGACGTGACCGACCGGACCGCACGGCCCGAAGCTCTCCGGACCGCCGAAGGCATCGTCACCGCCGCGCATGCCGATGCGGTGCTGACCTTCCTGTTCGACGCGGGACTGCGCCCGGACGACGTCGCGGTACTCGGCTTTCACGGCCAGACGGTGTTCCACGCTCCGGCCCGCCGGCTGACCATCCAGCTCGGCGACGGCCTCGCCCTGTCGCGGGCCACCGGCATCCCCGTCGTCTACGACTTCCGCGCCGCCGACGTCGCCCATGGCGGCGAGGGGGCGCCGCTGGTGCCGATCTGGCATGCCGCACTCGCCGCCAACCTCGACGCCGCCCGTCCGATCGCCGTCCTCAATCTCGGTGGCGTCGCCAACCTGACCTGGATCGGCTGCGCCCCCGGCGCGGAGCCGACCGCCGGCGATCTCGTCGCCTTCGACTGCGGCCCCGGCAACGGCCCGATCGACGAATGGTGCCTCGCCAGGACCGGCCGCCCGATCGACCGCGACGGCAGATACGCCGCCGCCGGTGCGGTCGACGAAACCGTGGTCGAGACCCTGCTCGCCCATCCGTTCTTCGATCTGCCGGCCCCGAAGTCGCTCGACCGCGCCGCCTTCGGGGCGGCGGCGGTGTCGCATCTGAGGCTCGAGGACGGAGCGGCGACGCTCACCGCCTTCACCGCCGCCGCGGTCGCCCGCGGCCTCGCGATCGTGCCGGAGAAGCCGAAGCGGCTGATCGTCGCCGGCGGCGGCGCCCACAATCCGACGCTGCTCGAGATGATCGCCACCCGCACCGGCGTGCCGGTGACCCGCGCCGACGAGATCGGCTGGTCGGTCGACTTCCTGGAGGCCCAGGCCTTCGCCCATCTCGCGGTGCGCCACCTCGACGGCCTGCCGCTGTCCTTCCCCGGCACCACCGGTGTCCCCCACCCGATGCCGGGCGGCGTCCTGGCGCGCGGCTGAACCGTCTCCCGAAACGTTTGCCGACCCCGCCCGCCCGACCGACCCGGATCCGGCCGGCCGGACGGTTGCCGCGAGCGGCGGAGATCGGCGGATCGACGGCGAGCGACGACGTGTCGCGGGCCGGCCGGGGATCTACGCTGTTTTCCAGAGGATGGCGGACGCCGAGCGTCTCCCGGGCAGGGCCCGCGCCGAACCCGCCGCCGATTTGCACAGTGAAATTTCAAGTCTCCTTAACCCAGCGATCCGAGGTTCCCGCCGTCCTCGACACCGCGGGAGTTTGGAATGCCCTCTTTCTCCGACCGGAAAGACGCGCGGCTGATGAACCGCATTCTGATGATCGCCTCGGCCGCGGTCATCGTCTGCTTCTCGGTCTTCTCGATCGTCATCGACCAGCGACAGGCCGCTTCGGTCCGCGCCCAGGTCGCGAGCAACCTCGCCACGGCCGGCACCCAGGCGGCGATCGGCATCGAGAACTGGCTGACCGGCCGCATCCTGCTCGCCCGTCAGGTGGCGGCGGAGATGACCGCCCGCGGCCCCGAGGCGAAGGAGCCGCTGACCAGCCCGGTCCTGCTCGAGCAGTTCCTGTCGACCTACTTCGGGTCCGAGACCGGAGCCTTCACGATCTCGCCGGCCGCGAAGATGCCGGAGGGCTACGACCCGCGCAAACGGGCCTGGTATCGCGACGCGGTCGGGGCCGGAGCCCCGATGCTGACCGCCCCCTATCTCGATCTGGCGACCAACAAGGTGGTGATCTCCGCCGCCGCCCCGATCCGCCACGGCAATGCCCTCGTCGGCGTGGTCGGTGTCGACTTCGGCCTCGACGCACTGGTCGCGATGGTCGACGGGATCGACCTCGGCGGGCTCGGCAGCGCCTTCATCGCCGACGCCTCGGGCAAGGTGATGCTGCACCACGACACCGCGATGATCGGCAAGACCGTCGCCGACGTCTTCGACGGCACCGCCCTTCCGCTCGACGGCAGGGTCGGCGAGGCGACCTCCGGCGGGCGCTCGGTCCTCGCCTCGTTCACGCCGATCCGCGATCTGCCGGGCGTGCGCTGGTACGTCGGCACGATCGTCGACGCCGACCGCGCCTTCGCGCCGCTGAGCACCTTCCATCTGATCGCGGTGGTCGCGACCGTCCTCGCCGCCGCCGTGATGATCGGGTTGCTCGCCTTCCTGCTCACGCGTTTCGTCGCGCGGCCGCTGGTCGCCATCACCGGCGTGATGCGCCGCCTCGCCGACGGCGACCTCGACGTCGAGATCCCCGGCGCCGAACGTCTCGACGAGATCGGCGCCATGGCGCAGGCGGTGCGGGTCTTCAGGGAGAACGCGGCGGAGCGCCAGCGGCTCGAATCCGAGCGTCGCACCGAGGCAGAGGGCCGCGAACGCCGGGTCGCCGCCGTCGATCGGCTGATCGCCGACTTCGACCGCGACGTCGGCGCCGCGATCGAACGGGTCGCCGGCTCGGCCGCCGCCCTCACGTCGAGCGCCGAGGTGATGTCGGCGACCGCCGAGACCAGCCGTCGGGATGCCGAGAGCGTCTCCACCGCCTCCGACGAAGCCGCGCACAACGTCCGCTCCGTCGCTGCGGCTTCCGAGCAGTTGGCGGCCTCGATCGGCGAGATCTCCCGGCGCGTCACCGTCTCGCGGACGACCGCCGAGCGCGCCGCGACGACCGCCGGAGAAACCGACGCGACCGTCCGCAGCCTGGTGGCGACGACCCAGCGCATCAACCAGATCGTCGGCCTGATCAGCGCCATCGCCGGCCAGACCAACCTGCTCGCCCTCAACGCGACGATCGAGGCGGCCCGTGCCGGCGAGGCCGGCCGCGGCTTCGCCGTGGTGGCGACCGAAGTGAAGTCGCTCGCCGCGCAGACCGCCGACGCGACCGAGGAGATCTCGACCCAAATCGCCGCCATGCAGACCGTCTCCGACGAGGCGGCCCACGCGATCGGCAGCATCGGCGAGGTGATCCGCGAGATCAACGCGATCTCCGTCGAGATCGCCTCCGCCGTCGAGCAGCAGGGTGCCGCCACCCAGGAGATCGCCCACAACGTCACCGAAGCGGCGAAGGGAACCGATGCGGTCACCCGGACCGTCGGCGGCGTCACCCGCGATTCCATCACCATCGGCGAGAAGGCCGGCGGAGTCCGGGAAGCGGCGTCGACCCTGAGCCAGGAGGCCGACGCCCTGCGGACCCGTACCCGGGACTTCTTCACCGCGATCCGCGCCGCCTGAGAGCAGCGAACACGCTTCCCCGCCGTCCGGCGGGGAGGCGGCATCAGCCGATCAGCGTGTCGAGCCCCCGGGTCAGTCCGACCCGGCCGACCACCCGGCGGGCCGCCAGCAGCGTCCCGGCGACATAGGGCGCAGCCGACGATCCGGCATCGTGGCGGATCACCAGCCGTTCGTCCGGCGCCCCGAAGATCGCCTCGCAGGACAGCACGAAGCCCGGCATCCGCACCGAATGGACCTGGATCGGCGTCGGCTCGGCGACCGTCGCACCGCGCGTCGCGGGAAGCCCGCGCAGGCTCTCCGGCGGCAGCGACGTGCCCGGCCGGCGCACCGCGGAGAGTGCTTCGGCGAGTTCCCGCCCGGTTCCCGACGGCGTGTCCGGTTTCTTCGCCGAGGCGTAGTCGATCACCTCGACGTCGTCGACCCATCGGGCGGCCTCCAGCGCGAAGCGCTTCAGCAGGGTCGCGGTGATCGAGAAGTTGCCGGCAGCGACCACCCCGAGTTTCTTCTCCCGAGCGAGCGCATCGAGTGCCGCGTAGTCGGACGAGCCGAGCCCCGAGGTGCCGACCACCACGTGGCGCCCGGCCCGGAGCGCGGTCTCGACGTGGCCGGCGACGACGTCGGGTTTGGTGTAGTCGATCACCACGTCGGAGGGCACGGCGAGCGCTTCGCCGAGCGTGGCGACCGTCGTCACGCCGAGCGGGGCGATCCCCGCGGCGCTTCCCGCATCGCCGCCCGCCCCATTGCGCGACACCGCACCGGCCAGTTCGAGATCCGGCGCGGCGGCGATCGCACCGATCAGAGCACGGCCGACCCAGCCGGTGGCACCGGCGACGACGATCTTCAGCGACATGGACACTCTCCTCTCGGGATCCGACGGTGGCGCCGATCCTGCCGGAAACGCCCGCCCCCGACCAGCCGGGCGAGTGCACCTTCGACCACCGGATACGACGAGGGCGCCGACCGTTGCCGATCGACGCCCCACAGATGTCGGCGAGCCCGCCGCCGTCAGTCGTCCTCGGCGACCCGCGCCGCGAGGCGCATGTCGACGTAGTCCTCGCACTCGTGCAGCAGATCCTCGACCTTGCCTTCGAAGAAGTGGTTGGCGCCTTCGATGATCCGTTGATCGATGACGATGCCCTTCTGGGTCTTCAGCTTGTCGACCAGAGTCTGGACGTCCTTCAGCGGCACCACCTTGTCGATGTCGCCGTGGACGATCAGGCCGGAGGAGGGGCAGGGGGCGAGGAACGAGAAGTCGTTGAGATTGGCGGTCGGCGCCACCGAGATGAAGCCCTCGATCTCCGGCCGGCGCATCAGCAGCTGCATGCCGATCCAGGCGCCGAAGGAGAAGCCGGCGATCCAGCAGGAGCGGGCGTCGGGATGGATGGTCTGCACCCAGTCGAGCGCCGCCGCCGCGTCCGAGAGTTCGCCCGCACCGTGGTCGAAGGTGCCCTGCGACCGACCGACGCCGCGGAAATTGAACCGCAGCGCGGCGAACCCGCGTTTGGCGAACATGTAGAACAGCTGATAGGCGATCTGGTTGTTCATCGTCCCGCCGAACTGCGGGTGGGGATGAAGGATCAGTGCGATCGGCGCATTGCGCTGCTTGGCGGGCTGAAACCGTCCTTCGATACGGCCGGCCGGTCCGTTGAAGATCACCTCGGGCATGGGTAGGATCGTCCTCGTCGACGGGAAGCCCGGATCGCACCCACGGCGGCGAACGTTTCCACGATCGCTCGTCGTACGGGGCGGACCTGAGCCGCCTCGGGCGCGTCGGCCGGTTCCCTGAAGAAACTGCGGCGTGTCGGACCGACGGTCCGACGGAGAGCGCCACTGTTAACATGACCAGGGGGGCGACTTTCAAGAAATTCCGTCGCTCGGTCGCGAGATCGACAACGAAACCCCGCACATCATCCACGATGCCGAAACCACGTCTCCTTCTCGACCACAATGCCGGCGCTCCCGTCCGCCCCGATGCCCTCGCCGCGGCGGTCGAGGCGGCCTCGCGGCCCGGCAATCCGTCCTCGGTCCACACCGAAGGCCGCGCCGCCCGCGCCCGCATCGAAGCCGCCCGCCGCGAGGTGGCGCTGCTCGCCGGGGCCGCACCCGACCGGGTGATCTTCACCTCCGGCGCCACCGAGGCCAATCACTGGGCCCTGTCGCCGGTCTGGCGTCGCGGCGCCGAGGAGATCCGGCTCGCACGACTTCTCGTCTCCGCGACCGAGCACCCCTCCGTCCTGGCCGGCGGGCGTTTCCCGACGGAAGCGATCGAGATCCTGCCGGTCGGCCGCGACGGCCGGCTCGACCTCGCCGCGCTCGGAACACGTCTCGCCGCCGCGACCGCTGCCGGCGAACGGGTGCTGGTCGCCGTCCAGCTCGCCAACTCCGAGACCGGGGTGATCCAACCGATCGCCGAGATCGGCCGGCTGGTCCGGTCCGCCGGTGGCATCCTCCATTGCGACGCCGTCCAGGCGGCCGGGCGTCTTCCCCTCGACCGGCCGGAGATCGACGTCGACACGCTGGCGCTCTCCGCCCACAAGCTCGGCGGCCTGCCGGGCACCGGCGCACTGGTGATGCGCGGCCCGGAACTCGAACCGCTGCCGCTGGTCACCGGGGGCGGCCAGGAGGCCAATCGCCGGGCCGGAACCCAGAACACCCCCGGCATCGTCGCCTTCGGCGTCGCCGCCGCCGCGGCACGGCGGGAAATGCGGGACATCGCGCAAGTTTCCGCGGCGAGGGACTGGCTGGAAGCCCGCCTCGGCACCATATGCGACGGTATCGTCGTGCTCGGCGGCGACGCCCCGCGGATCGCCAACACCTCCATGGTGGCGCTGCCCGGCGTGGCGGCGGAGACCGCGGTGATCGCCTTCGATCTCGAGGGCGTGGCGATCTCGGCCGGCTCGGCCTGTTCGTCGGGCAAGGTCGGGCCGAATCGGGTGATCGAGGCGATGGGCTTTGGGGCCGATCTGGTCCGGTCGGGGATCCGCATCTCCCTCGGCCGTGCCACCACGCCGGAGGAGCTGGAACGCTTCGTCGAGGTGTTCGAGAAGGTCGCTCGCCGCCTCGCGCCGGCCTCGGTGAAACGGCCGTCGACGACGGCCCCGAGTTCGGATAAGAAAAATTCGGAATACGCATACTCGACGGCTTCTCGAACCCGCGGACCTTGACCCCGCGCTGCGAAAAGAGAGCGACATGGCTGCTGTGAAAGAAACGGTCGATCAGGTCCGTGCGATCGATGTCGACCAGTACAAGTACGGTTTCGTCTCCGACATCGAGTCGGAGGTCTTCCGGAAGGGCCTCGACGAAGAGGTCGTCCGCTTCATTTCGGCCAAGAAGAACGAGCCCGAGTGGATGCTCGAGTGGCGGCTGGACGCCTACCGGCGTTGGCAGACCATGGACGAGCCGACCTGGGCGCGGGTCTCCTACCCGAAGATCGATTTCCAGGACATTCATTATTATGCCGCGCCGAAGTCGACTTCGGGGCCGAAGAGCCTCGACGAGGTCGATCCGGAGCTCCTGAAGATCTACGACAAGCTCGGCATCCCCTTGCGCGAGCGCGAGGTGCTGGCCGGTGTCGAAGGCGCCAAGGTGGCGGTCGACGCAGTGTTCGATTCGGTTTCGGTGGTCACCACCTTCCGTGACGAACTGGCCAAGCACGGGATCATCTTCTGTTCGATCTCCGAGGCGATCCGCGAGCACCCGGACCTCGTGAAGAAGTATCTCGGCACGGTGGTCCCGGTCACCGACAACTACTACGCGACGCTGAATTCCGCGGTGTTCTCGGACGGCTCCTTCGTCTGGATCCCGGAAGGGGTCCGCTGTCCGATGGAGCTGTCGACCTATTTCCGGATCAACGAGAAGAACACCGGCCAGTTCGAGCGCACGCTGATCGTCGCCGAGAAGGGGGCCTATGTCTCCTACCTCGAGGGCTGCACCGCCCCGCAGCGCGACGAGAACCAGCTCCACGCCGCGGTGGTCGAGCTGATCACCATGGACGACGCCGAGATCAAGTACTCGACGGTCCAGAACTGGTACCCCGGCGACAAGGACGGCAAGGGCGGCATCTACAACTTCGTCACCAAGCGTGGCGACTGCCGCGGCCATCGTTCGAAGATCTCCTGGACCCAGGTCGAGACCGGATCGGCGATCACCTGGAAGTACCCGAGCTGCATCCTCAGGGGCGACGACAGCCAGGGCGAGTTCTGGTCGATCGCGGTGTCCAACGGCCATCAGCAGGTCGACAGCGGCACCAAGATGATCCACTTGGGCAAGAACACCGCGAGCCGGATCGTCTCCAAGGGCATCTCCGCGGGGAAATCGCAGAACACCTATCGCGGTCAGGTCTCGGTCAACCGCCGCGCGGCGAACGCCCGGTCGTTCACCAACTGCGACAGCCTGCTGATCGGCAACAAGTGCGGCGCCCACACGGTGCCCTACGTCGAGAGCCGGACCCCGTCGGCCAAGGTCGAGCACGAGGCGACCACCTCGAAGATCTCCGACGAACAGCTGTTCTACTGCATCTCGCGCGGCCTCTCTCCGGAGGAGTCGGTGGCGCTGATCGTCAACGGCTTCGTCCGTGAGGTGCTCCAGCAGCTGCCGATGGAGTTCGCGGTCGAGGCGCAGAAGCTGATCGGCGTCAGCCTCGAAGGCTCGGTGGGCTGAGGCCCGCCTTCCCGTTTTCAGAACACACGGGTCGGCGCCGCGCCGTACCCCTCCCGGAAGGGACGATGACCATGCTCGAAATCAACAACCTCCATGCCGAGATCGAATCCGAGGGCCGCGAGATCCTGCGCGGCCTCGACCTGGTGGTGAAGCCCGGCGAGATCCACGCGATCATGGGGCCGAACGGTGCCGGCAAGTCGACCCTGTCGCACATTCTGGCCGGCAAACCCGGCTACGCGGTGACCGAGGGCACCGCCACCCTCGACGGCGTCGACCTTCTCGAACTCGACCCGTCCGCCCGCGCCGCCGCCGGGCTGTTCCTCGCCTTCCAGTACCCGGTGGAGATCCCCGGGGTCGGCAACGTCACCTTCCTCAAGGCGGCGCTCAACGCCCAGCGCAAGGCCCGCGGCGAGGGCGAGATCTCGACCCCCGACTTCATGCGTCTGCTCAAGACCGCCGCCGCCAAGCTCGAGATCGGCCAGGAGATGCTGAAGCGACCGGTCAACGTCGGCTTTTCCGGCGGCGAGAAGAAGCGCAACGAGATCCTGCAGATGGCGATCCTGCAGCCGAAGCTGTGCATCCTCGACGAGACCGACTCCGGCCTCGACATCGATGCGCTGAAGATCGTCGCCGAGGGCGTCAACTCGCTGCGCTCGCCCGACCGCTCCTTCATCGTCATCACCCACTATCAGCGGCTGCTCGACCACATCGTTCCCGACGTCGTCCACGTGCTGGCCAAGGGCCGGATCGTCCGCTCCGGCGGGCCGGAGCTGGCGCTCGAGCTCGAGGCGAAGGGTTATGCCGACTTCGCCGAAGAAGCCGCGTGAGGTGACCCGATGACCCTCGTTCCATCGAACCTCAAGCGCAAGACACGAGCCGAGACCGACATCGCCGCGGCCTTCGCCGCGGTCGGCGCCACTCTGCCGGGCGGCGGCCGTGAAGAGGCCTTCGCCCGCTTCGAGAAGGACGGCCTGCCGCATCGGCGGATCGAGGCCTATCACTTCACCGACCTGCACACGCTGGTCGCCACCGCTCCGCACCCGGCGGCGAAGCCGAGCCTCGAGGCGGCCCGTGCCGCGCTCGGGCCCGATCCGCTCCCGGACTTCGACGCGGCCCGCTTCGTTCTGGTCGACGGCTGGTTCTTCCCCGAACTCTCCGATCTCGACGGCCTCGGCGACGCGATCACCGTCGGCTCGGTCGGTGCCGCGCTCGCCGCCGGTTGCGGGCTCGAGGTGCTGGGCATCCGTCTCGCCGACGGCCCCGCCCAGGACGATCCGCTGATCGGCCTGTCGTCCGCCTTCTACACCGACGGGCTGGTGCTGAAGGTGCCGCCGGGCGGCCGGCTGGAACGACCGATCGTGGTCCGTCAGGTGGCGTCCGGTGCGCCGGTGGCCGCCTTCGTCCGGCACCTGCTGCTGATCGGCGCCGATGCCGAGGCGACCATCGTGGCGAGCCACGAGAGCCCCGACGGCGTCGAGATCCATGCCCATTCGTTGACCGAACTGACCATCGGCCACGATGCCAGGGTGACCCTGATCGATCGCCAGAAAGAGGGCGACGGCGTCTTCCGCTTCGCCAGCCTCGCGGTGGCGCTCGACAAGAACGCCTGCCTCGACCATTCGACGATCTGCCTCGGCGCCCGGCTCGCCCGCACCCAGGTCTTCGCCCGGCTCGGCGCCAACGCCGATCTGAAGTCGCGCGGCGCGACGCTCGCCCGCGGCCGCACCCACGCCGACGCCACCCTCTACGTCGAGCATCTCGGCCACGACGCGGTCAGCCGCGAACTCTACAAGTCGGCGGTCGACGGCGAGGCGCGATCCGTGTTCCAGGGCCGGATCAAGGTCGATGCCGGCGCCCAGGGCACCGACGGCCGGATGGGGGCACACGCCGTGCTGCTCTCCGACCGTGCCGAGGCGATGGCCAAGCCCGAGCTGGAGATCTTCGCCGACGACGTCGCCTGCGCCCACGGAGCCACCGTCGGTGCGATCGACGACGCGCTGAAGTTCTATCTGATGAGCCGCGGCATTCCCGCCGCCGAGACCGAGAAGCTGCTGATCCGCGCCTTCCTCGGCGAAGTGACCGACGCCATACCGGAAGAGACCGTGCGCGCCGCCATCGAGGCCGACGTCGAGGCCTGGATCGACGCACGGAGTACCACGCGATGAACGCCGAACCGAAGCGCTTCTACGACGTCCGGGCGATCCGGCGCGACTTCCCGATCCTGTCGGAGACGGTCCACGGCCGTCCGCTGGTCTATCTCGACAACGGCGCCTCGGCTCAGAAGCCGCGGGCGGTGATCGACGAGATGGTCGACGTGATGACCCGGCGCTACGCCAACGTCCATCGCGGCCTGCACCATCTCGCCAATGCCGCGACCGAGGCCTACGAGGGCGCCCGCGACATCGTCGCCCGCTTCCTCGGCGCGCCGTCGAGCGACGAGATCGTCTTCACCAAGTCGTCGACCGAAGCGATCAACCTCGTCGCCAACTCGCTCGGCCAGTCGATCGGCGAGGGCGACGAGATCGTCGTCTCGATCCTCGAACACCATTCCAACATCGTCCCCTGGCACTTCCTGCGGGAGCGCAAGGGAGCGGTGCTGAAGTTCGCGCCGATCGCCGAGGACGGATCGTTCCTCCTCGACGAATTCGCGAAGCTGCTCACGCCGCGGACCAGGATCGTCGCGATCACCCACATGTCCAACGTCACCGGCACCGTGGTCCCGGTGAAGGAGGTGGCGAGGCTCGCTCACGAGGTCGGCGCCAAGGTGCTGGTCGACGGCAGCCAGGGCGCGGTCCACCTGCCGGTCGACGTCGTCGATCTCGGCGTCGACTTCTACGCGATCACCGGCCACAAGCTCTACGGCCCGACAGGCATCGGCGCGCTCTGGGGCCGGCGCGAGCTGCTCGCCGAGATGCCGCCCTTCCTCGGCGGCGGCGAGATGATCGCCGAAGTGACCGAAGCGAACGTCACCTACGGCGAGCCGCCGCAGCGCTTCGAGGCCGGCACCCCGGCGATCGTCGAAGCCGCCGGCCTCGGCGCGGCGCTGAAGTACATCGAGAGCATCGGCCGGGAGGCGATCGCCGCCCACGAGGCCTCGCTGCTCGACCATGCCCAGAAGCGGCTCGGCGAGTTGAACTCGATCCGCATCCTCGGCACCGCACCGGGCAAGGGCGCGATCGTCGCCTTCGAGATGAAGGGGGCGCACGCCCACGACGTGGCGACGATCCTCGACCGCTACGGCATCGCGGTCCGGGCCGGCACCCACTGTGCGCAGCCGCTGCTCGCCCGCTTCGGGGTGACTTCGAGTTGCCGGGCTTCGTTCGGCCTCTACAACACCCGCGAGGAGATCGACCTCCTCGTCGACGGACTGGTCAAGGCGCAGGCCTTCTTCTCTTGAGGGATGCGGCGGTCGGTCGTCGGCCGCCGCGCATGAGGACGACATGGACGCACGGGACGATGACTTCGCGGCCGGACCCGGGCCGATGACGACCTCGGCGGGATCGGCGATCTCCGAGACGGAGCTGAACCGGCTGACCGAAGAGATCGTCGCCGCCCTGAAGACCGTCTACGACCCGGAGATCCCGGCCGACATCTACGAGCTCGGCCTCGTCTACCGGGTCGACATCGACGACGACCGCAACGTCGCCATCGACATGACCCTGACCGCGCCGGGCTGCCCGGTGGCCGGCGAGATGCCGGACTGGGTGAAGAACGCCGTCTCGGCGGTGCCGGGCGTCGCCGACGTGAGGGTCGCGCTGGTGTTCGACCCGCCATGGGATCAGGGCCGCATGTCCGACGAGGCGCGCATCGCCCTCGACATGTACTGAAGCTTCGGAGGTTTACGACATGGGACTGTTCGGTGACATGCCGGTGGTGAAGCTCACGCCGGCGGCGGTGGAGCGGGTCCGCTCGGTGATCGCCAATTCTCCGACGCCGCTGGCCGGTCTGCGGCTCGGCATCGACAAGGGCGGCTGCGCCGGCATGACCTATGCCTTCTCGATGGTGGCCGAGCCGGATCCGAAGGACGACGTGGTCGAGATCGACGGGGTGAAGGTCTTCGTCGATCCGGCGGCGACCCTGTTCCTCATCGGCACGACGGTCGATTTCCGCACCGACAAGCTCGCCTCGACCTTCGTCTTCGAGAACCCCAACCAGATCTCCGCCTGCGGCTGCGGCGAATCGGTGTCGATCCGGCCGGTCGAGGTGTGAGCCCGGCGAAGGGCTCGCATTCCCCGTCCACCGTCGACACGCTCGACGCGATGCGGCAAGCATGGCGGCGACCCGGAAGTCCGCGATCCCTCTCGCCAGCCCGAGCCCCAGATGTCCCCCGGCTTCGCCGATCAACTGCTCGCTCTCGTCCTGTTCTCGCTCGCTTCGGCGGTGACGCCCGGCCCGAACAACGTGATGCTGCTGGCCTCCGGCGTGAACTACGGGTTCCGGCGGACCGTGCCGCACATGCTCGGCGTGGCGATCGGCTCGCCGGCGATGGTCGCCTGTGTCGCCCTCGGCCTCGGCTCGGCGTTCCGGGCGGAGCCGCGGCTGCACGCGGCGATCGAGGTGATCGGCGTCGTCTATCTGCTCTGGCTCGCCTGGCGGATCGCCGCGGCCCCGGTCGGCGGCGAGATCGACGTGTCCGGCGGACGGGCCGGGACCACGGTCGGCCGACCGCTCGGCTTCATGGCCGCGGTCGGCTTCCAGTGGGTCAACGTCAAGGCCTGGATCGTCGCGATCTCCGCGAGTTCGATCTACGTGCCGCAGGACTGGTCGGCCGCGGCCGGCGCCGCGCTGATCTTCGGAGTGATGCTGGTCACCGCCTCGATCGCGGTCGTCCAGTGGACCGCGTTCGGCACGCTGGTCGCCCGTTTCCTGCGCCAACCGGCGCGCCGTCGCGTGTTCAACCTGACGATGGCCGCCCTGTTGATCGCCTCGCTGTGGCCGGCCTTCGTCGACATCGCCGGCTGGATCGCGGCCGGAAGGGTGATGCCATGAGCGACGGTCTCGTCGACTACCTCAGGGAGCTCTGCGAGCCGCTCGGTCCGGTCGCCTTCAAGAAGATGTTCGGCGGTTGTGCTCTGATGTCGGACGGCCGCATGTTCGGCCTCGTCGCCGATGACGCGCTCTACTTCAAGGTCGATGCCGAAACGTCTCCCGCCTACGAGGCCCGCGGACTGCCGCGTTTCTCCTACACGACGAAGGACGGACGCCGCACGGTGATGAGTTACGCAAGGGCACCCGAAGACGTCTTCGACGACGTCGAAGTGTTTCGCGACTGGGCTCTCCGGGCGATCGCCGCCGCCGCCAGATCGGCAGCAACGCCCCGGAAACCGCGTCGCCGCAAGACTGTCGACAAGTCCGTGTGATGCCGTGCGAAATCCGCCGAATGGTGTCCACACGGGTTGCCCCGCGTCGGTTTTCGACCGATAAGATGAGGGGAATCCTCCTTAAAACCCAGAGACCGCCTGGGGTCACGGGGCCACCCGACGACCGACACGCGTGAAGAAGACGATCGACTCCCTCCAAGAAAAGGTCATCCGATGACTGCTCTCGATCCTGAAAATACTCTCGTCATCGAAACCACCAAGGGCCGGGTGGTGATCGCGATGCGGCCGGATCTCGCCCCCAAGCACGTCGAGCACATCAAGAAGCTGGCGCGCGAAGGTTTCTACGACGGGATCGTGTTCCACCGGGTGATCGAGGGCTTCATGGCCCAGACCGGTTGCCCGCACGGCACCGGCACCGGCGGCTCGAAGTACCCGAACCTGCCGGCAGAGTTCAACGCCGAGCCGCACGTCCGCGGCACCGCCTCGATGGCCCGCGCCCAGAACCCGAACTCGGCCAACTCGCAGTTCTTCATCTGCTTCGACGACGCCCGCTTCCTCGACCGCCAGTACACGGTGTGGGGCAAGGTCGTCGAAGGCATGGAGAACGTCGACAAGATCAAGCGCGGCGAGCCGGTGCGCGATCCCGACAAGATGATCTCGGTGAAGGTGCTCGCCGACATCCCGAACTGATCGGCTCCGTCCGATCCGACGACGGCCGGCATCCCGACGGGTGCCGGCCGTCGGCTTTTCGACCGCCCGTCGCCGACACCGGCCTTTTCGTCGTGCCGCCGCCGGTGCATGGTCGCGGTTCCGCCGGACGATCGACGCCCGGTTCCGACCAACCGGGCCCCTCCGAGCCGATCCCGCCGGCCGGAGGCGCCGACCGAGACGACCCGATGCGCGTCGACCTCTTCGATTTCGATCTGCCGCCCGAGCGGATCGCCCTGCGTCCGGCGAGCCCGCGCGAGAGCGCCCGGCTGCTGGTCGTCCGACCGAACGGGGACGCGGTGCTGACCGACGCCACCGTCGGCGACCTGCCGGGCTTCCTGCGGGCCGGCGACGCGCTGGTGTTCAACGACACCCGGGTGATCCCGGCCGAGCTCCACGGCACCCGCCGTCGCGGCGACGCGGTCACGCGCGTCTCCTTCAATCTGATCGAACGGATCGACGCCGCCCGCTGGCGCGCCTTCGCCCGCCCCGGCAAGCGCCTGAAGCCGGGCGACCGGGTGCTGTTCGGCGAGGCGGGACGGGCCTGTCTGATCGGCGAGCTGTGGGCTTCGGTCACCGCCAAGGACGAGGATGGGGTCGTCGATCTCGCCTTCGACCTCGCCGGCCCGGTCCTCGACGAGGCGATCCGCTCGGTCGGAGCGATGCCGCTGCCGCCCTACATCTCCGCCCGCCGCGCCGCCGACGACGCCGACACCACCGACTACCAGACCATCTACGCCCGCGAGGAGGGCGCGGTCGCCGCCCCGACCGCCGGCCTCCACTTCACTCCCGACCTGTTCGCCCGGCTCGACGCGGCCGGCGTCTCCCGCCACTTCGTCACCCTGCACGTCGGTGCCGGCACCTTCCTGCCGGTCAAGGTCGAGGACACCGACGAACACCGGATGCACGCCGAGAGCGGCGTGCTCACCGCCGAGACCGCGGCGGCGCTGAACGCGACCCGGGCGCGGGGAGGGCGGATCGTCGCCGTCGGCACCACCTCGCTGCGCATCCTGGAGAGCGCCTGGAGGGACGGGGAGGGGCTCGCCGCCTGGGCCGGGTCGACCGACATCTTCCTGACCCCCGGCCGCCGGATCTGCTCGGTCGATGCGCTGATGACCAACTTCCACCTGCCGAAGTCGACCCTGTTCATGCTGGTCTCGGCCTTCTCCGGCCTCGCCACGATGAAGGCCGCCTATGCGCACGCGGTGGCGACCGGCTATCGTTTCTATTCCTACGGCGACGCCTCGCTGCTCTTCCCGGAGTCCCCATGACCGACGCCACCGACACCCCCACCGGCCCGGAGTTCGGCTTCGCCCTCACCGCGACCGACGGCACCGCCCGTCGCGGCACGGTGACCACGGCGCACGGCGAGATCCGCACGCCGGCCTTCATGCCGGTCGGCACCCAGGGCACCGTCAAGTGCCTCTACCCCGATCAGGTCCGCGCGACCGGCGCCGACATCCTGCTCGGCAACACCTATCACCTGATGCTGCGGCCCGGCGCCGAACGGATCGCCGCGCTCGGCGGCCTGCATCGGCTGATGAACTGGCCGCATCCGATCCTCACCGATTCCGGCGGCTTCCAGGTGATGTCGCTGGCCAAGCTCAGGAAGATCACCGAGCAGGGCGTCGCCTTCCGCAGCCACGTCGACGGTTCCAAGCACATGCTGACCCCGGAGCGCAGCCTGGAGATCCAGGCGGCGATCGGCTCGGACATCCAGATGCAGCTCGACGAATGCGTCGGCCTGCCCGCCGAGAAGAAGGAGATGGCCCGCGCGATGGAGCTGTCGCTGCGTTGGGCCGAGCGCTCGAAGGCGGCGTTCTTCGGCCGGCGCGGCCACGGCGTCTTCGGCATCGTCCAGGGCGGCGACGATCTCGATCTGCGCGCCCGTTCCGCCGCCGGGCTGACGGCGATCGGCTTCCACGGCTATGCGCTGGGCGGCCTCGCGGTCGGCGAACCGCAGGAGGTGATGTTCCGGGTGATCGAGGCGACGGCGCCGCTGCTGCCCGCCGACCGGCCGCGCTACCTGATGGGGGTGGGCACGCCGCAGGACATCCTCGGCGGTGTCGAGCGCGGCATCGACATGTTCGACTGCGTGATGCCGACCCGCGCCGGCCGCCACGGCCTCGCCTACACCCGCTTCGGCAAGATCAACCTCAGGAACGCCCGCCACACCGACGATCCCCGGCCGATCGACGAGACCAGCGATTGCCCTGCCGCCCGCGACTGGTCGCGCGCCTACCTGCACCATCTGGTCCGCACCGGCGAATCGCTCGGCGCGATGCTTCTGACCTGGATCAACGTCGCCTACTACCAGAGCCTGATGGCGAAGCTCCGTGCCGGCATCGAAACCGGGCGTTTCGCCGAGACGAAGGCGGAGATCGAAGCCGACTGGGCGCGGGGCGACCTGCCGCCGCTCTGAGGCGCCCGGTCCGGTGCCGCGATCACCCGATCGGAATGCGACGCGGATCCCCGCGGCCGGCCCACACCGGCTCGAGCGGAAGAGCCCGCCGTTTCGCCCGAGGGGCGATCGACCGGCGCCGACGATGTCGTTCGACATAATCGGATACCGCTAACCTGCAATTACAGTTCCTCCCGGAAGATGCCTCGCGTGCATCGCCGTTCGGTGCGCGGTCGGAGGACAACATGCCGAGGTTCACGGTCAGTCGCATTCTACGCGGAATCATCGGGCTGTTCGCCCTCGGGTTCCTGACCATCTGCTCGATGGAAGGAATCGCCGCCTGGCAGCGCGTCCGGGTCACGGAACGCATCCTCGATGCGGTCATCGTGATGAAGGACATGTTCACCGGCATGGCCAATCTGCGGATCGACCGCTCCAACGCCAACCGCGAGCTCCAGTCGGAGGCGGCGGTGACGGTCGAGAACAAGGCGATCCGGGAGGCCCGTGCGATCGGCATGCCCGCGGTGGCGCGTGCGGTGGAACGCCTGAAGGCCCACCCGGATCCCGAGATCGCCCGCAAGGGGGCCGCCCTCGCCGATCTCGATCGCCGGTTCGTCGCCCTGCAGCAGGAGATGACGGAGCAGGTCCGTCTGCCCAAGGCGCAGCGGCGCGCCGGCCTCGCCGCCGATTACGCCCGCGACGAGGTCGCTCTGATCGACGGGCTCGACGAGATGGGCGGATCGATCACCCGAGACGTCCTGCTCGGCGATCCCGAGATCGACAAGCTGTTCCAGGCGAAGGCGCTGGTCTGGCTGGTGCGCAGCCATGCCGGCGAGGCGGCCCTCCTGACCGGCAACGCCGTCTCCGGCCTCGCTCTGCCGCCGGACCAGCTGGTCCGGGTACAGACCAACGTCGGTCAGGCGCAGATCGCCTGGAAAGCGATGAAGGCGACCATCGACGGGCTGGTCCTGCCTCCCTCGGTCGCCGAGGCGATCACCCGGGCGGAAGCGGAGAACTTCTCCCCCGAGGCGGTGGCGCTCTACGGCAACTACGTCTCCACGATCATGGCCGGCGGCAAGATCCCACTGAACTCCGCCAGCTGGAACGCCTTCATCCTGCCGCGGCTCGGATATGCGGTGGCGGCCGCCGACGCGCTGCTGGTCGCCGCCGAGATGCGGGCGACCGCCGAACGCGATGCCGCCTACGCGCAGTTCCAGGGACGGATCGCGCTCTCCGTGCTGGCGCTGATCGCGGCCGCCGTCTGCTTCTGGTTCGTCGGACGCCGGGTGGTCCGCCCGCTGGAGATCATCCGCGACCGAATGGTCCGCCTCGCCGAGGGCGATCTCGCCACCGAGGCACCGTTCACCACGCGGGAGGACGAGATCGGCGCGCTCGGCAAGACCATGGCGGTGTTCCGCGACACGATGACCGAATCGGAACGCCTGCGCGGTGCCCGAGCCGAAGAAGAACGCCGCGCCGCCGAACGGCGTCGGGCCGAGATGATCGAACTCGCCGACCGCTTCGATGCGGCGGTGGGGGTGATCGTCCGCCGGGTCGCCGACGCCGCCGGCGAGTTGCAGACGACCGCCCGCGCCCTCGGCACCACGGCGGAAGCGACCGCCGCCCGCTCGACCTCGGTCGCCGCGGCCTCCGAACAGGCGTCCGCCAACGTCGCTTCGGTCGCCACCGCGGCGGAGGAACTGTCGTTCTCGGTCGCCGACATCGCCCGTCAGGTCCAGAAGTCGGCGGAGATCGCCCACAAGGCGGTCGGCGAGGCGAACGAGACCAACGACCGGGTCAAGGGCCTCTCGACCGCCGCCGAGAAGATCGGCTCGATTCTCGGCCTGATCGACAACATCGCCGGCCAGACCAACCTGCTGGCCCTCAACGCGACGATCGAGGCGGCTCGTGCCGGCGATGCCGGCAAGGGCTTCGCGGTGGTCGCCGCCGAGGTCAAACAGCTCGCCGACCAGACCGCCAAGGCGACCGCCGAGATCTCCGGCCAGATCGGCGCGATCCGCACCGCCACCGACGAGGCGGCCCAGGCGATCGTCGGGATCGGCCGAACGATCGAGACGATGAGCGAGATCACTGCCACCATCTCGAGCGCGGTCGACGGCCAGGGCGCGGCGACCGGCGAGATCGCCCGCAACGTCCAGGAAGCGTCGAAGGGCACCACCGACGTCTCCTCCAACATCGTCGGTGTGACCGCCGCAGCGTCCGAATCGAACACCGCCGCCAATCGGGTGCTCGATGCGGCGAACGAACTCGGCCGCCAGTCGGATCTGCTGCACGACGAGGTGGACAAGTTCCTGAGCACCGTCCGCGCCGCCTGACTTCGACCGTCGGAACGAAAGAAGCGCCGTCCCGGCCCGGGGCGGCGCTTCTCGTTTCTCGAAAGACGACCCGCTTCAGGCGCGGGCGACCGGCCCGATCGGCCACACGGTGCGGCCGTAGACCTCGTTCAGCACCTGAGCGAGCCCGGCGTAGATCGCCGAAGCGCCGCAGAACAGGCCTTCGAAGCCGGCGATCCGGGTGATCTCCTCGTTGCCGGTGGCGTCTCCGAGCGCCAGCAGGACGAACAGCACGGTGAGCGAACCGAACACCACCTGGAGCGCCCGGTTGAGCCTGAGCGTGCCGACGAACAGCACCGCGGTGAACACGCCCCACATGCCGAGGAAGGCCGGCATCGCCGTCGCCTTGGCCGGTCCGGCGACGCCGATCGGGGCGTGCTGGAGGACGATCAGCCCGACCAGCGACAGCCAGAACATGCCGTAGCTGGTGAAGGCGGTGGCGGCGAAGGTGTTGCCCTTGCGCCATTCCATCACCCCGGCGATGATCTGGGCGAAGCCGCCGTAGAAGATCCCCATCGCCAGGATCATCGTGTCGAGCGGAAAAAAGCCGGCATTGTGGAGGTTGAGGAGCACGGTCGTCATGCCGAAGCCCATCAGGCCGAGGGGCGCGGGATTGGCGGTCGCGTCGTGCGCGTTCGAGGAACTCATCTGGCGTGTCCGGTGATCGTGGGAGGAAGATGCCGATCGGCAGGGAAGCCCCCGGGCTCCGGCGGACCCGATCGGGCCGGCGCGGCTCCACCGCGGCCCCGAACCGAACGGGCCGGTCTTCCTAAACGATCCCGGCGCCGCGGCAAAATCGCCGAACCGCCGGCCAACACATTGAATGAACTAGATTTTTCATGAATGCGAAAAACGCATGTCGACATTCGGTCGATATGTCGCAGGCGCATGACGCGATGCCCGCCCTGCTTCCGACCACCTTCCGCAGGGACATGCCGTTACGACAGGCCGGGCCGGGACGCTCCGAACGGAGCGCCCACGATCACCTCCCGCGACGTCAGCTTCTGGCCGGCGGTTCGCCTTCGACGTGATGGGCGGGAGCCGGCTTCGGATCGGCGATCAGCCGGTCGATCGACGAGATCAGCCGCGGGTCGCAGAGCACCGCCATCCGTTCCTTCTCGCCGAGCCAGGCGATCACTTCCGAGAAGTCGGTCGCCTCGTCGATCTTGGCGGCGGCCATCACCGGTTCGAGGTCGGGCCGGCCGCGCGGCCGGAGTGGCACCGGCAGGAACATCCGGGCATGGACGTCGCGGATCTCCGGGTTCTCGACGACCGCGGTGAGCCCGTCCTCGATCTCCGGCAGTTCGGTCTCGGCGAGCGCCTGGGTGCGGGCGGCGGCGGCGAGGATCGGCGGCGGATCGGTCTCCTCCGGGATCAGCAGCAGCCCCAACTTCTTCAGCCACAACCCGGCCTCGAGCGATCCGGAGAGCCAGGACAGCGGCACCGCCAGGGCGAGACCGAGCAGCGTCGGCGCCATCCAGGCGAGGATCGCCGGCGAGATGACATAGGCGGCGACCGCCATCAGCGCGCCGATCGCCGCGTGCTGCCAGTGGTGGCGGATCACCTCGGCGAGCGGGATGCCGCCGTCGTCGCGCCGCTGGGTCTTCCAGCCGGAATCGGCACCGAGCAGGATCTCGGCGACGTGCCGGCTCTGCAACAGCATCATCACCGGTGCCACCAGGGCCGAGATGATCGTCTCGAGCAGCATTCCGACGACGATCGCGATGGTCCCGCCGGAGCGCTTGCGGACCTCGGAGCGCAGGATCGACTCGATCGTGCCGAGCACCTTGGGGAGCAGCAGCACCGCCATGGTGACCAGAAAAAGTTGCAGGGCCCGTTCGCTGTCGAACCGCGGCCACGCCGGATAGAGCGAGAACTCCTTGGAGAAGTACTCCGGCCGGATGAACCGCGCCTGCAGCGCCAGGGCGAGACCGACCATCAGCAGCAACAGCCAGATCGGCGAGGCGAGGTAGCTCATGATGCCGGTGGCGAAATGGACGCGCGACGGCCAGGCCAGACCGCGGGTCGGCAGCACGCCGATGTGCTGGAGATTGCCCTGTGCCCACCGCCGGTCGCGGATCGCCACGTCGAGCAGCGACGGCGGGCTCTCCTCGTAGGAGCCGCCGAGCCAGGGCACCATGTAGACGCCCCAGCCGCCGCGCCGGATCAGCGCCGCCTCGACGAAGTCGTGGCTGAGCACGTGACCGCCGAACGGCTTGCGGCCCCGCAGTTCCGGCAGACCGCAACACTCGGCGAAGGCGCGGGTCCGGATGATCGCGTTGTGGCCCCAATAGTTGCCGTCGCGGCCGTGCCAGATGGCGAGCCCGCGGGCGATCACCGGACCGTAGATGCGGCCGGCGAACTGCTGCAGGCGGGCGAACAGCGAGTTGCGGTTGGCGATCACCGGCAGGGTCTGGATGATCCCGGCCTTCGGGTCGTCCTCCATCAGCCGCGCCATGGTGATCAGCGTCGAGCCCGACATCAGGCTGTCGGCGTCGAGCACCAGCATGTGCTCGTAGCGCCCGCCCCAACGGGTGACGAAGTCCTGGATGTTGCCGGCCTTGCGGGCGATGTTCTTGTGGCGGCGGCGATACCAGACCTTCATCCGGTCTCCGAGCCGGCCGCGCAGCCGGTCGATCGCCATCTCTTCTTCGATCCACACCGTCTGATCGGTGGTGTCGGAGCAGACGAAGATCTCGAATTGGCCGCCCTCGCCGCGGGCGATGATCTCTTCGGCCATCGCCTCGAGCGCCCCGATCGTGCGGGCCGGACTCTCGTTGTAGACCGGCATCACCAGCGCGGTGACCGCTTCGAGCGGGCGATCGAGATTCGTCGGCTTCTTCTCGAAGAACCCGGCGACGAACCCGGCGACGCCGCTGGTCGCCGACAGGGCGATCCAGGTGAAGGTCAGGCCGAAGAACACGATCAGCGGCCATTCCAGGCCGACGATGCCGCCGGCCGACACCACGCCGACCATCTCGCGCACGCCGTAGGCCGAGAGCAGCGCCCCGCCGCCGAACACGAACAGCCGGGTCAGCGAGGTGACGAAGCGCGGCGCTCCGTCGACCTCCGTCGCCCGCGGTCCCTTCCAGCGGTCGAGCCTCTGCACCGGCATCTCGATCGGAGCTTCGGTCGGCACCGGCGGGACCATCGCGCGCGGAACCCGCTCGCGTCGGATCTCGGGCGTCCGGGATGCACTCGAATGATCGTCGGAGTTCATGCCACCCACCGGTAGAGCCAGGTCTCGCTGACCGGCTTGGTTCCATCGGTCAACTGGACGCGCAGCTCCGCCAGCGGAGCGTTGCGCGGATCGAGATCGAAGACGACGCAGTAGCCACCGGTGACCGGATTGGGCTTCAGCGTCGGATTGACCAGCCGGCCGGCCGAAGTCGAGGCGACCAGCTTGACCTGCCCGGGTGCCGGCATCGGCCCGACGAAGTCGATCGCCCAGCGCCGCCATCCGGCTTCCGCGCCCTGGCCCTCGCGGGTGTCGTCGACGTAGCCCAGCCCCTGCGGCAGGACCCCGTCGCCCTTCCAGTGCAGACGGTAGGCGGCGGAGAACTCCTGTCCGGCCGGCAGCTTGGCCTTCGGCCGCCAGTAGGCGACGATGTTCTCGTTGATCTCGCCTTCCGACGGGATCTCGACCAACACCACCGACCCCTTGCCCCAGTCGCCGACCGGTTCCACCCAGGCCGAGGGCCGGAGGTCCCAGCGGTTGTCGAGGTCCATGTAGTCGGTGTACTCGCGGGCCCGCTGGACGAGGCCGAAACCGAGCGGATTCTCGTCGCCGAAGGCGGAGATCTGGAGATTCTTCGGATTGGCGGTCGGCCGCCAGAGCTGTTCGCCCTGGCCGGTGACCACCCTGAGCCCGTCGGAGAGATGCACCGCCTGGCGCACGTCGTCGAACCGGGTCCGACCGATCCCGCCGAACAGGAACATCGTGTTGAGCGCGCCGAGCCCGATGTGGGTCATCTCCTCGCGCGGGAACAGAGTGAGCTCGACGTCGATCACCGTCTCGTCGCCCGGCCGGAGCGTGAAGCGATAGGCGCCCACCACCGGCTTCGCCTCGAGCAGCGCATAGACGCGGATCGACTGGGCGCTCTCCTCCGGCCGCTCGACGTAGAAGCGGGTGAAGCCGGGGAACACCTCGCCGGCCGGGTCGGCGGTGTTGATCGCCAGCCCGCGGGCGGTCAGCCCGTAGTGCAGTCCCTTGGCCAGCGCCTTGAAGTAGGACGCCCCCTGGAACACCGCGAATTCCGGCATCCGATTCGCGTCGCCGGGCCGCCGCAGCTTGACCCCCGACAGCGGCACCGCGACACCGTCCTCCGACGGCTTCACCGGCCCCCAGTCGAACTGCTCGCGATCCGCGACGATCGGCAGCGCCTTGCCACCGTCGACCAGCCGGACCTCGACCGCCCGATTGTAGACCGATCCGGCCGCCATCGGCTCCAGCCGGAAGGCGACGCGGTCGTCGCGCCACACCATCCGGTCGCGCTTCCAGCGGATCTCGCGATACTGATCGAACGGCAGATCGCGGAACCGCTGAGGCACGCCGGAATCCGGCTCGGTCCAGGGCTGAGCGGCGCGCTTGCGCGCCTCGTCCTTGAGCGACGCGAAAGAGAAGGCGACCGGTCCTTCGTCCGACTCGGGCTTCTTGGCCGGCGGAACGGGGACGGGGGTGACCACGTCCTGCGCAAGCGCCGCGCCGACCTCGACGAGGGCGGCGGCCGCGGCCAGGGACGAAGTCAGGAAGTCTCGGCGATCCATGACTGAGATCCGTCGGACGAAAGATGGCCGGAATTGCGGCGTCGATCCGAACGGATCGGCAATGGCGGAACCTCGGCGCCGGGTGCGAACCCCGAGGCGTGGCGAAGACACCCGTCCACACGCGCCGCGAGGTGCGCGACCATAGCCCATTCGGATGACCGGTCAAAGACTTCTGTGGATCGGGTGGAGCCCTGACACACGCTTCGGAGGGCTTCGATTCCCGGCCCCCGCGACATTCTCGTCCTCACCGCCCGCCGCACGGGTTGTCCGCAGCCCGAGTGACCCTAGGTAGCCCGGCACGATCCTTGGACGAGGGCGAGATGGTGGCGGACGAGATCGCCGGGCAGGACCGGCACCGACGGCGTGGACGTATCGTGTTGCTCGCCGCGGCGGCCGGAGCGCTGATTCTGACCCTGGGGCCGTCGCTGCTCGCCGACCGCCTGGCCCGCGACCTCTGCCCGAACCGGGTCGTCGCCCACGGCAGTGCCGAGGGAACCCGTTGGGAGACCAGCCGAGCCGATTGCGGCGCCGGCCGGATCGTCCTACAACTGAGGATCATACCACCCAAGGGTGTATCCACCCTCGTCTATTCCGCCGAGGGCGGACCCGCCCCGATTGCCTGGACCCAGTCCGGTCGCAGCGGCACCGTCACCCTCGCCGAGCCCGTCGACGGCGGTGACGTCCTGACGGTCGAACTCGACCCCAAGGGACGTCCGATCGCCCCGATCGAGGTTTCGCAAGGGCGAAGAATCCGCTGAGTCGGAGTCGAATCGGCGCTCGCCTCGCTTGTTCTCGCGGGTCGGGCGTTATATCTGGAATATCGAATGAAGGTCCGAAAGTAGGGGTTGTCGATTGGTCCGACCACCCGACCGAGGGGCCGTTGGAAGGGGACGTGATGGTCACCGTCGTCGACACGCTCGGGGGCAAGCGCCCTCGGCATCCGGAAAAGGCGAACCGGCCGGACACGCCGGTCGCCCGCAAACCCGAGTGGATCAGGGTCAAGGCGCCGGGGTCGCCGGTCTACAACGAAACCCAGCAGATCGTCCGCGACAACAAGCTCGTGACCGTCTGCGAAGAGGCGAGCTGCCCGAACATCGGCGAGTGCTGGTCGAAGCGCCATTCGACCTTCATGATCATGGGCGAGGTCTGCACCCGGGCCTGCGCCTTCTGCAACGTCGCCACCGGCAAGCCGCTGCCGCTCGATCCCGAAGAGCCCGAGAACGTCGCCAACGCGGTCGAGAAGCTGGGGCTCCTGCACGTCGTCGTCACCTCGGTCGACCGTGACGATCTCGCCGACGGCGGTGCGGAACATTTCGCCGCGACCATCCGTGCGATCCGCGCCCGCTCGCCCCAGACCACGATCGAGGTTCTGACCCCGGACTTCCTGCGGAAGGAGGGGGCGCTGGAGACCGTGGTGGCGGCGAAGCCCGACGTCTACAACCACAACCTCGAGACGGTGCCGCGGAACTATCTGACGGTCCGCCCGGGCGCCCGCTATTTCCACTCGATCCGCCTGTTGCAGCGGGTCAAGGAACTCGATCCGGAGATGTTCACCAAGTCCGGCATCATGGTCGGCCTCGGTGAGGAGCGCAACGAGGTGCTCCAGTTGATGGACGACCTCAGGTCGGCCGACGTCGACTTCCTCACCATCGGCCAGTACCTCCAGCCGACTCGGAAGCATCACGAGGTGTCGAACTTCGTCACCCCGGAAGAGTTCAAGAGCTACGAGACGGTGGCCTACACCAAGGGCTTCCTGATGGTCTCGGCGAGTCCGCTGACGCGGTCGTCGCACCACGCGGGCGAGGACTTCGCCCGACTGAAGGCGGCGCGGGCGGCCAAGGCGGCGAACCGGGCGGACTGAGACGGGGAGGGGAACCATGCGCCGTGTCGCGGTGATCGGCTGTTCGGGAGCGGGCAAGTCGCGGTTCGCACGGCTCCTCGCCGAGGAGACCGGTCTGCCCCTCGTCCACCTCGACGCCGAGTTCTGGCGCCCCGGCTGGCAGGCGTCCGATCGGGCCGAATGGCTGGACCGCCACCGGGAGCTGGTCGCCGGCGACAACTGGATTCTCGACGGCAACTACGGCGGCTGCCTCGAACAACGGCTGGTGCGGGCCGACACCGTCTTCTGGTTCGACCTGCCGACCGTCATCTGCATGGCGAGCGTGCTGAAGCGGATGATCGCCGGCTACGGCCACACCCGGCCCGACATGGCGCCGGAATGCCCGGAGCGCTTCGATCGCGAGTTCCTGCGCTACGTGATGGGCTTCCGCCGGATCCATCGACCGCGTATCCTCGAAGCGCTGACCCGTCACGGTGCCCACCTGACGGTTCATCGCTTCGCGACGCGAGCCGACGTCGCCACCTATCTCGGCGAGGGCGGTGGAGTCCACCGCAACGGTGTGCATGCCCAGGTTTGAGACGACCCGCAGAGTCCTCCATTCGCCGGCCGAGATGTTCGCTCTCGTCGCCGACGTCGAGAACTATCCGAAGTTCCTGCCGCTCTGCGAAGCGCTGAAGATCCGCGGTCGCCGCCCGCAGGACGACGGCACCACGGTGCTCGTCGCCGACATGACCGTCGCCTACAAGGTGGTGCGGGAGACCTTCACCAGCCGGGTGCGGCTCGACCCGACCCAGCCGTCGATCGCCGTCGAGTATCTCGACGGTCCCTTCCGCCGGCTCGACAACCGCTGGACCTTCGAGGCTCTGCCCGGCGGCGGCACCATGGTGCGCTTCTTCATCGAGTGGGAATTCCGCTCGCGCACCCTCGGTGTGCTGATGGGGGCGATGTTCGAACGCGCCTTCCGCCGCTTCGCCGAAGCCTTCGAGGCCCGTGCCTCGGTGGTCTACGGCCCCCGCGGAACCCCGGGAACCGTCTGAATTCGGCGAAACTCTTGCCAAGTCGCGACCGCGCCCCTATAAGCGCGGCCATTCCACACGCGAGCCGAGGGCGCTCGGTCGGAACCGACGGTTCCGATGGCAAGCGTCCTTCCGGTGTCTCCGTTTCCGGAGATCACACGGCCCGCGGAGGTCCAACCGGTCAACAGGAGATACGGGCCATGGCTCTGCCCGACTACACGATGCGTCAGCTGCTCGAAGCCGGCGTCCACTTCGGTCACCAGAAGCATCGCTGGAACCCGAAGATGGCGCAGTTCATCTTCGGCGCCCGCAACAACATCCACATCATCGACCTCGCCCAGACGGTGCCGCTGCTGCACCAGGCGCTGAAGGCGATCTCCGACACGGTGGCCCGCGGCGGTCGCGTGCTGATCGTCGGCACCAAGCGCCAGGCTCAGGAGCCGGTCGCCGACGCCGCCCGCCGTTCGGCCCAGTACTTCGTCAACGCCCGTTGGCTCGGCGGCATGCTGACCAACTGGAAGACCATCTCCAACTCGATCCAGCGCCTGCGCAAGATCGAGGAGTCGCTGGCCGGCGAAGCCGCTCTTCTGACCAAGAAGGAGCGTCTGAACCTCGACCGCGAGCGGATCAAGCTCGACCGGTCGCTCGGCGGCATCAAGGACATGGGCGGCCTGCCGGATCTGGTGTTCGTGATCGACACCAACCGTGAGTCCCTGGCCATCCAGGAGGCCAAGCGTCTGGGCATCCCGGTCGCCGCGATCCTCGATTCGAACTGCGATCCGGAAGGCATCACCTATCCGATCCCGGGCAACGACGACGCCGGCCGCGCCATCGCGCTCTACACCGACCTCGTGGCGCGCGCCGCGATCGACGGTCTGTCGCGCTCGCAGGGCGACATGGGCGTCGACGTCGGCGAAGCCGAGACGCCGATCGAAGAGCCGGCCCTCGACGGCGAGACCGCCTGATCATCGACGACGGCCGGCGCACCCCGCGTCGGCCGTCATCTCTCCGTCGCGGAACCTCGGTTCCGTGACGTGGGCGCGGTCGCCGGAGCCGCCGCACCCGCCCGATCGGACGCCGATCGGCCGAGTTCCTCCGGACATCTTCGAGGCGGGCCGCCCCCTCGGCCGCGAAACGCCGGCCGACGCGCCGCGGCATCCGCCGCTCCGATCGACGAGACGAAATCCACAGAGGCGAACATGGCGATCTCTGCTTCCCAGGTGAAGGATCTGCGCGAGCTCACCGGCGCGGGCATGATGGACTGCAAGACGGCGCTGACCGAGAACGGCGGCGACATCGAGGCGGCCGTCGACTGGCTGCGCAAGAAGGGCCTGTCCAAGGCCGCCAAGAAGTCCGGCCGCACCGCCGCCGAAGGCCTCGTCGGCGTCGCCACCGACGGCAACCGCGCCGCGGTGGTCGAAGTGAACTCCGAGACCGACTTCGTCGGCCGCAACGAGCAGTTCCAGGGTCTGGTGCGCGGCATCGCCCAGGTCGCCCTCGGCACCTCCGGCGAGGTCGCCGCGATCGCCGCCGCGACCCTGCCGGCGACCGGCAAGTCGATCGCCGATTCGATCACCGACGCGATCGCCACCATCGGCGAGAACATGGCCCTGCGCCGCGCCGCCGCTCTCTCGGTCTCCGAGGGCGTCGTCGCCTCCTACGTCCACAACTCGGTCGCCGACGGCCTCGGCAAGATCGGCGTCCTGGTCGGCCTCGAGTCGACCGGCGACAAGGCGAAGCTCGCCGCCCTCGGCAAGCAGATCGCCATGCACGTCGCCGCCGCTCAGCCGATCGCGGTGCGTCCGGAAGAGGTCGACGCTTCGGTGCTGGAGCGCGAGAAGGCGATCTTCGTCGATCAGGCCCGCCAGTCCGGCAAGCCGGAACAGGTCATCGAGAAGATGGTCGAAGGCCGGATCCGCAAGTTCTACGAAGAGATCACCCTGCTCAAGCAGGCCTTCGTGATCAACCCCGACCAGACCGTGGAAGCCGCCGTCGAGGCGGTCGCCAAGGAGATCGGTGCGCCGGTGAAGGTCACCGCCTTCGTCCGTCTGGTGCTCGGCGAAGGCGTCGAGAAGGAAGCCTCCGACTTCGCGGCGGAAGTCGCGGCGGCGGCCGGCCACTGATGGACCGCCGGCCGTCCGACGGACGTCCGGCAGTCGAGAGATTCGAAGGGGAGGGCGCTGGTTTCCGACCGGCGCCCTTCCCATGTGTCGAGAGGATCGGTGCGGGCCGGCGTTCGGCACGCCCACGGGAGAGCGCGAGATGACGAAGCTGGCCTGGAAACGTGTTCTCCTGAAGCTCTCCGGCGAAGCCCTCGCCGGATCGCAGCCGCTCGGTATCGACGCGACCGTGGTCGGCCGGATCGCCGACGACATCGTCGCCGCCCGCGCGCTCGGCGCCGAGATCGGCATCGTCATCGGCGGCGGCAACCTGTTCCGCGGCGCCTGGTTGGAGAAGCAGGGCACCGACCGGATCACCGGCGACCACATGGGCATGATGGCGACGCTGATGAACGCGCTGGCCATGCGCGAGGCGCTCGCCGCCCGCGGGCTCTCCGCCGAAGTACTCTCCGGCCTCGCGGTTCCCACCGTCTGCGACACCTTCACGCAGCGTCAGGCCCGCGCCGCCTTCCGGCGCGACGGCGTGGTGCTGTTCGGCGGCGGCCTCGGCACCCCCTATCTGACCACCGACACGACCGCCGCGATGCGGGCGAGCGAGATGGGCTGCGACGCGATCCTCAAGGCGACCAACGTCGACGGCATCTACACCGCCGACCCCAAGAAGGATCCCACCGCCACCCGTTTCGACCGTCTCAGCTTCGACGAAGCGATCCGTCGCGATCTCAAGGTGCTCGACACTTCGGCTTTCGCTCTTGCCCGCGACAACGGGATTCCGATAATCGTGTTTTCGCTGCAGGAGCCGGGCGCGCTCGCCGGCGTCCTGGAGGGCACGGGCCGGGCCACCGTGGTCGCCGGTCGCGACTGACGGGATCCCGCCGTCCCTCCGGCGGCGCTCCATCATGCCCGACGGCACCCGTCGGGAGACCGCCGGTCCCCCCGGCCGCGACTTTCCGCTCCATCGCAGCGGTCGCATCCCTCGAGGAAATCCCATGGCACACAAGTTCGACATCGAAGACCTCAAGCGCCGCATGCATCAGTCGGTCCAGGTCTTCAAGGACGAGTTGGCGGGTCTCAGGACCGGCCGCGCCTCCACCAATCTGTTGGAGCCGGTCACCGTCGAGGCCTACGGCCAGCGGATGACGCTCAATCAGGTCGCCACCGTCTCGGTTCCCGAGCCGCGGATGCTGCTCGTCTCGGTCTGGGACCGCTCGATGGCGCACGCGGTGGAGAAGGCGATCCGCGAGGCCAATCTCGGCCTGAACCCGATCGTCGAAGGCGCCACCATGCGGGTGCCGATCCCCGAACTCAACGCCGACCGCCGCAAGGAACTGGTCAAGGTCGCCCACAAATACGCCGAGGCCGCCCGCGTCTCGATCCGCCACATCCGCCGCGACGGCATCGATTCGCTGAAGAAGGCGGTCAAGGACGGCATGAGCGAGGACGAGGAGAGCCGCCTGCAGGACCGCGTCCAGAAGCTCACCGACGAGACCATCGTCGAGATCGACAAGATGCTCGCGGTGAAGGAGCAGGACATCACCCGCGTCTGATCGACGGCCGAACGGCGCGGAGGTGCCATGACCCAGGCGAAGGACGAACCGGCCGAGATCGGCGGATCGGGGACGGACGGCGATGTGCCGGCCCATGTCGCCGTGATCATGGACGGCAACGGCCGTTGGGCGCAGGCCCGCGGCCTGCCCCGCACCGAAGGCCATCGCAAGGGCATGGAGACGCTGCGGCGGATCATCCGCCACGCCTCCGACATCGGCGTCGCCCATCTGACGCTCTACTCGTTCTCCTCGGAGAACTGGCGGAGGCCGGCCGAGGAGGTCGGCTTCCTGATGGGCCTGCTGCGCTTCTTCGTCCGCCGCGACCTCGCCGAGCTGCATGCCGAAGGCGTCCGCATCAGGGTGATCGGCGATCGTCACGGGCTCGCCGCCGACATCGCCGGCCTGCTCGACGAGGCCGAGTCGCTGACCGCCGGCAACACCGGCCTCAATCTGGTGATCGCCTTCAACTACGGCTCGCGCGCCGAGATCACCGAGGCGATGCGTTCGATCGCCGCCGACGTCGCCGCCGGCCGGCTCGCCCCCGAGGCGATCGCCGCCGAGACCATCGACGCCCGCCTCTACACCGCCGGCACGCCCGACCCGGACCTGGTGATCCGCACCTCGGGCGAGCAGCGGCTGTCGAACTTCCTGCTCTGGCAGTCGGCCTATTCCGAATTCGTCTTCTCGCCGGTCACCTGGCCGGACTTCGACGAGGCGGAGTTCGACGCGGCGATCCGCGAATACAACGGCCGCGAGCGCCGCTTCGGCGGCATCGGTGCGCGCCAGGGGGCGAGATGACCGAAACCGACCGGCCGGCGCCGAAGTCCGCCGCCGCCAATCCCGAACTGCGCCTGCGCATCCTCTCCGCCGCGGTGATCGGCCCGGTGGCGCTCGGCCTGACCTTCTTCGGCGGCACCGGCTGGCTGCTGCTGGTCGTCTTCTGCGCCACCGTGATGGCCTCCGAATGGGCGACCATCACCCTCGGCCGATCCTTCGGGCCGAAGCGGCTCGCACTTCTCGGCACGGCCGCCGTGACGACCGCGGCCTTCGGCCTCATGGTTCGCCTCTCCGGCTTCTTCGTTCCGGCACTGGTCGTCGCGCTCGCCGGCATCGCCCTCGGCTTCTTCCTCGCATCGCGGGAGGCCCGGGCCTCGGCGACCGCCCCGAGCGACGCCGCGGCCTGGGCTCCGATCGGTGCGATCTACGCCGTCCTTCCGTCGATCTCGCTGATCGCGCTGCGCGAAGGCGACACCGGCGTCTTCGTGATCTTCTTCCTGTTCGCGGTCGTCTGGGCGACCGACATCGCCGCCTATTTCACCGGACGCGCGATCGGCGGCCCGAAGATCTGGCCGGCGGTCTCGCCGAAGAAGACCTGGTCGGGCGGGCTCGGCGGCCTCGCCGCGGCGATCGTCGCCGGCACCGCGGTCGCCTTCGCCGCCGGCGCTCCGCGGCTCGCTCCGATTCTCCTGCTCTGCGCCGTCCTGTCGGTCGCCGCTCAGGCCGGAGACTTCTTCGAATCCGCGCTGAAGCGGCGGTTCGGGGTGAAGGATTCCGGCCGGATCATCCCCGGCCACGGCGGCATCCTCGACCGGGTCGACGGCCTCGTCGCAGCCGCCGTCGTCGCGTTTCTGGTGACGCTCGTGCGTGGCGGCGGCGATCCGGTCGCGCTGCTGTTCTGGTGAACATCCTTTCACGATCGTGCCGGGAACCGTTCACGGGGATGGTTCGTTCACTTTTGACGTGGCAGAATGCGTCCGGGATCCGGCCGCGGCCGGTGGGACAGGGGTTGAAATGGGCTTTCTGAACAGTGCTGCGTCGGCCCTGACGGGTTACGTGCCGCCGTTTCTGCTCGTGCTGACGATCGTCGTGTTCGTCCACGAGCTCGGGCACTTCCTCGTCGCCCGCTGGTGCGGCGTCGGGGTGAAGACCTTCTCGATCGGCTTCGGCCCCGAACTCCTCGGCTGGAACGACCGTCGCGGCACCCGCTGGCGGATCGCCCTGATTCCGCTCGGCGGCTACGTCAAGTTCGTCGGCGACGACGGCGCCGCTTCGACGCCGGACCGCGAAGGTCTCGCCGCGATGGGCGCCGACGAGTGGGCGACGTCCTTTCCGGCCCAGTCGGTCGGCAAGCGGGCGGCGATCGTCGCCGCCGGCCCGATCGCCAACCTGCTGCTCGCCGTCGCGGTCTTCACCGCGCTGTTCGTCTCCGCCGGCCGGCTCGACATTCTGCCGCGGGTCGGTGCGGTGACCTCCGGCAGCGCCGCCGAGTCGGCGGGCATCCGCCCCGGCGATCTGCTCGTCGAGATCGACGGCGTGAAGATCGCGAACTTCCTCGACATCATGCGTCAGGTCTCCGGCCGGGCCGGCCAGCCGACCGCGGTCGGCATCGACCGTGACGGGCGCCGGCTCGACCTGATGGTGACGCCGCGGCTGGTCGAGGAGAAGGGGCGGTTCGGCACCCAGCGCCGCGGCCTGCTCGGCATCCAGGCCTCGGCCGATCCGGCCGACCGCCGTCTGGTCCGTTTCGGACCGATCGACGGATTGGCCGCCGGCATCGCCGAAACCTGGTTCGTGATCGAGCGCACCGGCTCCTATGTCGCAGGCGTGTTCTCCGGACGCGAGTCGGCCGACCAGCTCGGCGGGCCGATCCGGGTCGCCCAGATCTCCGGCGAAGTGGCGGGCGGCGGCTTCCTCGCCCTGCTCAACCTCGTGGCGCTTCTGTCGGTGTCGATCGGCCTGCTCAATCTGGTGCCGATTCCGATGCTCGACGGCGGCCATCTCGCCTTCTATCTCGCCGAAGTGGTGCGGGGACGCCCACTCTCGGAACGCGCTCAGGACATCGGCTTCCGCGTCGGAATGGCGATCGTTCTGGCGATGGTGATCGTCTCCACATGGAACGATCTGACGCATCTGGCCTCCCTCTGAGGGGGAGGGCGAAACGGTCGACGGTTCGCCGCCGGCCGGGAATTTCCGGGCTTCGGGACGGCTCGGGTGTGTGGCGTGGGTTCCCGGGGAAAGTCGACGATGGACGGAACGGATGAATTGCCCGAAGTGGCGATCGGGCAACGGTTCTTTCAAAACGCCCCCCGACCGGTGACGGCTCGGGTTGCACCGTCGGCAAAAGCCTGTACAACACTCGGGCGGTACGAGCAGATTCAGCAGATCGTCTCGGATCGGAGACGGGCGCCCGAGGGGCGGCGGGATCGATCCGAAACGGTAGAACACAGACGGGGCCCGGGCACGATGAGTTCCCTCACGAAAGTGATGAAGAAGACGTTTCTGGCGGCGGTCTGTCTGACGGTTCTGCCCGTGGTCGGCAACGATCTGCCGATCGTCGGCGCATCCTACGCCAAGGCGGAATCGGTGGTCGTCCGCGGCAACAAGCGGATCGAGGCCGAGACCATCCGCTCCTACGTCGGCAAGAGCCGCTCGTCGGCGGACGTCGACGCCGCGCTGAAGGCGCTCTACGCGACCAACCTCTTCACCGACGTCAAGATCACCGGCGAGGGCGGAGCCCTGGTGGTGACCGTCGTCGAGGCCCCGCAGATCAACAAGATCGTCTTCGAGGGCAACAAGCGTCTGACCGACGAGCAGCTCAATCAGGTGATTCAGCTGAAGTCGCGCGGCTTCATGTCGAACGCGTCGGTCCAGAACGACGTTCAGCGCCTGCTCGAGGCCTATCGCCGCAACGGTCGCTATCGCGCCCAGGTCGAGGCCAAGGTGATCAGCCTGCCCGACAACCGCGTCAATCTCGTCTACGAGGTCGACGAGGGCGAGAAGACCTCGGTCACCCGGATCGGATTCGTCGGCAACCACGCCTATTCGGCGGGTCGTCTGCGCGACGTGGTCAAGACGCGTGAATCCGGCCTGCTCGGCTGGCTCCGCTCGACCGACACCTACGATCCGGAGCGGCTGCAGTCCGACCAGGACCTGATTCGCAAGTTCTACATGAAGAACGGCTATGCCGACTTCCGGATGGTGTCGGCGTCCGCCGACCTCGACCGCGAGCGCAACGTCTTCTTCGTCACCTTCACCGTCGACGAGGGCGATCAGTATCGCTTCGGCGACGTCGACGTGCAGACCTCGCTCGCCGGTGTCGATCCGGCCCGTCTGAAGAGCGCGCTCGGCACCCGGTCCGGCGACGTCTACTCGTCCGACGAGGTCGAGAAGACCATGGAGGCGCTGACCATCGAGGCGAACAAGGCGGGTTACGCCTTCGCCGCGGTGCGCCCGCGCGCCACCCGTGACTACGCCGGCCACACCATCGCCATCACCTACTACGTGGAAGAGGGGCAGCGCGCCTACGTCGAGCGGATCAACGTCCGCGGCAACGACCGCACCCGCGACTACGTCATCCGTCGCGAAGTCGACATGGCCGAGGGTGACGCCTTCAACAAGGCGCTGGTCTCCAAGGCCGAGCGCCGGCTGAACCGCCTCGGCTTCTTCAAGAACGTCAAGGTCACCACCGATCAGGGCTCGGCGCCCGACCGTGTCGTGGTCAACGTCGACGTCGAAGAGCAGTCGACCGGTGAGATCGGCTTCGGTGCCGGTTACTCGACCACCGACGGCGTGCTCGGCGACGTGTCGTTCTCCGAGAAGAACTTCCTCGGCCGCGGTCAGTTCATCAAGGCGAGCATCCAGGCCGGTCAGAAGCAGCGCGGTTGGGCCTTCTCCTTCACCGAGCCCTACTTCCTCGGCTATCGGATCTCCGCCGGCTTCGACGTCTACCAGAAGCACTATCTGTCGACCGACTATCGCGACTACGAGCAGCGCGACACCGGCGGCACCCTGCGCATGGGCCTGCCGATCACCGAAAACCTGACCTTCGGTGTGAACTACACGATCAATCAGCAGCGCATCAAGCTCGAGGGCTCGCAGGTCAACGAGAGCTATACGGACGGCGAGGCTTCGCTCGCCTACAAGCGCTACGTCTGCCCGTCCTACACCCCCGGCAATCCCGCGGTGTGCAACGGCAACTGGAGCCGCAACCGGGTCACTTCGGCGCCGGGCTACTCGGTCACCTACAACTCGATCGACAACATCCAGTTCCCGCGCGACGGCATCTACGCCAAGTTCTCGCAGGAGTTCGCCGGCGCCGGTGGCGATGCCCGGTTCGTCCGCACCACGATCGACGCGCGCTACTATCACGAGCTGTGGGCCGATTGGGGTCTGATCGGCATGGCCCGGGTGAAGGCCGGCAACATCACCGGCATCGGCGAGCAGGTGGAGCTGTTCGACAACTTCTTCATCGGCGGCGAGACCATCCGCGGCTTCGCCTCGCAGGGCATCGGCCCGCGCGACAACACGGTGATCAACGGCTACAAGCTGAACGAGAGCCTCGGCGCCAAGAACTACGTCGCCGGCACGGTCGAAGCGACGATGCCCTTCCCGGGCACGCCGGAAGAGTTCGGCCTCTACATCTCGGCGTTCAGCGACGCCGGTCTCGCCTGGGGCGTCGACAAGAAGGCGCTGCCGGCGAAGGGCACCGCGATCTCCGGATCGGCCGCCGGCTTCCAGTACGTCGACTCCACCAAGCTGCGCGCCTCGATCGGCACCGGCATCGTGTGGAAGTCGCCGTTCGGTCCGCTGCGCCTCGACTTCGCCATCCCGGTGGCCAAGGCCAAGTACGATCAGACCCAGGTCTTCCGCTTCAGCGGCGGAACGACCTTCTGATCGGCGCTGCGACGAAATTCGGAGGGCCGCCGCGCGATGTGCGGCGGCCTTTTCACATCGGGGCCCATGTCTCTCGGGGCCCGTGTCTCGGGGGTCGGCGTCAGATCATGAGCGATCCGGAATTCTTTCCCCGGCCGAAGCCGGTAGCGGTGGCGGAGATCGCCGGCTGGGTCGGAGCGACCGTCTCCGACGAACGTGCCGCCTACACGATGATCGAGGAGGTCGCCCCCCTCGACACGGCGGGTCCCGGTGACCTCACCTTCCTCGACAACAAGAAGTACATCGACATGCTCGCCCGCACCCGGGCGGGTGCGGTGCTGGTCCAGGCCCGTTTCGTGTCGCTGGTTCCGGAAGGGGTGATCCCGCTTCCGGTCGCCGATCCCTATCGCGCCTTCGCCACGGTGTCCGGCCGGTTCCATCCGACCGCGCTGAAGCTCGAGGGTCCGTGGCGCGGCCCGGTGGCGATCGCCCCCGGCGCTCACGTCCACCCCGCCGCGCGGCTGGAGCCCGGCGTCACCGTCGAGCCCGGCGCGGTGATCGGTCCGGACGTCGAGATCGGCACCGGCACGGTGATCTCGGCCAACACGGTGATCGGCCAGTCGGTGCGGATCGGCCGCAACTGCCACATCGGCGCCAACGCCACGCTGATCCACTGCCTGCTCGGCAACCGGGTGATCATCCACGGCGGCGTGCGCGTCGGTCAGGACGGCTTCGGCTTCGCGATGGGGCCGCGTGGCCACCAGAAGGTGCCGCAGACCGGCCGGGTGGTGATCCAGGACGACGTCGAGATCGGCGCCAACACCACCATCGACCGCGGCGCCAACCGCGACACGGTGATCGGCGAGGGCACCAAGATCGACAACCTCGTCCAGATCGGCCACAACGTCGAGATCGGTCGCCATTGCGTGATCGTCTCGCAGGTCGGCATCTCCGGCTCCACCCATCTCGGCGACTTCGTGGTGCTGGCCGGTCAGGCCGGTCTCACCGGCCACCTGAAGATCGGCACCGGCGCCCAGATCGGTGCCCAGTCCGGCATCAACGCCGACGTCCCGCCCGGCAGCCGCATGATGGGCTCGCCGGCCAAACCGTTGCTCGAGTTCGCTCGGGAGATCGCCACCCTGAAGCGGCTCGCCCGCCGGGAAGCGCCCGCCAAGGGCCCGACCAGATCCGAGGATTGACCTTGACCGAAGGAAGCCGGCCGATGACCGACACCCCGACCACGGTTCTCGAATCCGTCGACATTCTGCGACTGCTCGAACTGCTGCCGCACCGCTATCCGTTCCTGCTGGTCGACAAGATCGTCGACATGGACGGTGACGACGCCGGCATCGGCGTCAAGAACGTCACCTACAACGAACCGCAGTTCCAGGGCCATTTTCCCGGCCGACCGGTGTTTCCGGGCGTTCTGCTGATCGAGGGCATGGCACAGACCGCCGGTGCGATGTGCGTCGCCAAGACGATGAAGGCGGGCGTGCCCGGCAAGCCGAGCCTCGTCTACTTCATGACCATCGACAAGGCGAAGTTCCGCAAGCCGGTCCAGCCCGGCGACACCGTCGAGTTCCACATGAAGAAGCAGCGCCAGCGCTCCAACATGTGGTGGTACCGCGGTGAAGCGAAGGTCGGCGGCCGGGTCGTCGCCGAGGCCGAACTCAGCGCCATGCTGGTGCGCGACTGAAGCCACACGGGCGGGGCCGTTTCGGCTCCGTGACGATCGTCACAATTCGACATTCGAAGTGATCTCCGGTTGCCCGTCGGCTCGGATAGACCTCGGGTGCCCGAAAACACGAAAAGAAAGCCCCCGCCATGGCCAGAGTGCATCCGACCGCCATCGTCGAAGACGGCGCCGTTCTCGGCGCGGAGACCGTCGTCGGCCCCTATTGCCTGGTCGGGCCGAACGTCACCCTGGGTGACGGCGTCGAACTCGTCGGCCACGTCTGCGTCGCCGGCCGGACGGTGATCGGCGAGGGCACCAAGATCTACCCCTTCGCCTCGATCGGCCATCCGCCGCAGGATCTGAAGTACCACGGCGAAGAGAGCCGGGTGGAGATCGGCAGCCACACGACGATCCGCGAGCAGGTGACGATCAACCCCGGCACCGAAGGCGGCGGCATGCTGACCTCGGTCGGCGACCACTGCCTGTTGATGGTCGGGGCGCACGTCGCCCACGACTGCCGGGTCGGTGACCACGTCATCCTGGTCAACAACGCCACCCTCGCCGGACACGTCCACGTCGGCGACCATGCGATCCTCGGCGGCCTCTCGGCCGTCCATCAGTGGGTGCGGATCGGCGCCCATTCCTTCCTCGGCGGCCTGTCGGGACTGGAGAACGACCTGATCCCCTACGGCTCGGCGATCGGCGATCGCGCCCGGCTCGGCGGCCTCAACATCGTCGGCCTGAAGCGCCGCAGCTTCGAGCGCGAGAGCATCCACAAGCTGCGCGCCGCCTACCGCATGCTGTTCTCCGAAGAGGGGACGCTGTCCGAGCGGATCGAGGACGTCGCCACGATGTTCGCCGACGAACCGCTGGTCATGCAGGTGGTCGACTTCCTGCGCGACGGCGGCGACCGGCGGATCTGCA
>CALFRR010000071.1 GCA_937919435.1 uncultured Alphaproteobacteria bacterium | reverse complement strand
GGCGGCGGCACCGGGCGCATCTGGGCCGGCGGCTGGGGCGGACGCACCGGCGGGGGCGGCGCCACCTGGACCGGGCCGGGCCGCTGCTGGGCACCGGGCGCCGGCGGCTGGGGCGGACGCTGCTTCTGGCGCAGGAGCTCTTCCTCGGTCGGCGTCTTGGCCTGGGCGACGACGACGCCACCGGCGATCGGAGCCGCGGCGACCGGCACCTGTGTGCCGATCAGGGCCGGTATCAGAACGACCGTGGTCAGCAGATCTCTCGACTTCTTCATCCGCAACTCCCTCCCGCCTCTTCCGGACCGCGGTTGCGACCTCGGGCGGGTTACCGAACGGAAACGCAGTGTCGAACCGAAATATGCCGGAGACGAGGCGGGTTCGAAGCGAAATCGTCGCCGTCCGGTGCCGATCGGAAGGCGGACGGGCTCGACCGGGCCTCGAAGCGCGCTCCTGACGCAGAGAGCCCGGAAGGCGGTGCCTTCCGGGCTCTCTCGTCGGAGGGACGCGGGCGGCGGTGGGAACCGCCGTCGGCGCCGAATGGTCGGGCAGAGAGGATTCGAACCTCCGACCCCTTGACCCCCAGTCAAGTGCGCTAACCAGGCTGCGCTACTGCCCGTCGGATCGGCCGCCGGAGACCCGAAGATCACACCGGCATCGCTTCCGCGCGAGAGGACCTAGACTGTTTCGGCTTTCCACGCAACCCCATTCCCGCCCGCTCGGGCCGGGCGTCCACCGTTGCCGTCGGGTCCTCCACGGCCGGTGGTGCACGCCCCTCACCGCTCCTGATCGAGCAGCCGCTTGCACTCGAGGAGCTCGAACAGGGTCGCCTGCAGGCGGCGGATCTCGTCGCGCGTCAGCCCACGGCCGGGTGCCACGGCGGGGGGCTCGACCGGCCCCGCCTCGGGCTGACCGGCGGAGCGCAGCCGATCCATGAACCGATCGATGCCGGTGCGGGTGTCCGCCGGCCGCACCGGCCGCTCGGCCCGGCGCGACGACGGTGCGGCGACCGGCTCGGGGTTCGGTGCGGCGTGCGGATGGTCGACCGGCTCGGCCGGCGTCTCGATCGACGGCGCACCGGCATGAGGCGCGAAGCGGCGGGCGATCTCGCGCGCCCCGCTCTCGTCCTCGACCGGCGGAAGCGCTTCGCTCGGTTCGTCCTCGAAGGGGATCGCGGCAGAGACCTCGCTCCAGCCCTCGTCGTCGCCCCGGGGCGGGGACGCATCGTCCTCCGGCGCGGCTTCGGCGAAGCCGGCATCGTCGGCGGCGGCTTCCCAGGACGGTGCGGCGGCCGTCGGCTCGCTGCGGGTGCCGGGCTTGGGCGGCTGTGGAGCCCCCTCCAGCCAGACGTTCATCACGAAGCGGACGCCCTGCTCCTTGAGGATGCGCTGGACGCCGCGGATCGTGTAGCCCTCGCCGTAGAGGAGATGGCGGATGCCCTTCAGCAGTTCGACGTCGTCGGGGCGGTAGTAACGGCGCCCGCCGCCCCTCTTCAGGGGGCGGATCTGGACGAACCGCGTCTCCCAGAAACGCAGCACGTGCTGCGGCAGATCGAGATCCGCCGCGACTTCGCTGATCGTACGGAAGGCGTCCGGGCTCTTGTCCAATGTCGGCGGCTCACCGATCGGTCACACCGAGCGGATCGGACGAAGTCATTCGTCCTGGGCGCCCAGAGTGTCGTTGATCTTCTGTTTCAAAACGTTCGACGGCTTGAAGACCATCACCCGCCGGGGCGAGATCGGAACTTCTTCACCGGTCTTGGGGTTGCGCCCGATCCGTTCGCCCTTCGAGCGGACGAGGAACGTGCCGAAGGACGACAGTTTGACCGACTCGCCTTCCACGAGGCAATCGGAAATCTCGCCGAGGAACATTTCCACGAGATCGGCCGATTCGGTGCGGGACAGCCCCACCTTGCTGTAGACGGCCTCGCACAAATCCGCCCGGGTGATGGTCTTCCCCGTCATGATCCGACCCTTCGAGATGGCGGCACGCTAGGCAAGCCCCGTCGACGATCACCGCACGCCCGGCGACGAGGGGCTCCGTTGAAAACGGTGAAAACGGTGAAAACGTAGGGCTTTCCGAGGGTCGGGTCAACCGGTCGAACGGTGCCCGGTTCACCAGCGGATCAGCGAGGCGCCCCAGGTGAATCCGCCGCCCATCGCCTCGACCATCACCAGATCGCCCTTCTTGATCCGGCCGTCCTTCACCGCCACGTCGAGGGCGAGCGGGATCGAGGCGGCGGAGGTGTTGCCGTGCTCGCCGAGGGTCAGCACCACCTTGCCCGGATCGATCGCGAGCTTCTTCACGATCGCGTCGATGATGCGACGATTGGCCTGATGCGGGACGATCCAGGCGACGTCGTCACAGCCGTAACCGGTCTCCTCGAGCAGTTCCTCCATCACCGACGCGAGGTTGGTGACGGCGTGCTTGAAGACCTCCTTGCCCTCCATCCGGAGGTGGCCGGCGGTGCCGGTGCGCGACGGGCCGCCGTCGACGTAGAGCTTGTCGCGATAGCGTCCGTCGGCCCGCAGACGGGTGCCGATGATGCCGCGGTCGGTCGGGCCGGCGGCGTCGGAGGCCTCGAGCACCACCGCGCCGGCACCGTCGCCGAACAGCACGCAGGTGCCCCGGTCGGTCCAGTCGAGGATGCGGGAGAAGGTCTCTGCGCCGATGACGATCGCCTTCTTCGCCATGCCCGCCCTGATCTGGGCATCGGCCGCGCCGAGCGCGTAGACGAAGCCCGAGCACACCGCCTGGACGTCGTAGGCGAAGCCGCGGGTGATGCCGAGGCCGGCCTGGACCTGGCTGGCGGTCGACGGGAAGGTGAAGTCGGGCGTGGCGGTGCCGAGGACGATCAGATCGATCTCGGAGGCGTCGACCCCGGCGTTCTCCAGCGCGGCGCGGGCGGCGGCGAGCGCGAGATCGGAGGTGTACTCGCCTTCGGCGGCACGGTGGCGGGCGCGGATGCCCGAGCGTTCGACGATCCATTCGTCGGTGGTGTCGACGATCCGGGTGAGATCGGCGTTGGTGAGGATCTCACGCGGCAGGTAGGAGCCGACACCGCGGACGACGGTACGAAGTACGCTCACGATTCACCTCGTTCCTCGCCGTTCGCGACGGACGCGAAGCCGGCGTGATGGTATTGACGGAGACCTTCGACGATCCGGGTCGGCAACCGCTCGAGAGCCATGTCGCGGGCGAGATCGATCGCGGAGGCGAAGCCCTGCGCATCGGTCCCGCCGTGGCTCTTGACGACCACGCCGTTGAGACCGAGGAACACGCCGCCGTTGGCCCGGCGCGGATCCATCTTCTCCTTCAGGCGGTCGAAGGCCGACTTGGCGAGGAGATAGCCGAGCCGCGACAGCCAGGTGCGGCCGATCCCGGCGCGCAGGTACTGGCCCATCTGCTTGGCGGTCCCTTCCGCCGTCTTCAGGGCGATGTTGCCGGCGAACCCTTCGGTGACGACGACGTCGACGACGCCGCGGCCGATGTCGTCGCCCTCGACGAAGCCGGTGTAGTCGAGGACCGGCAGGTCGGCGTCCTTGAGGAGCCGGCCGGCCATCTTGACCTCCTCGATGCCCTTCACCTCTTCGACGCCGACGTTGAGCAGGCCGACCTTGGGCCGCTCGACGCCGAAGACGGCGTGGGCCATCGCCGCACCCATCACGGCGAAGTCGACGAGCTGCTGGGCGTCGGCACCGATCGTCGCGCCGACGTCGAGGACGATCGATTCGCCGGTCAGCGTCGGCCAGATGCAGGCGATCGCCGGACGTTCGATCCCGGCGAGCGGCCGGAGGCAGAACTTCGACATCGCCATCAGCGCGCCGGTGTTGCCGGCGGAGACGCAGACCGCGGCCTCGCCGGTCTTCACCGCTTCGATCGCCTTCCACATCGACGACTTCCAGCGGCCGGCCCGCAGCGCCTGGCTCGGCTTGTCGTCCATGCGGACGGCGACCTCGGCGTGGACGATGCGGGAGGCGGCGGCGAGGCCGGGATGGGCGGCGACCAGCGGGCCGACGCGGGTCTCGTCACCGTAGAGGACGAAGCGCAGTTCGGGGCGCCGTTCGAGCGCGATCACGGCGCCGGCGACGACCATTTCCGGGCCGGCGTCTCCACCCATCGCGTCGAGAGAGATAGTGTTGGAAATGGGCATCTTACTCAGAGCTGCGTCGGTCCGGTCCGACGGAGGCCGGACAATACCGCTTTCGGGTCCACTGACAAGCCGCGCCTCGACGATCGGTGGAACGACGGACGCGCTCCCCTATCATTCCTCGGACCGACGCGCCAGAGCCGCGAAAGGCGACAGGTGTTCCGCCGGATCGGCCACCCCGGCGGCCTCCGGCTCGAAGACTGCTCCGGGTCTGCGGGGATAGGGGTCGATCCCCAGAGCGAAATGCTCGTAGGCGATCGCGCCGACGTCGATGGTGTCCCCGTCGATTCCGTCGGGGACGTCCGCCGAGGACGCATCGAGATCGATCGCACCGTCGGGGCCGGCCGGTTCGAGATAGGCGGCGAGTTCGGCGGCCGGCACCAGCTTGACCGCGACCGCCTCGTCGACGGTGGTCTCGACCGGCTCCAGGGTCACCACGCAGGACTGGGTCAGGCGCGCGACCACCCGGCCGGTGACCGACCAGCCCTTGCCCGACCACGGCGCCACCTTCAGCTCGGCCCGGAAGGCTTCGACCGAGACGACGTCGCAGGCGGCGGCGAGAGCGGCGCGGGCCGTTTCGTCGGCTTCGATCACCACGGTGCGCCCCATCGGCGGCACCTCGGCGACGGCGAGCGGCTCTGCGAGCGACGGCGGGGGAGGCAGGGTCATGTGAGCATCCTCGGAGTGAATTCGGCGGGGTCGGGCCAACGGATCCGACCTTCGAGCACGTCGGCGAGCGGCGTGGCGGCGAGCGCATCGGCGACCGCCAGGACATGGGCGGCGAGAGCGGATGCGGCGGCGTCCCCGTCGGCGACGTCGGTGAGCACGTTGCGGCCGAGCGCCGCGGCGAGAGCGGCGGCGTCGCCCTCCTCGAGCGCATGGTCGTAGGCGAGGCTGCGGCCGTTCCAGGCGGCGGCGAGCTTCTTCATCTTCTTCGGGATCGACAGATCGCCGACCCCCATCTCGCGCATCGCCCGGTCCATCTCGCGGAAGAACAGATCGACCAGATCCTGGGCCGCGGCGGCGGGATCGGGCCGGCCGGCGACGGCGGCTTCGCCGCGCATCCGCCGCAGGACCAGGGTCAGATGGAGGACCAGCATGTCGAACCGGGCGCCCACGGTGTCGGGCACACCGTAGCCGCGATAGAATTCCGGCTGCCGCGCTTCAGTCACGATCGACCGATAGAGGGCATGGGTGGCGTCGGAGAAGCGGCGGCCGAACAGTCCGAAGATCATGTCGTCTCCAGCCGGTGGCGATGTGGTGGGCGTTGTCATCCGACCTAGCGCAGGTTAGGGAAGATGCCAAGGCGCGGTCGTGCGAAGGACCGCCGGAAGCGGTGGTTCGCGAGCCGGCGAACGACCGGCGGGCGGGAGCGGCGGCCGTGCAGGCGGACGCGAGGAGGTCGGGAATGGATCGTCGGCGGAATGGCGCAGGGCGCGCCTCGAAGAGCGCGGCGCTGCCGCGGCTCCTGCGCGGGACCCTCGTGGCGACGGCGATCGCCTTCGGCGTGGCCGGATGCGGCGAGGTCTACGACCACGGCTACGTCGCCTCCGACAACGCGATCGACCAGATCCAGGTCGGCGCCAGTCGCGAGCAGGTGATGCTGGTGCTGGGATCGCCGTCGACCACCGCGACGCTCGGCGGCGAGGCCTTCTACTACATATCCCAGCGCACCCAGCGCATGGTCGCCTTCATGAACCAGAGCATCGTCGAGCAGAAGGTTCTGGTCGTCTATTTCGACGACAAGAGCCGGGTGAAGGAGATCGCCAACTACGGTCTGCAGGACGGCAAGGTGTTCGACTTCATCTCGCGCAAGACGAAGACCGGCGGTGCCGACTACGGCCTGCTGTCGCAGATCCTGAAGGCCGGCCCGGCCAACCCGTTCACCAACTGACCGGTTCGGCGCTCGCGCCCCGCCGACACGGGCGGGGCCGGGACGAGCCGTCCGTCTCCGCCGCGTGCGGACGAAAAACCCCGCGGATCCCGAGGATCCGCGGGGTTTTTCGTGTTCGGGCGCGGGCTCAGCCGTGGGCGAGGATCGCCAGGAGGAGCAGCGCGACGATGTTGGTGATCTTGATCGCCGGGTTGACCGCCGGACCGGCGGTGTCCTTGTAGGGATCGCCGACGGTGTCGCCGGTGACCGAGGCCTTGTGGGCTTCGGATCCCTTCAGGTGCCTGACGCCGTCCTTGTCGACGAAGCCGTCTTCGAAGGACTTCTTGGCGTTGTCCCAGGCGCCGCCGCCGGAGGTCATCGAGATCGCGACGAACAGGCCGTTGACGATCACGCCGAGCAGCGAGGCACCGAGCGCGGCGAAGGCCGAGGCCTTCGACCCCGACACCGCCAGCACGCCGAAGTAGGCGACGAGCGGCGCCAGCACCGGCAGCAGCGACGGAACGATCATCTCGCGGATCGCCGCCTTGGTCAGCATGTCGACGGCACGACCGTAGTCGGGCCGCTGCTTGCCTTCCATGATGCCCGGCATCTCGCGGAACTGCCGCCGCACCTCTTCGACCACCGCTCCCGCCGCCCGGCCGACGGCGGTCATCGCGATGCCGCCGAACAGGTAGGGGATCAGACCGCCGAAGATCAGACCGGCGACCACATAGGGGTTGGAGAGGTCGAAGGAGACCGTGCCCATGCCCTTGAAGTAGGGGTACTTGTCGCCGTTCGCGGCGAAGTGGGCGAGGTCGTTCGAATAGGCGGAGAACAGCACCAGGGCACCGAGACCGGCCGAACCGATCGCATAGCCCTTGGTCACCGCCTTGGTGGTGTTGCCGACCGCGTCGAGGGCATCGGTGGTGTGGCGCACCTCCTTCGGCAGACCCGACATCTCGGCGATGCCGCCGGCGTTGTCGGTGACCGGGCCGAAGGCGTCGAGCGCGACGATCATGCCGGCCAGACCGAGCATCGTGGTCACCGCGATGGCGGTGCCGTAGAGGCCGGCGAGCTGGTAGGTGGCGATGATGCCGGCGACGATGACGATCGCCGGCAGGGCGGTCGCCTCGAGCGAGACGGCGAGACCCTGGATGACGTTGGTGCCGTGACCGGTCACCGAGGCCTGGGCGATCGACACCACCGGGCGCTTGCCGGTGGCGGTGTAGTATTCGGTGATCCAGACCAGCAGGCCGGTGACCACCAGACCGATGATGCCGGAGACGAACAGGTTGGTGCCGATCACCGGCAGGCCGGCGACGGTCCCGATCGCGCCCCAGCCGACGGTCAGATGGGTGGCGCCGGCGAGACCGCCGATCGACAGCACACCGGTGACGATCAGCCCCTTGTAGAGGGCGCCCATGATCGAGTTGTCGGCGCCGAGGCGGACGAAGAAGGTGCCGACGATCGAGGTCACGATGCAGGCGCCGCAGATCGCCAGCGGATAGAGCATCGCCGCATCGAGCGATGCCGTGCCGCCGAAGAAGATCGCGGCGAGCACCATGGTGGCGACCACGGTCACCGCATAGGTCTCGAACAGGTCGGCCGCCATGCCGGCGCAGTCGCCGACGTTGTCACCGACGTTGTCGGCGATGGTCGCCG
>CALFRR010000070.1 GCA_937919435.1 uncultured Alphaproteobacteria bacterium | reverse complement strand
CACGCGGTGAGCACACCCTTCAGCGCCACCAGTCCGGACTTCAGGTCGCGCGCCTCACCGCCCGCCCCGCGCGATTCGCGGAACAGCCCGGAGGCGGCGAAGGCCCGCGCCACGTCGGCACCGGTCGGCACGCCGTCGGCCCCGAGCCGGCCCTGCATCAACGTCTGCGCCAGTGTCCGCACCGTGGCCGGCACCGCGCCCTCCGGCGCTTCGGCGAGACCGGCGAGACTCGCATAGAGCGGCGCCAGCCCGTTCTGGCCGACCGCCGCGGCACGCGCCGCCCGCGCCAGCACTTCCGCCGGGCTCGACGCGGCCGCGGGCGCAGCGGCGGGTGTGGCGGTCGAGGCCGCGGGTTCGGCGAGCGCCAGCGTCAGCTTCGGCGAGCCGTCGCCGTTGGCGATCGCGGTGACCTTCAGCCGCAGGACGTCGCCGATCGCGGCTGCCCCCGCTCCGAGCGCCGAGAGGTCGGCCTGCATCGACCCCTGACGGCTGGCCAGGAGGGCCAGCCCGGAGGCGATCGACATCACCCTCGCTTCGACCACCCGGCCGACCTCGAGCGCGGCGAGGTCGAAACCGTCGGCGACGATCGGTTTGACCGAAGGGATGAATTTGGCTTCTTCGACGGCCAAGGGACCACCTCCGCAGCGCGCCGAATCGATGCTAAGCCACCCAGGCTCGCATCACAACGCGGGTCCTTCGCGCCCTGCGACGACATGGCCGGACGGCACCTGCGGAATGTGCTGGAAATCTCTGCGCCATGGCGGCAAGAGACGAGCGTTGCTGCCACCTTCGTCGAATGCGGTGGTCGGGTCGTCATCGGGCCGTCGCATTCGACCTCTATGTCGGCGGCGACAGGTCAGCCCGCCTTTTCGTTACGGATCGAAACTCGTGTACGCGTTCAAGCGATTCGTCGGCCATCTCGGCGCCCCGAGCGGCTTCGAGCTCGCGATCGGCCTCGTGCTCCTGGTCATCACCGGGATCGCACTGGTCCGCTGAGCCGTCGCCCGAGGGTGCCCCCGGAAAGGCTCCACGATCCGACCTCATGGTCGTGATCGCGACGGGCGTGGTGTGCGCCCGTCCATGGCATCAGACCCTTTCGCGCCGACACGCCCCCCGCTCTCACCAGCGCCGTCAAGAACCCGACCGCCGGATACGCGAACGCCGCCGGGAGCCGGCGGCGTCGACTTCCGAATCTCGCTGTCCGATCACCGATCCCGGGACCCGATCGCGCCGCCGATCGTCGCCGGCGCGCGGTCGCCTCAGATCACGTGGCCGAGATAGAGCACCGCATCGAGCGCGGCGAGGAGCGCGATGATCCCGACGGCCGCACGGACCATCCGCCGATCGCGGCGCGACACACCGACCTTCATTTCTTCACCGATTGCGACCCGAGTCACCCGTCCAGAACCCCCGACCATCGCCGTCACGTCGTCCCCGATCATCGACATCGACCCCCTACCCCCCGAACCGATGAGAGACGACAGGATCGAATCCAAAGCGTTACCGATCCGTGAATCTTCACACCTCAAAAGTGGATCGAATTGGGCATCACAAGCCCCCGAGACGCGGATCGGCGACATCGACCAGACGGAGTTGCACGCGTGCATCACCTTGCCAGTGGTCGAGCCCGAGCGCACCGGCGACATGCACCGTTCCTCCTCGCGCGCCGAGCAGAAAACGGCCGATCGGTTCGGCCGCGGCGCGGAAGGCGATCGCCTTGAGAGAGGCGCCGTCGCCCCCGGTCAGGGTCGCCCGGACGTGCCCGGCGCCGACCTCGTCAGCGAAGGCGACGCGGTGGGCGGGGAAGGCGAACAGAGGTTCCGGCTGGCCGGCGCCGTAGGGTCCGGCCCGCTCCAATGTTTCCACGAGGGTCGGCGTCGCCGCCCCGGCGGTGAGCGCCCCGTCGACCGCGAGATCGTCGCGACCCGACGATTCGGCGACGGCCGCGGCCAGCCGCTCGGCGAGGAAGCTCTCCAGCGCCGGCAGCCGATCCTCGTCGACGGTCAGGCCCGCCGCCATCCGGTGGCCGCCGCCCTTGACCAGGATCCCCGCCTCGACCGCCTCCCGCACCGCCGCCCCGAGATCGACCCCGGCGATCGACCGGCCGGAGCCGGTGCCGAGCCGGCCGCGATCGAAGGTGACGGCGAAGGCCGGCCGCCGCCAGCGCTCCTTGAGCCGCGACGCGATCAGCCCGACGACGCCCGGGTGCCAGTCGGCCGAGGAGACCACCACCACCGGTCCCGGATCGGTGCCGCGGCGGGCGATCACCTGGGCGTCGGCGGCCTCGACCATCTCCGCCTCCATCGCCTGACGCTCGCGATTCAGGCGGTCGAGTTCGGCGGCGATCCGTTCGGCTTCGACCGGATCGTCGGTGGCGAGCAGCCGCGCCCCGAGCCCGGCGTCGCCGATCCGGCCGCCGGCGTTGATCCGCGGACCGATCAGAAAGCCGAGATGATAGGGCGAGATCGGTCCGTTGAGCCGGGCGATCTTGGCGAGTGCCGCGAGCCCGACGTTGCCCTGCCGGCGGGCGGTGACCAGACCCTTGACCACGAAGGCGCGGTTCAGGCCGATCAGCGGCACCACGTCGGCGACCGTGCCGAGCGCCACCAGATCGGTCAGCGCCAGCAGGTCCGGCTCTTTGCCGCCCCGGAAGAAGCCGCGCCGCCTGAGCTCCCGGGCGAGCCCGACCAGCACCACGAAGGTGACGCCACAGGCGGCGAGATGGCCGAGGCCGGAGAGATCGTCCTGACGATTCGGATTGACGATACCGAGCGCCGTCGGCAGATCGACCCCGCACTGGTGGTGATCGACGACCAGCGTGTCGAGACCGATCTCGCGGGCCGTCTCCAGCGCCTCGAACGAAGTCGAGCCACAGTCGAGGGTGACCAGCAGCCGCGCCCCCGCGGCGGCGAGCCCGCGAATCGCCTCGCCGTTCGGCCCGTAGCCCTCGATCAGCCGGTCCGGCACGTAGACGATCGGGTCGAGCCCGACGGCGAGGAGGAAGCGCCGCATCAGCGCCGCCGAGGTGGCGCCGTCGACGTCGTAGTCGGCGAACAGCGCGATCTTCTCGCCCCGCTCCACCGCGTCGGCGAGCCGGGCGACCACCGCGTCGCAATCGGTCATCCGGCTCGGATCGGGCATCAGCGCGCGGATCGTCGGATCGAGGAAGGCGAGCGCCTGTTCGAGGCCGACCCCGCGGCCGGCCAGCACCCGGGCGACGATCTCCGGCAGGTCGAGCCGCTGGGCCATCGCGAGCGCCGTGGCGCCGCTCGCCGCGTCGAGCCGGTCGCGCCACGCCCGGCCGGAGACCGAGCGCTCGACCCCGAGGACGGCACGGCGTTCGTCCGCTTCGTTCACCCGCGCACCCGCCCCCGTCGCCATCACCGGCGCCGTTTCACAGAACGATGCCCTTCTCGCCGACCCGGTAGCGCGTGTTCATCCAGCGCACCGTGCCGGTCGAAGCGCGCATCACCACGGTGTGGGTCTCCGCCCGGTCGCCACGGAAACGCACGCCCTGTAGCAGCGAGCCGTCGGTGATGCCGGTCGCCGCGAACAGCACGTCGCCGCGCACCATCTCCTCAAGACGGTAGACCCGCCGCGGATCGGTGATCCCGAGTTCGTGCGCCCGGCGCAGCTTGTCGGGCCGGTCGAGGATCAGCCGGCTCTGCATCTGCCCGCCGATGCAGCGCAGCGCACAGGCCGCCAGGATCCCCTCGTGGGCACCGCCGGAACCGAGGTAGATGTCGACGCCGGTCTCCTCCGGCTCGGTGGTGTGGATCACCCCGGCGACGTCGCCGTCGCCGATCAGCCGCAGTGCCGCGCCGGTCGCCCGCACCTCCTCGATCAGCCGGGTGTGCCGCGGCCGGTCGAGGATGCAGACGGTGATCTCGTCGATCGGCACGCCCTTCGACCGGGCGAGCGCGGCGAGATTGTCGGCCGGCGAGCGGTCGAGATCGACCAGCCCCTCGGCATGGCCCGGTCCGATCGCGATCTTCTCCATGTAGACGTCGGGCGTCTCGAGCAGACTGCCGGCTTCGGCGATCGCCAGGAGCGACAGCGAGTTCGGCAGATCCTTGGCGCAGATCGTGGTGCCCTCGAGCGGCAGCGCCGCGACGTCGACCGACGGCTCGCGCCCGGCGCCGATCTTCTCGCCGAGGAACAGCCGGTCGGTGCCCGACCGTTCGCCCTCGCCGATCACCACCGTTCCGGAGAACGGCAGCTTCATCAGCTCCCGGTGCATCGCCTCGACGGCGAGACGATCGGCGGCGATCTCGTCGCCGCGACCTCTGAGCCGCGCCGCGGCGAGCGCCGTTCGTTCGGTCACCCGAACCAGCTCGAGCGTCAGGATCCGGTCGAGGGCGGAGCCCTCTTCGGGGCGTTCCGCGGGCACGGTGTTGGTCTTGCGCATGCGTCGCTTCTCCCGGGGTCCTGCCGGCCCCACGTCGACGTTCAGAATCGTTCGATGCGGATGAACCGCGGCGGGCTCGCCACGTGACCGTCTTCCACGACCTGCGACAGCGCCGTCCGGAGCGCGGTCTCGGTGGTCGCATAGGTCAGGACGATGACCGGCTGCGGCTCGCTCGGGGTGGTGTCGCCGGGGGCGTCGGCCGACGGCCGGCGTGCCCTCTGGACGATCGATTCGAGCGAGATGTCGTGCGCCGCCATACGGGTGGCGATCGCAGCGAAGGCGCCCGGCCGGTCGTGGACCGACAGGCGGACGAAATAGGCGCCGCGATGGGCCTCGCCGTTGGAGCGCATGTAGGGCGTCATCCGCTCGGCCGGCTTGCCCATCGTCGACAGCGCGGTGCCGCGGGCGATGTCGGCGATGTCGGAGACCACCGACGAGGCGGTGGCGTCGCCGCCGGCGCCGGGACCGACCAGCATCAGCTTGCCGACGAAGTCGGCCTCGATCGCCACCGCGTTGATCACGCCGTCGATCCGGGCGATCGCCGAGGACTTCGGCACCATCGTCGGATGGACCCGCTGGGCGATCGCACCCGACGCCGAGCGCTCGGCGATCGCGAGGAGCTTGATCCGGTAGCCCAGTTCGTCGGCCTTCTCGATGTCGTCGAGAGTGATCGATTCGATGCCCTCGACCGCGATCGCGTCGACGTCGATCTCCGAGCCGAAGGCGAGCGAGGTGAGCAGCGCCAGCTTGTGGGCGGTGTCGAAGCCGCCGACGTCGAAGGTCGGATCGGCCTCGGCGTAGCCGAGACGCTGAGCTTCCTTCAGGCAGGTGTCGAACGACAGCCGCTCGGTCTGCATCCGGGTCAGGATGTAGTTGCAGGTGCCGTTGAGGATGCCGAAGATCCGATCGACCCGGTTGCCGGCGAGGCTCTCGCGCAGCGTCTTGATGATCGGGATGCCGCCGGCCACCGCCGCCTCGAAGTTGAGGCTGACGCCCATCTTCTCGGCGAGCCGGGCGAGTTCGCCGCCGTGGCGGGCGAGCAGCGCCTTGTTGGCGGTGACCACGTGCTTGCCGGAGGCGAGCGCGGCCCTGACCGAGTCCTCGGCCGGCCCCGAGGCACCGCCGATCAGCTCGACGAACACGTCGATGTCCGGGCTCTCGGCGAGCTTCACCGGATCCTGGAACCAGTTGATCCCGGAGAGATCGACGCCGCGGTCCTTGGTCCGGTCGCGGGCACAGACGGCGCGGACCGTGAGTTTTCGTCCACAGCGCTCGGCCAACTCGTCGCCGTGCGCCCTGAGGCCGCGCACCACCGATGCGCCGACGGTTCCGAGGCCCGCAATGCCCAGTCGCAGAGAGGAATGCATGAAGGAAATCCCGTTGAGAGCCCCGGCCCGGACCGTCGCCCCGTCACCGGGGGAACGATCGGCGCCACCGGCCGGGCCACCCCGCCGCCCCGGTCGACCGAGACGACGAAAGCGATCCGACGCACTGCCCTCCATGTAGTTCGGACCGACGCGAAACGCCATGGGGCGCGCGGGAAACCGACCCGCGCGCCGTGGCTTTCCTCACCCCTGGGCGGCCATCGGCACCACGTTGTGGAGCGTCTTGTCCGCGGTCTCGAAGAAGCGGCGGATGTTGCGCGCCGCCTGCCGGATCCGCTGCTCGTTCTCCACCAGCGCGATACGGACGAAGTCGTCGCCCTGCTCGCCGAAGCCGATGCCCGGCGCCACCGCGACGTCGGCCTTCTCGATCAGCAGCTTGGAGAACTCGACCGAACCGAGGTGACGGAACTTCTCCGGGATCGGCGCCCAGGCGAACATCGAGGCCTTCGGTGCGGGGATCGGGAAGCCCGCCTTGTCGAAGGCGTCGACCATCGCGTCGCGGCGCTTCTTGTAGACGTCGCGGATCTCGGCGATGCACTCGTCGCCGGTGTTCAGGGCATGCGCCGCGGCGACCTGGATCGGCGTGTAGGCACCGTAGTCGAGATAGCTCTTGACCCGCGCCAATGCGGCGATCAGCCGCTCGTTGCCCACCGCGAAGCCCATCCGCCAGCCCGGCATCGAGTAGGACTTCGACATCGAAGTGAATTCGACGCAGACGTCCATCGCACCCGGCACCTGCAACACCGACGGCGGCGGCACGTCGTCGAAATAGATCTCGGAATAGGCGAGATCGGACAGCACGAACAGGTCGTGTTTCTTGGCGAAGACGACCACGTCCTTGTAGAAGTCGAGATCGGCGGTGACCGCCGTCGGGTTCGACGGATAGCACAGGATCACCGCGATCGGCTTCGGGATCGAGTGGGCGACCGCCCGCTCCATCGCCCGGAAGAACTCCGGCCCCGGCTCGATCGGGATCGAGCGGATCACGCCGCCGACCATCAGGAAGCCGAAGGCGTGGATCGGGTAGGACGGATTCGGGCACAGCACCACGTCGCCCGGCGCGGTGATCGCCTGGGCCATGTTGGCGAAGCCCTCCTTCGACCCGAGGGTGGCGACCACCTGGGTGTCCGGATTGAGCTTCACCCCGAAGCGGCGCTCGTAGTAGCCGGCCTGGGCCCGGCGCAGGCCGGGGATGCCCTTGGAGGCCGAATAGCGGTTGGTGCGCGGCTTGCCGATCGTCTCGATCAGCTTCTCTTCGATGAACCGCGGGGTCGGCAGATCGGGATTGCCCATGCCGAGATCGATGATGTCGGCGCCTTCGGCCCGAGCTCGCGCCTTGAGACGGTTGACCTGTTCGAAGACATACGGCGGCAGACGCCGAATCTTGTGGAATTCATCCATGGGTCCAGACCTTCTCGTCGCTCGTCGGGCCGGTTCGCCGCTGTCGGGCACCGGTGACGGTTGTCGGCCTCTCGGGGACGGAGCCGCGCCCGGCACCCGATCGGGCCGCCGAATCGCTTCCGTTCCCCTCCCTACGACAGGCTCGTGTCGCGCCCGAGGCCAGGGGGATCGCCTTGTAACAGATGTCGTGTTTTTCCGCATCCGACGAAGGTCGGACGACGCAGGAGACGGGCGGCGCGATGAGCCGGCCGCGTCTCAGGGCGTCTCGGGCACCGCGCCGGACTGGATCAGCCGTTCGGTCTCCGCCTTCGAACGGCGGCCGAGTTCCTGGAGCTCTTCGATCACCGACGCAGGCTTGGCGGCATCCACGCCAGCCTGCTGACGAGCGCCCAGCGCCAGCAACTCCGCTTCGAGCTTGTCGCGCTCGGCCGCGGTCCGCGCCGGACTGCGCGACGGAGCGGCGGTGTCGACGTTGATGTTCGGATAGCCGTCGGCCGAGGTCACCGGAACCGGCGTCGCGCCGAGGCCGTTCGGCTGCAGCACGGCGGCCTTCGGCTGGGCCGTGGGGACCCGATAGCCGGAATCGTTCGAGCCGTAGCCGAGGTCGCTGCTCGAACAGCCGGCGAGCCCCGTCGCGGCCGCGAGGAGGAGAAGAGCCGCGAAACGCCGCGGTGCGCTACCTTGTACCGACGAAAACGCCATTGCCCGAACCGTTCCGACCTGCGAGCATTCCGCTTCAAGACACGTCACGGCGCCATGATACCTGAACCGTTCGGTTTGTCACGGCACCGCAGAGCCACAACCGGCTGACGGAAACTACGGACCCGACGGTCGCCGACCGGAACGGGCCCCCGGGGGGGAGAGGCGCATGGCGGACACCGATCCGAATCCTCTGCTGAAGTACCTCGTCTCCGATCCGGACGCCTTCGCCCACAACCTGGCGCGTGCCTTCGAGCACGCCGGCCACGCGGCCTCGGCCTGGTTGAAGCCGCGCGAGACCGGAGAGAGCGAGATCGGGTCGGCCGACGACGTCGCCCACATCACCAAGACCATCGCCCGGGTCGGCGAATGGTGGCTCGCCGACCCCGCCCGCACGCTCGAGGCCCGCAACCGGCTGACCGCCGGCTGGCTCGACCTGATGGAGGCGACGGTCAAGCGGATGTCCGGCGAACCCTTCGAACCGGCGATCGAACCCGCTCCGCGCGACAAGCGCTTCCAGGACCCCGAATGGCGCGACAACGCCTTCTTCGATTTCCTCAAGCAGTTCTATCTGCTGACCTCGCGCTGGGCCGAGGAGATGGTGGAAGAGGCCGGCGACATCGACCCCCACACCCGGGCCAAGGCGGACTTCTGGGTCCGCCAGATCGTCGCCGCGCTGTCGCCGTCGAACTTCGTCGTCACCAATCCCGAACTGCTGCGCGAGACCGCCTCGTCGCACGGCGAGAATCTGGTGCGCGGCATGAAGATGCTCGCCGAGGACATCGTCGCCGGCGGCGGCGATCTGAAGATCCGGCAGGCCGACTATTCGAAGTTCGAGATCGGCCGCAATCTGGCGGTCACCCCCGGCAAGGTGATCTTCCAGAACGACGTCTGTCAGGTGATCCAATACGAGCCGACCACCGAGACGGTGCGCCGCCGCCCGCTGCTGATCGTGCCGCCGTGGATCAACAAGTTCTACATCCTCGATCTCAACCCGGAGAAGAGCTTCGTCCGCTGGGCGGTCTCCGAAGGTCTGACCGTCTTCGTCGTCTCCTGGATCAACCCGGACGAGCGGCAGGCCGAGAAATCCTTCGAACACTACATGAAGGAGGGCATCCTCGCCGCCGTCGACGTCGTGGGGAAGGTCACCGGCGAGCCCGACGTCGACACCGTCGGCTACTGCGTCGGCGGCACTCTTCTCGCGGTCACCCTGGCCTGGTGTGCGGCGACCCGCGACGAACGGATCAGGAGCGCCACCTTCTTCACCACCCAGGTCGACTTCACCCATGCCGGCGAGTTGAAGGTCTTCGTCGACGAGGAGCAGATCTCCGCGCTCGAGCAGCAGATGCGCGGCCGCGGCTACCTCGACGGCCGCAACATGGCCGCTGCCTTCAACATGCTGCGCTCGAACGACCTGATCTGGCCCTATTTCATCAACAATTATTTGAAGGGCAAGGACCCCTTCCCGTTCGATCTGCTCTATTGGAATTCCGATTCGACCCGCATGCCGGCGGCGAACCACAGTTTCTACCTGCGCAACTGCTACCTCGACAACAAGCTGAGCACCGGTCGGATGGAGATCGGCGGCGTCCGCCTGGATCTCGGCCGGGTGACGATTCCGGTGTTCAACCTCGCCGCCAAGGAAGACCACATCGCCCCGGCGCTGTCGGTGTTCGAGGGCAGCCGCGCCTTCGGCGGTCCCGTCGACTACGTGCTCGCCGGCTCCGGCCACATCGCCGGGGTGATCAATCCGGCGGGCAAACCGAAGTACCAGTACTGGACCGGCGGCCCGCCCCAGGGCTCGTTCGCCGACTGGACGGCACGGGCGACCGAGACCGCCGGCTCGTGGTGGCCCCACTGGCGGGCGTGGCTCGACGCCCACGATGCCGATCGGGTGCCGGCCCGGGTGCCGGGCGGCGGCGTCCTCGAACCGATCGAGGACGCCCCCGGCTCCTACGTCCGGATGCGCGCCTGAGACGGCCCCCGCCGGGCACGCGTCCCGGACGCCCGTCCGGGCTCGCCTTCGTTCACGGCGTTCCGAGAGAATCGGGACGCCGTGAAGTCGTCGTCACTCGGCGAGTGGCGTCGACGGCGGCCGTCCCCAGGCGCCGTCGAAGATCAGGTCGTCGAGCGGCAGCCGCTCGCGCAGCCCGCGCTGGGCGAGTTCCGGCGTCGAATGCAGACGGTCGACCCGGCCGAGGCACAGATAGGCGACGATCTCGATCGATTCGGGAATGCCGAGGATCGCCTTCAGCTCGCGCTTGTCGAAGATCGACACCCAACCGACCCCGATCCCTTCCGCCCGCGCCGCCAGCCACAGGTTCTGCACCGCGCAGACGCAGGAATAGAGATCCATCGCCGGATCGTGGGTCCGTCCGATCACCACCGGTCCGCAGCGGTCGCGATCGCAGGTCACCGCGACATGGATCGGCGCTTCGACCAGTCCCTGCAGCTTCAGCGTCCGGTAGAGTGCGCCGACCTCCGGCTCGAACATCGCCGCAGCTTCGGCATTGGCCGCCAGGAAGGCCTCGTAGACGCGCCCCCGGGTGGCCGGATCGCGCACCAGGAGGAAGTTCCACGGCTGCATGAAGCCGACCGAGGGGGCGTGATGCGCCGCTTCCAGGAGCCGGCGCAGCGTCGGCTCGGGCAGCGGATCGGGCAGGAACTCGTTGCGCACGTCGCGGCGGCTGGCGATCGCCCGATAGACCGCGGCCCGATCGGTGTCGTCGAACGGCAGGGCGTCGACGAAGTCGAGCGCGGCGGGCTTGGGAGGAACGGCGTAGGGCGCGCCGGAAGGCGGCGGTGTGGTCTCGTGCGGCATCGGTGTCTCCCCTCGTGCCGTACGCGAATCCACCGCCGTCCACGCGGTGGCTTCCGGGTCGTTCGGCCGGTCTCCCGACTGAGGATCATCCCGCCGCCGGCGCCTTCCGGGTCGCCCCGTGGCTCGCCTCGCCTTCGCGGGGCCGGCGCGGTCCCCCTTCACGGTGTTGGGCACGTCGCGGACTTCCACCGCGTTCCCGATTCTCCCGGCTTCCCGGGCACCGAACCCCGCCAGCCTGCCACGACCGGCGGCGGACCGGCAAGAGCCGCGGGCACCGATCCGACGGACGGGACGGACGGTGCGGCGATCGGTCGGTGGCCCCGTCGAGGCCGCCGCCACCGTCGCTCCGAGCCGCGCGGGCGCCCCGCGGAGCGACGGGGCCGCAGAAACGCCGACGGCCGCCCGAGGGCGGCCGCCGAAACGTCGAAGCGAGGTCGGCCGCGTCGTGCGGTCGCGGCCTCAGGGGAAGACGCCGACGCCCTCGAGCGCGGTGGTCTCCGGGAAGCCGAGCATCGCGTTCATGTTCTGGATCGCCTGCCCGGAGGCGCCCTTCACCAGATTGTCGATGACGCACATGACGATCGCCCGCCCCGGCCGCCGATCGGCGGAGACCGAGATCAGCGCCCGGTTGGAGCCGCGGACGTGCCGGGTCTGCGGTACCGCGCCGAAGGGGAGCACGTGCACGAAGGCCTCTCCGGCGAAGCGCGCCGCGAGGATCTCCGACAGCGATTGCGGGGTGTGGCCGGCGATCGGCTTCAGATAGATGGTCGCCAGCATGCCGCGGTTCATCGGCACCAGATGCGGGGTGAACGACGGAATCACCGGCCGTCCGGCCGCCCGGGAGTATCCCTCCTCGAGCTCGGCCATGTGCCGGTGGTGACCGACGCCGTAGGCGTGGAAGCCGTCGGCGACCTCGCAGTAGAGGTTCGCCTCTTTGAGCGACCGCCCGGCGCCGGTGACGCCCGACTTGGCGTCGACCACGATCTCGTCCGGATCGACCGCGCCCGCCTCGAGCAGCGGGATCACCGGCAGCTGGGCGCAGGTGGTGTAGCAGCCGGGATTGGCGACCAGCCGGGCCTTCGCCACCGCCTCGCGGGCGAACTCGGTGATGCCGTAGACGGCTTCCTTCTGCAGTTCGAGCGCCTGATGGGCGTGGCCGTACCAGTACTCGTAGGCGGCCGGATCGGAGAGCCGGAAGTCGGCGGAGAGATCGCAGATCCGGATCCGCGCCGGCAGGGTCTTCAGCACCTCCTGCGTGGTGGCGTGCGGCAGGGCGCAGAAGACGAAGTCGATGGTCGTCCAGTCGACGTCGGCGATCGCGGTGAGCTGCGGCAGGTCGACCCCGACGAACTGCGGGAAGGCGGCGGCCATCGTCGACCCGGCCTTGCGGTCGGCGGTCAGCGCGGCGATGCGGACGTTGGGATGCCCGAGCAGCAGCCGGACGAGTTCGGCCCCGGTGTATCCGGAAGCCCCGAGAATGGCGACGTTGATCTTGCTCGACATGAGTGCGGATTCCTCGACGGATGTGAGTTTCGGTATGGCGGATTTCGACGACGAGGGAAAGACGGGGGCGGACGGGCCGGCGGTGGCAGGCCGTGCTCCCGGTTCGCGTCAGCGTCGTCGAACCCGGCGACCGACCTCGCGCACCACCCGACCGGCGGGCGTCGCGGCGGTCCGGGTCGTCGGCCGAGACACGGCGGTTCCCGAGGGAAGGCCGATCTGCGTGGTGCGGATCATCGGAGGTCTCCGAGAGGAGGGGCGGTCGTGCGACCGGCCCGGAGATACGAAAAGGGCGGGCCGATCGGCCCGCCCTCTCGAGGCAATTCCCGAAACGGGAACCGATCAGCGCTTGGAGAACTGGAAGCTGCGGCGAGCCTTCCGCTTGCCGTACTTCTTGCGCTCGACGACGCGGCTGTCGCGGGTCAGGAAGCCGTAGGGCTTCAGCACGCCGCGCAGTTCCGGCTCGAAATAGGTCATCGCCTTGGAGATGCCGTGACGCAGCGCACCCGCCTGGCCCGACAGACCGCCGCCCTCGCAGGTGGCGATGATGTCGAACTGGCCGTCGCGGTTCGACGCCAGGATCGGCTGGAGGATCAGCATCTGCAGAACCGGACGGGCGAAGTAGGCGCCGAACTCCTTGCCGTTGACGGTGATCTTGCCGGAGCCGCGGGTCAGCCACACGCGGGCGACCGCGTTCTTGCGCTTGCCGGTGGCGTAGGAACGGCCCTGCGCGTCGACCTTGCGCTCATGGACCGGAGCCTCGGCGACGACGGCCGCCTTGGCGGCGCCGACCGCGGCGCCCAGTTCCTCGAAGGACTGAATTTCGGCCATGTTCAGACCCTCGCGTTCTTGCGGTTGAGAGCGGCGACGTCGAGCGTGACGGGCTGCTGGGCCTCGTGCGGATGCTCGGCGCCGGCGTAGACCTTGAGGTGGGTCAGCTGCTGGCGGGCGAGCGGCCCGCGCGGCAGCATCCGCTCCACAGCCTTCTCGAGCACGCGCCCGGGGAAGCGACCCTCGAGGATCTTGCGCGCGGTGCGCTCCTTGATGCCGCCGGCATAGCCGGTGTGCCAGTAGTAGACCTTGTCGTTCACCTTGTTGCCGGTGAACACCACCTTGTCGGCGTTGATCACGATGACGTTGTCACCGAGATCGACGTGCGGCGTGAAGGTCGGAAGATGCTTGCCGCGCAGGCGCATGGCGATCAGCGACGCGAGGCGCCCGACCACCAGACCCTGGGCGTCGATCAGCACCCACTTCTTTTCGACCTCCGCCGGCTTGGCCGAATACGTCTTCATGTTTCGAAACCTCGTGCCGGTCGAACCCACCCGTGACCACCCGACGGGTGATCCGGAAACGAAAGGACGGCCCCGAGGGCCGCCGACTTCGGGGTCGTCGATACGCGAAGCCACCGCCCCTGTCAAGCACGAGAGAAGCCCAGAACCACCCGCTCGGCCTTGAAAATCAAGGCATTTTTGCTTGTGGTAACATATTACGCAATGATTGGTATCATCATACCACAACACCCGGATCGCGCCGCTCGCCCCACCGCGGTCCGCCCCTCGGGGTCGGCTGCCGGGTCGCCCGCCCTCCCCCCGCGACCCGTGGCCGCGTTCGCCGAAGATCTCGGCTCTCGCCGGCCTCCGACCGGCCTATCCTGTCGCAAACGCCGCGCGACGGCGTGGGAGGGAGAGGAATCGCCGATGAACATCACCACGCTCACCCGGCCGCTCGTCCGACACGAAGCCTATGAAGGTGTCCTGCGGTTGACGCTCGACGATCCCGGCCGGCGCAACGCGCTGTCGCGGGCCCTGATGTCGGAACTCCACGCCGCGATTCTGGCGGCCGGGCGCGATCCCGCTGTGCGGGTGATCGTACTCGCCGCCGAGGGCCGCGCCTTCTCCGCCGGCCACGACCTCAAGGAGCTGACCGCCCACCGCGCCGATCCCGACGGCGGTCGCGACTTCTTCACCGAGACCTTCGCCGCCTGCGCCGATCTGATGACCGCCATCGTCCGCGCCCCCAAGCCGATCATCGCCGAGGTCGCCGGCGTGGCGACCGCCGCCGGCTGCCAGCTGGTGGCGAGCTGCGATCTGGCGGTCGCCGCCGAGGGCGCCAGTTTCGCCACGCCGGGCGTGTTGATCGGCCTGTTCTGCTCGACCCCGATGGTCGCGCTGACCCGCTCGATCGCCCGCAAGCACGCGATGGAGCTGCTGCTCACCGGCGAACCGATCTCCGCCGCCGAAGCCCACCGGATGGGTCTCGTCAACCGGGTCGTCGCCGAGGATCTGCTGACCGAGGAGACGATGCTGCTCGCCGAGACCATCGCCTCGCGCTCGCCGCTGACCCTGCGCTACGGCAAGGAGACCGCCGCCGCCCAGTCCTGCCTCGATCTCGAGGCGGCCTATGCGCTGGCCGCCGCGGCGATGACCGAGAACCTGCTCGCCTACGACGCCGAAGAAGGCATCGCCGCCTTCCTCGGCAAACGCGCCCCGGTCTGGCAGGACCGCTGAGCTTCGACGCCCCGCGAGGCCGGGCGGCTCCCGTACCGACGGGACCGCCGCCCGGCCGTCGGGAGGCGCCGGGCGACATCGCCCCGCGACGCCGACCGCCTCACCGGGTGAAGGCGGCGCGCAGCTGGTTGACGGCATAGGGCAGGAACATCGCCGCTCCGCCGGTCAGCCACGGCCAGACGCCGTCGACCAGGGCCTTCAGCGACTGCCCGCTCGGGTCGGCGAAGGCCCGCCAGATCAGGATGTTGCCGAAGGCCCAGAAGAAGCAGGCGATGACCACCGAGCCGACCACCCCGGCGACCCGCGAATAACTGGTCTCTTCGCCGCCCGCCTCTCCGCCGGCGCGTGACGCCACGCCCTTCTCGCGCACCAGTGCGGCGGGCTCGACCTTCTGCAGGGTCCAGCGCAGCAGCACAGCCGTGCCGAAGTCGAAGACCGCGAGCGTCAGCAGCAACACCCACCCCGCCCAGGCCGCCGAGAGCGCAGTCGACGCAACACAGGTTTCGGTCATCGCGGTTTCCTCCCCGCTCCGAGGAGGGAATTCTACCATGGAGTGCGCTGTAGAGATCTGCAATTTTATTGCCGTCGCCCTCCGACGGCACGGCGCCCCGAACGAAGAACCCCGGCCCGCGGGATCCGCGGCCGGGGCTCTCGTCGTCACGTCGGAGGATCGGGCTCAGTCGGCGTCGCGCTCGCGGCGGACGTCGGGCGGCACCGCCTCCTCACGGAGCTCGGCGATCACCTCGCCGAGCGGCTTCACCGTGTTGGCCTGGCTGCCGAGCCGGCGCACCGCGACGGTGCCCTCCTCCGCCTCGCGCTTGCCGCACACCAGGATCACCGGGATCTTGGCGAGGCTGTGCTCGCGCACCTTGTAGTTGATCTTCTCGTTGCGGAGATCGACCTCGGCCCGGAAGCCGGCCTTCCTGAGCGTCTGGAAGACCTTTTCGGCATAGGCGTCGGCATCGGAAGTGATGGTGGTGACCATCACCTGGACCGGCGCCATCCACAGCGGGAAGTGGCCGGCGAAGTTCTCGATGAGGATGCCGAGGAACCGCTCCATCGAACCGCAGATCGCGCGATGGATCATCACCGGGGCCTTCTTCGAGCCGTCGGCGTCGACGTAGAAGGCGCCGAACCGCTCCGGCAGGTTGAAGTCGACCTGGGTGGTGCCGCACTGCCATTCGCGGCCGATCGCGTCGCGCAGCGTGTATTCGAACTTCGGCCCGTAGAAGGCACCCTCGCCCGGGTTGATCGCGGTCTTGATGCGCCCGCCCGACTTCTCGGCGATCTCGGCGAGCACCTTGCTCATCACGTCCTCGGCGTGATCCCACAGCTCGTCCGAGCCGACCCGCTTCTCGGGCCGGGTGGAGAGCTTGACGGTGATCTCGTCGAAGCCGAAGTCGCCGTAGACCGACAGGATCAGATCGTTGATCTTCATGCACTCGTCGGCCATCTGGCTCTCGGTGCAGAAGATGTGCGCGTCGTCCTGGGTGAAGCCGCGCACCCGCATCAGCCCGTGCATCGCGCCGGACGCCTCGTAGCGATGCACCATGCCGAATTCCGCAAGCCGCATCGGCAGTTCACGGTAGGACTTCAAGCCGTGCTTGAAGATCTGCAGATGGCCCGGGCAGTTCATCGGCTTCAGCGCGAACAGGCGCTTGTCCTCCGCCTCGTCGCCCGCCGACTGCACCTGGAACATGCTCTCGCGGTACCAGCCCCAGTGCCCCGAGGTCTCCCACAGCACCTTGTCGAGCACCTGCGGGGCATTGACCTCCTGGTAGTCCTCGGCGAGGCGCCGGCGCATGTAGGAGGTGAGGCTCTGGAACAGCGACCAGCCCTTGGCGTGCCAGAAGACGACGCCCGGCCCCTCCTCCTGGAAGTGGAACAGGTCCATCTCCCGGCCGAGCCGGCGATGGTCGCGCTTCTCCGCCTCCTCGAGCATGGTCAGGTAGGCCTGGAGATCCTTGTCGTTCAGCCAGGCGGTACCGTAGATGCGACTGAGCATCGGATTGTTCGCGTCGCCGCGCCAATAGGCGCCGGCCACCTTCATCAGCTTGAACGAGGTGCCGATCAGCCCGGTCGACGGCAGATGCGGCCCGCGGCAGAGGTCGAACCACTGGCCCTGTTTGTAGATCTTGATCGGCTCGTCGCCGGGGATGGCGTCGATCAGCTCGACCTTGAACTTCTCGCCGAGGGTGGCGAAACGGCGCTTGGCCTCGTCGCGCGGCACCACCTCCTTGGTGAAGGCGGCGTTGCGGGCGATGATCTCCTTCATCTTGGCTTCGATCACCGGCAGGTCGTCGACGGTGAAGGGCTTCGGCGCCCCGGCCTCGTCGACCCGGTAGAAGTCGTAATAGAAGCCGTTCTCGATCGACGGTCCGATCGTCACCTGCGTGCCCGGGAAGAGCTCCTGCACGGCTTCCGCCATCACGTGGGCGGCGTCGTGGCGGATCAGGTCGAGCGCCGCACGGCCGTCGTCGCGGGTGACGAACTTCAGCGCGACGTCGCGGGTGATCGGATCGGAGAGATCGGACGGAACGCCGTCGACTTCCATCACGAGGCACTTCTTGGCGAGCGACTTGGCGATCGCGTTGGCGACGTCGAGACCGGTGACGCCCGGCTCGAACTCGCGGCGGGCGCCGTCGGGGAAGGTGATCGAGATCATGAGAGAGTAGTCTCCTCGTTGGGCTCACTCCCGGAAACGAACCCGGGTAAGCACGGGGTTGGGCCGAGCGAATTCAGAATCGGTCGACGATGTGGCGGCCGGTCCAGCGGCCGTAGCGCCAGGGAATATACCAGCGGGAATCGGCAGGCAATTCTTCCGGAACCGGATCGATCCCCGACGCCCCCCACGGATTGCACCGCAGAATCCGCGACAGCCCGAGCCAGCCGCCGGCCCACAGGCCGAACCGGCCGATCGCCTCTTCGGTATATTCCGAGCACGACGGGAAATAGCGGCACGACCGCCCGGCGAAGGCCGACAGCGTCAGCCGGTAGGTGCGGATCAGAACCCGGGCGAGAAACACGTGCGGCCGCCGCAGCGACGCGGCGAGCGGTTCCACCACCTGCCGCGGCGTAGCGTCGCTCTTGCTGCATTGCAGCATCCCGGGCGTCCGGTGACTATTGCACATCGAGCCATACCACGACAAAATCGGTTCATGTTCACGATCGACGACACCGCCCTCGCCGGATCCGGTTCTGCTGCACCGCACGCAGCGGCATCTTCCGACATCGCCCGCTTCGCCCGTGCCGCGCATTATGCGGCGCGTGCCCATCGCTTCCAGAAGCGAAAGGGCCTCGACGGCGAGCCCTATGTCAACCACTGCCTGGAAGTCGCCGAACTGGTCGGCCTCGCCGCCGATCCCGGCGACGTCGAAGTGGCGCTCGCCGCTCTGCTCCACGACACGGTCGAAGACACCTCGATCGTCGAGGACGATCTGGTGCGCGACTTCGGCCGCCGCGTCGCCGATCTGGTGCTCGCGGTGACCGACGACAAGACCCAGCCCGACGACCTGCGCAAGCGCCGGCAGGTCGCCGAGGCGCCGTCGAAGCCGCGCGATGCCCGGCTGATCCGGATCGCCGACAAGATCTCCAACCTGCGCGCCCTGGTCCGCACCCCGCCGGTCGGCTGGACCGCGGCGCGGCTCGCCGCCTACGTCCGCTGGGGCCGGCAGGTGGTCGACGCCTGCGGGCCGACCGATCCGGTGCTGGAGGCGCTGTTCGCCGAGGCCCACGCCGCCGCCGCGCGCGTCTATCCGCCGGTCGAGGCCGATCTGCGCTCGGTCGGCTGATCGCCGACCGACCCGAGCCGATCCGAGACGGCCCCGCCCGCGGGGCCGTTCGCGTTCAGGCCGAACGGGCCCGTCGCGCCGCCTCGATCTCGTCGATCGCCTGACAGACCGCGTCGAAGGTCAGCATCGTCGACGTGTGGCGAGCCTTGTAGTCGCGGATCGGCTCCAGAAACTTCGCCTCGGCGAAACGGCCCTCCGGTGGCGCGCCGTTCTCCTTCAGCATCCGCCGGACCGCCTCGCGCGCCGCCCGGATCTCGTCGACCGACGCCCCGATCACCGCCCGCGCCATGATCGCCGACGACGCCTGACCGAGCGCACAGGCCTTCACCTCGTGGGCGAAGTCGGCGACGACGTCGCCGTCGAGCACCAGATCGACCGTCACGGTGGAGCCGCACAGCCGCGAATGGCAGGTCGCCGAGGCCTGCGGCGCGGCGAGCCGGCCGAGATGCGGGATGTTGGCGGCGAGTTCCAGAATCCTGCCGTTGTAGACGTCGTCGATCATCGAACGGTCCTTCGCCCGCATCCTTGCCCGCGCCCCCTGACGGGGACGGCATTTCGTACTATATAGTGTCTCGGTCCGCGTCGCAGCCGCCGGGAGGAGGGAGACCGCGTATCGGTGCCGAACTCCCCGGATCCACATGGTGTGATCCACAGCCGGAACGGAAGCGTAGATTGGCCGAACTGCTCGACAAGCCGGAGATCCCACGCATGGATGCCGCCGTCGACGCCCGCCGCGAGGCGAGCGCCCGGACCTTCGAGACGCCCCAGAAGCCGACCCGCGAGGAAGCGGAAGCCGCCGTGCGCACCCTGTTGCGCTGGACCGGCGACGATCCCGACCGCGAAGGACTGATCGACACCCCGCGTCGGGTGGTCAAGGCCTTCGAGGAACTCTACGGCGGTTACCGCCAGGACCCGGCCGAAGTGCTCGCCCGCGTCTTCGAGGAGGTCGAGGGCTACGGATCGATCGTCCTGGTCCGCGACATCCCGTTCTATTCGCATTGCGAGCACCACATGGTGCCGTTCGTCGGCAAGGCCCACATCGCCTACTATCCGTCGGCGGGTGTGGTCGGCCTGTCGAAGCTCGCCCGCCTCGTCGAACTCTACGCCCGCCGCCTGCAGACCCAGGAGAGCCTGACCGCCCAGATCATCGGGGCGATCGAGGATCATCTGCGCCCGCGCGGTGCGGCGATCATGATCGAGGCGGAGCACATGTGCATGTCGATGCGCGGTGTGCAGAAGGCGGGCGTATCGACGCTGACCACCGAGTTCACCGGTGTCTTCCGCGACGACGCGGCCGAACAGGCGCGCTTCATGATGATGGTCAAGGCCGGCCGCTGAGCCGATCCGAACCTCCCTATGCACGAAGGCCGCGGAACCCTCCGCGGCCTTCGTCGTTTCAGAGCCCGAGCGCCGGAGAGAGCGGACGCCGGCCGTCGACGGCCGGCGTCGCCGTCACTCCGCGGCCGCGGCCGCGGCATGCGCGGCGAGCGCCGCCCGCACCCCGGCCGCATAGTCTGGATGGACCTTCTCGAACAGCGCCAACTGACGCTCGACGATGAAGTCCGGCACCCCGGCCATCGCCCCGGCGACGTTGGCGAAGAGCCGCGCCCGCTGCCCGGCGTCGAACAGCGCGAACAGCGCCCGCGGCTGGGCGAAGTCGTCGTTGCCGACACGGTGATCGTGCCGCGCCGCCACCCCGCCGACCTTCAGCGGCGGTTCGGCGACGGAGGGGTCCTGCTTCGGTCCGCCGAACGAGTTCGGCTCGTACCAGGCGTCGGGATTGCCGGGATCGTTGCGGAAGAACCGCATCGCCCCGTCCTTGTGGTAGTGGTGGACCGGGCACTTCGGTGCGTTGACCGGCAGCGCCTCGTAATGGGTGCCGAGCCGGTAGCGATGGGCGTCGGCGTAGGAGAAGATCCGCGCCTGCAGCATCCGATCCGGCGAGGCGCCGATCCCCGGCACCAGATTGGACGGCGAGAAGGCCGCCTGCTCGATCTCGGCGAAATAGTTCTCGGCGTTGCGGTTCAGCTCGACGACGCCGACGTCGGTGAGCGGCACCAGGGCGTGCGGCCAGACCTTGGTGAGGTCGAAGGGATCGAAGTCGAAGCGGTCGAGATCCGCTTCGCCGACGATCTGCACCTGCATCCGCCAGCGCGGGAAGCGCCCTCCGGCGATCGCTCCGAACAGCTGCTCCTGATAGGTCTCGCGGCTCGCGCCGATCACCCGCTCCGCCTCGGCGTTGGTGTAGTGGCGGTGGCCCTGCTCGGTCTTGAAGTGGAACTTGACCCAGAAGCGCTCGCCGTCGGCGTTCCAGAACGAATAGGTGTGCGACCCGTAGCCGTTCATGTGCATCGGCGAGACCGGCAGACCGCGATCCGAGAACAGGATCGTCACCTGGTGCAGGCTCTCCGGCGACAACGACCAGAAATCCCACATCGCCGTCGGCGAACGCAGGTTGGTACGCGGGTGGCGCTTCTGGGTGTGGATGAAGTCCGGGAACTTCAGCGGATCGCGGATGAAGAACACCGGCGTGTTGTTGCCGACGAGGTCCCAGTTGCCCTCTTCGGTGTAGAACTTGATCGCGAAGCCGCGCACGTCGCGCTCCGCGTCGGCGGCCCCGAGTTCTCCGGCGACGGTGGAGAAGCGGATCAGGAGATCGGTCTTCCGGCCGACCTCGGAGAACAGCTTCGCCCGGCTCCAGCGGCCGAGAGGGTTGGTCACGGTCAGCGTACCGAAGGCGCCCCAGCCCTTGGCATGGACCACCCGCTCGGGAATCCGTTCGCGGTTCTGGTGGGCGAGCTTCTCGATCAGTTGCCAATCCTGCAGGAGGACCGGCCCCGGATGCCCGGCGGTCAGGGTGTTCTGGTTGTCGGCGACCGGCGAACCGGCCGAAGTGGTCAGGCGGATGTCGGACATCCAGGCTCTCCCATGCTGTTGAGACTGGGATGCTAGACGACCCGAAATGATCGCTCAAGCCTATCACTTGAATTATATCGATTGGTTTTTTCGATCGAACTGAGAGGGCCGCGACGACGCCGATCGAGGCGGAGCACTTGTCCATGTCGACGTGCGGCGTCCAGAAGGCCGGCGTGTCGAGGTCGACCACGGAAGTTCACCGGTGTCTTCCGCGACGATCCGGCCGAACGGGCGCACGTCGTGATGATGGTCGAGGCCGGGCCGCCGACGGCGGAAGCCGCCTCGCCTCCCCGGTTCCCGGAGCTTCGCGAACGGCCCCACGCGGGGCCGTTCTCGTCGTACCGAGGCCACCCACGATCGCCCCCGCAGACACGCACGGACGGCTTGACGAACGACGACGCGCACGGCCAGATGGCCGACGGATGCCCTCAGGGAAGGAACGCCATGAAGACGCTTCTCGCCGCCGGCCTCGCGACCGCCGTCCTGACCTTCGCCGCGCCGGTGTTCGCCGCCGGTTGCCCGGTCCCGGGCGACCTCGTCTCGTTCAACTCCGACGATCGCGCCACGATCGTCTTCACCAACGCCACCGGTCGGCCGTTGCAGATCTACTGGCTCGATTTCCGCGGCGATCGCCGCTTCTACCGCGACCTGAAGCCCGGCGAGAGCTATCGCCAGTCGACCTACCTCACCCATCCCTGGATCGCCGTCGACCCCAAGGGCAACTGCGTCGGCCCCGCCGTCATGGCGAGCCGCGCCGGCATCGACAACCCGATCACCTTCCGCGACCGCTGAAGAAGACCCCTGATTGATCGCCCGTCGACCGCCGGACCGCCGGCGCGGTTGCCGAGCCCGAACCATTGACGGCGGCGGCGAACGAGGCGACAGAGACGGCATGACCGACAGCGCCCCCACCTCCTCGACGTTCCCGGTGATCGCCGATCACGACGCCCTCGAACTCGGCGACCGCCTCGCCCCGCGTTTCGACGCGAACGGCCTCGTCACCGCGGTCGTCGTCGATGCGGGAAGCCGCGACGTGATCATGCTCGCCCACATGAACGCCGAGGCGCTCGCCCGGACGATCGAGACCGGCATCGCCACCTATTGGAGCCGATCGCGCCGGGCCATCTGGGTCAAGGGCGAGACCAGCGGCAACCTGCAGCGGGTGAAGTCGCTGCGGGTCGACTGCGATCAGGACGCCGTGCTGCTGGAGGTCGAGGTCGACGGCCACGGCGCCGCCTGCCACCGCGGCTACCGCTCGTGCTTCTATCGCGCCGTGCCGGTCGGCGGAGCCACGGCCGGTGCCCGCCTGAGCTTCGTCGAAGCCGCCCCCGCCTTCGACCCGGCGACGGTCTACGCCACTCCGCACGGCCACGCCGCCCCCGAGGACCCGTCGAAGGGCTGAGCCCCCCGCACCTCGCCCGTCCCGCGGCGGGACACGTCACCCGTGAACGACGAGGGCGGCACCCTTCGGCGCCGCCCCTTCGATCGGAGAGTCCGCTACGCCGCTCAGGCGGTGGCGATGTAGGCGCGCATGTCCGCCGCCTCGCGCTCGGCGAGCTCGATCCGCCGCGCCACCACGTCGCCGATCGACACGACGCCGATCAGCCGGTTCTCGCGCACCACCGGCATGTGCCGGAAGCGCCCGCTGGTCATCCGCTGGAGCAGATCCTCGGTGGTCTCGAGTTCGGTGCAGGTGAGCACCTTCGAGGTCATGTAGGCTTCCGCCGGTCGACCGAGCGCCGTCGGCCCTTCCGCCGCCAGTGCCCGGACGATGTCCCGTTCCGAGACGATGCCGGCGATCTCGCCGCCCTCGCCGAGCAGAACCACCGCGCCGATGCGGTGCCCGGCGAGCGTCTCGCAGACCTCGGCGAGGGTCTGCTTCGGAACCATGGTGAAGACCTGTCGCCCTTTCTGGGCCAGAATCGCGGCAACCGTCATCTCTTTCCCTCCCCAGGGTGCATGCCGACCCGTGCGACGGGCCTCCCGATGCATCGGATCCGGTGCGGACGGCGTGGGGCCGTTCTCCTCCTGCGCCGGATCGCCGCACCCATGATGCGGGCCGGCGGGGGCCATCCGCAAGAGTCTCGGCTCTAGGAGATTCGTTATTTCACGTAACGGACGATCGCAGCTGCTCACACCGGCTCGTCGAAGAACCGCCGCGGCACCCGGTCGAACAGACCGAAGGCGAGGAATCCGAAGAGGAAACCGCCGAGGTGGGCGCCCCAGGCGACGTCGGCGCCGCTGCCGCCGAACGGCCCGGTGCCGAACACCACCAGGACGCCGTTGGCGACCACCAGCGCCAGCACGAAGCCGCGTGCCCGACCGTCACGAAGCGTCTCGACGATCGTCGGCGCCGGCAGGAAGGCCGGCCGGTAGGCGAATCGCGGCAGCGCCCCGAGCAGTCCGGAGACCGCGCCGGAGGCCCCGATCATCGGCCCGCCGCCACCCCAACCGACGATCAGATGGACCACCGCTCCGGCGACCGTGGCGCATCCGAGCAGGGCCATCGTCCGCGCCGATCCGATCCGGTGGACCATCCCCCGGCCGAGCGCGGCGAGCATCGCCGAATTGATGCCGAGGTGGACCCAGCCGTCGTGCAGGAAACCGTAGGTGAGGAAGGTCCAAACCACCGCCCCGTAGCCGCCCGGATAGGCCGGCTCGCCGGCTTCGAAGATCAACCGGTCGGGCACGAAGGCGAAGGTCGCGAGCAGGCGCAGATCGCTCTGCGGATCGATGACCTCGCGCACCCCCTGCACCGCGACGAAGAGGCCGATCAACACGATCAGCGACATCGGCAGGTCGAAGATCGGTTCCGACCGCGGCATCCGCCGCCCCGGCCCCTCGGACCGCTGATCCGTGTTCATGCGTCTCTCCTCCGTCCCCGAGAGATAGGGCGTCGCGGCGCCGATCGGAAGCCCCGTCCCGATCCGGCACCCCCGAGACCGGCACGGCTTTCGCATTCGTTAGCGTGAAGTGAACGCCGGACCTCGGAAAAAGTCCCGAAACGGGACGCCTCCCGAGGAGCCGGTTCGTCGGTGGGGCGCGCGAAACCTCGGTTCGTGCGCGCCTGGCATCGGCGGCGAGGACATCGGACGGGGGGGCGAGGCGTGCCGAAACGGGGCGCCTGGTCCGATCGGGACTGCGGAGTGGATACGATGAAGCATGCGGTGACACGCGAACTCTACGACTACTGGCAGCGGCTGCGCGGTCGGCGGCCGGCGCCCGACCGTACCGAGATCGAGCCCTCCGACATCCGCCGCATTCTCGGCGACACCTTCATCCTGGAGGCGACGCCGGATCGCGACTTCCGCTTCCGTCTCGGCGGAACCCGGGTCTGCGCCCTGTTCGGGCGCGAGCTGAAGGGCCGCAGCTTCCTCGACCTGTGGACCGGCAAGGATCGCGAGACCATCGCCACCATGCTGACCGCGGTCACCCAGGACGCCGCCGGCACGGTCTGCGGCATCCAGGGCCGCGCAGCCCACGACCGCGACCTCGCCTGCGAGATCCTGATGCTGCCGGTCCGGCAGAAGGGCGAGGGCTGGACCCGTGTGATCGGCTCCTTCGTGCCGATGGACGATCCCTATTGGATCGGCATCCATCCGATCGTCTCGCAGTCGATCACCAGCCTGCGCCTGATCTGGCCGGACGAGCGTCCGCACTTCCTCAGGCGCGGCGACCAACTCGACGCCGGAGACATCGTCGCGGTGCCCTCGCCGATCGCCATCGACCGGCGCCGCGGCGGACGCGACCTGCCGACCTCGCGCCGGGTCGGTCATCTCGTCGTCCTCGAAGGCGGGCGCCCCGATTGACCCTGCGGAAATTCGCCTCGGCGAAGGACGATGCAACGAGCGGTTAACCGCCGACGGATAGTCTCGGGGACCGACCCTCCTGTCGCCGAGGCTGCGCATGCTCTCCGCCCGTACGATCGCTTCGCCGGAACCGCAGAAGGCGGTCGACCGTCGGATGCATCAGCGCGTCAAGGTCAACCTCCTCGGCCGCTGCATGCTCGAGGATCGGCGTGAGTTCACCTGCCAGATCGTCGACATGTCGCCGGGTGGCGCGGCCGTGCTGCTGCCGGCGGTGGCGCGGATCGGCGAACGGGTCGTCGCCTACATCGACCACATCGGCCGGCTCGAGGGACGGATCGTCCGCCTGATCGACGGCGGCTTCGCCATGAACATGGCGATGACCCCGCGCAAGCGCGACAAGCTCGCCGCCCAGCTGACCTGGCTCGCCAACCGCCACATCCTGAACCTGCCCGAGGATCGCCGCCACGAGCGCTTCGTGCCGCGCAATCCCTTCTCGAAGCTGGTTCTGCCGAGCGGCGAGGAAGTGCGTTGCCGCATCCTCGACGTCTCGCCGTCGGGCGCCGCGGTCAAGATCGACCCGAAGCCGGCGGTCGGCACGCCGGTCACCCTCGGCATGATGCGCGGCCGGGTCGTCCGCCGCTTCGACGAAGGCGTCGCGATCGAGTTCGCGATCGTCCATTCGGCGGAATCGCTGCAGACCTACTTCGCCTGACCGGCGTGTCTCACGCCATAGCCCGGACGGGTCCGTCCGCGCCTGCGCGTGCGGATACGGCCCTGCGCATACCGGCGCAGCGCCGCGGCGACCGGTCGCAGGCCGTGACCTGACCGCACCCGCCTCCCGGCACCCTCCCCCGCCCCGGACGTCGAACCGGCGAAACCCGCCGATTTCCGCCGTTCCGCACCGTTCGACGGCGATCGCTCGAATTCGCGTCGAATTCGATTCGAATGAGCGTCGAATGCGGGTACGTGGCGAAACTCCGCTGAAATCTCTGTTGGTTAGGGTCGCTCATCGGCTCCGACGCCCCATGGCGCACCGGACCCGGTCCGAGCCACGTCCCCGGCTCGGCAGCGGAGCGACACCAGTCGCCCCCGCGGACACGGATCGCGTCCCCCCCAATCCCGTCCCGAAGTCGATCGGGTCCGCGGGCGAAGGGCCGGCATCCCCCGATGCCGGCCCTTCGCGCCTTCCGCGTTCCCCCCCGGGACCGTCAGACCGTCTTCAGACCGGCCGCGTAGCGCCGGCCGTTGCGCGAATAGCTCTCCGCCGAGCGGGCGATGCGCTCGACCGCGGCGTCGTCGAGGGTCCGGATCACCCGCGCCGGAGCGCCGACGATCAACGACCGGTCGGGAAAAGTCTTGCCCTCGGTGACCAGCGCGCCGGCACCGACGATCGATTCCGCACCGATCCGGGCGTGGTTGAGGATCACCGCGCCCATGCCGATCAGGCTGTTGCGACCGATCGTGCAGCCGTGCAGGGTCACCTTGTGGCCGATCGTGCAGTTTTCGCCGATGGTCAGCGGCGCCCCGATGTCGGTGTGCAGCACCGACAGGTCCTGGACGTTCGAGCCGTCGCCGATCTCGATCCACTCGTTGTCGCCGCGCAGCACCGCGCCGAACCACACGGTGGCACCGCGACCGAGCCGCACCCGGCCGATCAGATCGGCGCTCGGAGCCACCCAATGGGAGCCGTCCTCGGGAAACACCGGCGCGACGTCGTCGATCGAGAAGATCGCCATCGATTACCTCTGAAAACGGGAAATGCCGACCCGCGCCCTTCTCAGACGAGACCGTGGCGCATCGCGATGACGAGCTGCAGCACCACGACGCCGGAGCACAGGCTCCAGCCGGTGGCGATCGCGGTCGAGGCGACCAGCCAGCCGACCGGGCGGCGTTCGATGCGGCGACCGCGGATCGCGTTGCGCATGATGATGAACGGCCCGGCGAAGGCGCACATCAGCACGCCGCAGAGCCCTTCGAGGATCGAGTCCAGCGTGACGCCGAAGCGTGCCGGCCGATCGGTCACCCACTGATAGAACGACGCGAGGACACCGGCGGCGACGAAGCCGGATGCCGCGGCATAAGCGGCGATAGCCAACTCGAACAACATGACCCCCGTCCGACCATGGTTAACACTTTCTTAAACAC
>CALFRR010000069.1 GCA_937919435.1 uncultured Alphaproteobacteria bacterium | reverse complement strand
CGCCCCCGGGAGTGACCGGTCTCGACCTGCAACTGTCGATCAACGCCGAGGGCCGTCTCAGAACGGTGGAGGATTTCGGTGCGATCGTCGTCAAATCGGGGCCGAACGGCGAGATCACCCGCCTCTCCGACGTCGCGCGGGTCGAGCTGGGTGCCTCGTCCTATTCGCTGCGTTCGCTGCTCGACGGCAAGCCGGCGGTCGCGGTGCCGATCTTCCAGGCGCCCAATTCCAACGCCATCCAGATCTCCGACCGGGTCCGCGAGGTGATGGCCGAGATCCGCGAGACCATGCCGGAAGGGGTCGACTTCGCCATCGTCTACGACACCACCCGTTTCGTCCGCGCCTCCATCGAGGCCGTGGTCGAGACGCTCTTCGAGGCGATCGCGCTGGTGGTGATCGTGGTGGTGGTGTTCCTGCAGACGTGGCGGGCTTCGATCATTCCGCTTCTCGCGGTGCCGGTGTCGATCGTCGGCACGTTTGCGGTGATGCTGGTCTCCGGCTTCTCGGTCAACGCGCTGACGCTCTTCGGTCTGGTGCTGGCGATCGGCATCGTCGTCGACGACGCCATCGTGGTGGTGGAGAACGTCGAGCGCAACATCGAGCAGGGCCATTCGCCGCGAGAGGCGACCTACCGGGCGATGCGCGAGGTTTCCGGCCCGATCGTGGCGATCGCCCTGGTGCTCGTCGCGGTGTTCGTGCCGCTCGCCTTCATCTCGGGGCTCACCGGCCAGTTCTACCGTCAGTTCGCGCTGACCATCGCCATCTCCACGGTGATCTCGGCGATCAATTCGTTGACGCTGTCGCCGGCGCTCGCGGCGCTGCTGCTGCGCGGCCGCGACGCGCCCAGGGATCGGCCGAGCCGGATCATCGACTTCGCGCTCGGCTGGTTCTTCCGCGGCTTCAACGCCGTCTTCCGGCGCGGCTCGACCGCCTATGGCGGCGGCGTCGGCCGCATCGCCCGCCACAAGGGCCTCGTGATGGGTGTCTACGTGCTCCTGCTCGGTGCCACCTGGATGTTGGTCCAGGCGGTGCCCGGCGGTTTCGTGCCGGGTCAGGACAAGCAGTATCTGGTCGGCTTCGCCCAGTTGCCCGACGGCGCCACGCTCGACCGCACCGACGAGATGATCCGCCGGATGAGCGAAATCGCCAGCGCCGAGCCCGGGGTCGAGCACGCGCTCGCCTTCCCCGGCCTCTCGATCAACGGCTTCACCAATTCCTCCAATGCCGGCATCGTCTTCGTCGTGCTGAAGGACTTCGAGCATCGCCGTGCACCGGAGCTTTCCGGCGGCGCGATCGCGATGTCGCTGAACCGCAGGTTCGCCGGCATCCAGGACGCCTTCATCGCCATGTTCCCGCCGCCGCCGGTCCAGGGGCTCGGCACCATCGGCGGTTTCAAGCTGCAGATCGAGGATCGCGCCGGGCGCGGTTACGAGGCGCTCGACGGGGTGGTCAAGGCGTTCATGGCACGCGCCCTGCAGACGCCGGAACTGGCGCGCCCGTTCTCCGGCTTCCAGATCGACGTGCCGCAGCTCCAGGCCGACATCGACCGCGTCAAGGCACGCCAGCTCGGCGTCTCCGTCACCGACGTGTTCGAGACCATGCAGATCTATCTCGGTTCGCTCTACGTCAACGACTTCAACAGCTTCGGCAGAACCTATTCGGTCCGGATCCAGGCCGACGCCCCGTTCCGGGCGCGGCCGGAGGACATCGGCCGGCTGGAGGTGCGTGCCAAGTCGGGCGAGATGATCCCGCTCTCGGCGCTCCTGAGGGTGCGGCCGGTCGCCGGTCCGGAACGGGCGATGCGCTACAACGGCTTCCTCGCCGCCGACTTCAACGGCGGGCCGGCGCCCGGCTTCTCGTCCGATCAGGCGCAGGCGGCGGTGGCACGGATCGCGGCCGACGTCCTGCCCAGGGGCTTCGGCTACGAGTGGACCGAACTCACCTACCAGCAGATCATCGCCGGCGGCTCCTCGACGGTGGTGTTTCCGCTGGCGCTGCTGCTGGTCTTCCTGGTGCTCGCCGCCCAGTACGAGAGCCTGATGCTGCCGATCGCGATCATCCTGATCGTGCCGATGGCGCTGCTCGCCGCCTTCGTCGGGGTGTGGCTGTCGGGGGGCGACGACAACATCTTCACCCAGATCGGACTGATGGTGCTGGTCGGGCTCTCGGCGAAGAACGCGATCCTGATCGTCGAATTCGCCCGTGAGCTGGAGTTCGCCGGACGCTCGCCGCTGGCTGCGGCGGTCGAGGCGAGTCGTCTGCGTCTGAGGCCGATCCTGATGACCTCGCTCGCCTTCGTGATGGGCGTGCTGCCGCTGGTCACCTCCACCGGCGCCGGCGCCGAGATGCGTCGAGCGATGGGCGTCGCGGTGTTTTCCGGCATGATCGGCGTCACGGTCTTCGGCCTCGTGCTGACGCCGGTGTTCTACGTCGTCATCCGCGCCCTGACCGGCGACCGGCCGCTCACGCACCACCACGTCTCGACCATCGAACCGGAGCAGGACCGGATCGCGACCGAGGCCGCCGAATAGGCTTCGGACGGAGGCGCCGAGCATGGATCGCGAGAAGCACGCGGAAGGGGCGGTCGCTTCGACGCGGCCGACAGCGTCGGCCTCTCGGATCGATGCCGATCCGGGCGTCGGTCCCGGAACCGCCGAACGGCGGGTTCCTGCGGGCGCCACCGGTTGATCAGGTCGGGGCCAGTGCGGTCACCGGCGCCTCCAGGCGATAGCGGGTGGCCTCCTCGGACACGGTCAGAACCGCTTCTCCGCCGACCGATCGGGGCATGTGGCGTTCGAGATAGAGGCGGCCGAAGCCGTCGTCGAACAGGCGGGTCGGCGGACCGCTGCGCCGCCAGTCGAAGACGAAACGTCCGTCGCGCTCCGTCCAGTCGACGGCCACGGTGGCCGGTGCCGGGGCCCGGCGGGCCTCGACCAGGAGTTCGTGGAGCAGCAGCGCGAAGTTCTGTCCGGCTTCCGGCGACAGGAGGCGGTCGGGCAGTCGCTCTTCGATCTCGAGGTCGGTCCGATACCCGAGACCGCGCTCGCGCTCGAAGAGCGCGCGCAGACCGACGCCCCGCCAGTTCGCTTCCACGAGGATCTCGTGGACACGCGAGAGAGCCTGCAGGCGCCCGTTGAACGGCCGGACGAAGTCGGCGATCTCGGGGTGCCCGGCGCCGCTCTGACGGGCGATGCCCTGGACGACCGCGAGCAGATTCTTCGAACGGTGGGTGAGTTCGCGCAGGACGTCGCGGATCTCGCGTTCGTGGTCCTTGTGCCGAGTGATGTCGATGGACACGGTCATCACACCGATCACTTCGTCGGCTTCGAACATCGGTTCCACCCGGCCTTCGTACCAGGTGGTTCCGCGCGGGCCGGCCATCGCCACTTCGAAGCGTTCGGCCCGTCCGGTCGCCAGCACCCGGCGCTTCACCGCATATTGGGCCGCCGCGGTGGCGGGCGGCAGCACCTCGTCGGGCAGCCGGCCGACGAGGTCGACGTCGCCGAGATCGGCGGGCGCGTTGTAGAGCCAGATGTACCGCAGATCGCGGTCCTGTTCGGCGACGGCGATGTGGGTTCCCTCGAGCGCGATCTCGAAACGGCGGCGCTCGCGTTCGACCTCCCGGGTGCGCTCGGCGACGCGACGTTCGAGCTCTTCGTTGAGACCGCGCATCGCGTCGACCAGAGCCTGCCGCGCCTCCCGTTCGGAGACCAGCCGCCGATTGATGTCCATCAGTTCGCACCGGGTCGGCAGGGACAGAAGCTTCGGCACCATCGGCCAGACGGCGATCGCCGCCGCGACGGTCACCGCGGCGGCGATCGCTTCGACGACGTAGATCTCGCCGGTTCCCGGGACGTTGGCGACCACGAACTGCGCGGCGTGCGTCACGGCGAGCGCCAGAACGAAGACGGCGACCAGCACGGTGGCTCCGGCGAGGCCGCCGAGCCGGCCACGGATCCGTACCAGATACCACCCGACCGCGACGCTCACCGAGAGGCTGGCGGCGAAGGTGAGCACGTCGATCAGCCGATGGAATACCGCGAGGTCTTCTGCACTCACCGCTCTTCCCCGTCGGACGGGTCCGCCCGTCGCCCCTCGTGGCGCGCTCAGGCGGAACGCTTCAGGCCGGCCGACGCGGCGGTGTCGAAGAACAGCGCCTGCGAGACCACCGCCTTGACGGTGTCCTCGCGGAACGGCTTGGCGATCAGGAACGTCGGTTCGGGACGGGTCCCGGTGAGCAGCATCTCCGGATAGGCGGTGATGAAGATCACCGGAACGTCGAAATCGGCGAGGATGTCGTTGACCGCGTCGAGACCGGACGAGCCGTCGGCGAGCCGGATGTCGGCGAGGACCAGTCCCGGTCGGTGGCGGTGCGCCATGTCGACCGCTTCGGCCCGGGTCCGAGCGTTGCCGACGACGACGTGACCGAGCGATTCGACGAGCGATTCGAGATCCATGGCGATGATCGGTTCGTCCTCGATGACGAGGACGGTCGAGGAGACCTGCTCTCCGATCCGGTGGGCGGCTTCGGCGAGCAGTTCGGCGAAGCGCACGGGATCGACGCCGAGTATGCTCGCCGCATCGGCCGGCGAAAATCCTTCGACCGCGGTCAACAGGAAGGCCTGACGCGGCAACGGCGTGATCGCCTCGAGCCGACGGTCGGCACCGGCTCCCGAGGCCTCCTCGACGCCGAGCGCGTTCATCGGGTTGGCGTTCCAGATCGCCGAGAAGAAACGATAGAGCGCGACCCGCGGGTCGACGGACCGATCGAAGCCGGCGGGATCGGCGACCAGTGCTTCGAGCGTCGCCACGACGTGGTTGTCGCCGCTCGTCTGGCTGCCCGAAAGGGCGCGGGCATAGCGGCGGAGCAGGGGCAGTTGCGGTGCGACGAGGGATGAAAGGGTCATGTTTCTTCTTTCGTGACACGAGCGGGAGAGCCGTCCACGTGCGACCCTCCGAGCGACAACCCCGCCGTCGGAGAATGGTTCCCATCCGGACGAACTATTTTCGCGAGCCCCGGGAACCTCGTTCCCGGCGGTGCGTTACCTCGCCGACGCCATCGATGCCGATGGCCCGGCGGTCCGACCCAGGACGACGAACGAATTCGAGAGTGCGCGCATGTCCGATCCGAAACCCGCATCCCCCCGCTCCGTCGGGATCGCCGAGCCGATTCAGGCCCATCTCGGCGAGAAGCTCAAGGAGTTCTACGGCTCGATCCTGAGCGAACCGGTTCCCGACCGGCTGACGGCGTTGCTCGACGCGCTGGAGACGCAGGAGCGGACGGCTCTCTCCGCGAAGGCGAAGGGGGGCGGCGAATGACGGCGATCACCGCCCTCAAGACGGCGCTCCTGGCCGAACTCCCGTCGTTGCGCGCCTTCGCCATATCGCTGACCGGGAGCCACGACCGCGCCGACGATCTGGTCCAGGAAACCGTGATGAAGGCCTGGGCAGCACATGCTTCGTTCACCGAGGGAACGAGCCTGCGCGCCTGGCTCTTCACGATCATGCGCAACACCTTCTTCAGCCAGCATCGCAAGTCGCGCCGCGAGGTGCAGGACGTCGACGGCGAGGCGGCGGGCCGTCTGGTGTCGGTGCCGAACCAGCACGGCCATGTCGATCTCGCAGACTTCCGCGCCGCACTCGACCGGCTGGCGCCGGACCAGCGCGAGGCGCTGATCCTGATCGGTGCCTCCGGGTTCTCCTACGAAGAGGCGGCCGAGATCTGCGGATGCGCGATCGGCACGATGAAGAGCCGGGTCAACCGGGCCCGCCAGAAGCTGATGGTGCTGTTGTCGATGGACGGGGTCGAGGACATCGGTTCCGGCTTCGCGACCCTCGGCGCCGAACCGGCGGCCGGCATCGCCGAGAGGTGAGGCGGACCGAGGGGTTCGAAGAACACGAGGGGCGTCGGTCGCGATACGACCGGCGCCCTTCCTCTTTTGGGGGTCAGTCCGGCAGCCCGCAGGCGGGACCGCCCCGGATCGCGCCGTGCACGGAACGGGCGACCAGCAGGAGCGGGACGGCGAGCACCGCGCCCATCGGCCCCCACATCCATGTTCCCGAAACGATCGCCAGGAAGACGACGAACGGATTGACCTCGAAGCGTCGTCCCAGGATTGACGGGATGACGACGTTCTCGCAGATCAGATGGACCGTCAGAAAGGCCGCCGCCGGGCAGGCGACCGCGAGAAGCCCGTCGTGGGTGACGAGGCCGGCCGAGGCGAGACCGAGGGCGACGACCGCCGGCCCGAGGAACGGCACGAAACTCATGAGAACGGCGAGAACGCCCCACAGGACCGGTCCGGAGAAACCGGCGGCCCAGGCGATCGCCGCGGTCGACGCGCCGACCCCGAGATAGATGACGGCGGTCGTCCCGAAATAGGTCGCGAGGTCGGCTTCGCAGGCGTTGAACACGCGGATGGCGGCGAGACGGTTCTCGCGTGCGCCGAAGGACAGGATGACGTTGCGGCGCAGCGTGGTCCGTCCGGCGACGAAGAAGGCGAGCGTCGCGAGGAAGATCAGCACCTCGCCCAGCGCCGGCGTCAGGCCGCCGAGGAGGCCGGAGAGCGAGGCGAGGTCGATCGACGGGGCGAACGATCCCAGCCCGGCGGTGCTCTCGCCGCCGAAGGTTCCGCCGCCGAGAAGGCGTGCCCGCAGTGCAGTGAACGGAGCGGCGAGGTCGGAGATCACCCCTTCGACGCGCGTCGCGATCTCGGGCAGGCGGTCGACCAGCCCGGCGATCGTCTCGGCGAGAGCGCTGCCCAGGAAGAACAGCCCGAAGCCGGTCGCCGCGACCAGCGCCATCGCGGCGACCACCGGCGGAATGCCGATCCGCTGCGCCCGATCGCCGACATGGGCGACGACCGACCCGAAGATGACCGCACTGATCATCGGCACCACCAGGGCCGCGGCGGCATGGAGTGCGACGAGCAGCGCCAGGACGAACAGCCCGATCACCGCCGGTTCGAGCGGACCGCGTCCCCGCCGGGCCGGGCGTTCGGGGGGAAGCGAGGGGCGCCGGGCGAAGGTGGCGGGCGTCGCGGCGGGAAAGCGTTCGGGGCGGTTCAATGCGGTCTCCTCGCTGCGGCGGGTGGGCTGCGGACGAATGCGCGAGGCGGCGAAAGGTTCCGAAACTCTTTTCTCGCCGGGTCCGGGAACCGGTCGGGGTCTCGTCGGTTGGTCCTTCGAACACCGCCCGGCCGTCGGGCCGCGGCACCCCTCCCGACCACACGTGAAAGGATCCGTCATGGCCCAGAGCACCACCGCCACCCGCTCCCCGACCGAGAAGATCGGCGACGAAGCGGCCGCCACGGCGAAGGACCTCGGAGAGACCGGTGCGGTTCTCGCCGAACAGGCGGCCGCCGTGGCGCAGTCGGCACGCGAGGCACTCGCCGAGATGCGAGAAATCGTCGAACGCTTCGCCGCGGCCACCGGCGACCGGGCCGGGGAAGCGGTCGATGCCGTCAAGGCGACCGGCGCCGAGACCGCCGGACGGGTCGCCGGTCTCGTCGACGACGCGCGCACGCTGGGGCGCGACGGCCTCGACGGCCTCGCCGATACGGTGGCGAAACGGCCGATCTCGTCGCTCGCGGTGGCGGCGGGGATCGGTCTCCTCCTCGGCCTGGTGACGCAGGCCGGTGGCCGCCGATGAGCGGACCGCGGCGGCTCGGCATCGAGCTCGGTGTACTGCGGCGCCGAGCCGGCCTCTGTCTGGCGGCGACGGCGATCGCCGCGGCCGCCGGGCTGGTCGCCGCGGGCTTCGCCGCCCGCGCCGGCGAACTGGTGCTGGCGCGGCACTTCGCTCCGGAGATCGCGGCGCTGATCGTCGCCGCGGCGTCGGTCGGGCTCGCCGGTGTCGCGATCGTCACGGCGGTCGTCGTCGCGCGGCGAGCCCGCCGGGACGTGTCACGGGCGGTCGCCGCCAGCACGGTCGTCGCGGTCGCGCCGACGGCGATGGCTCTCGCCGCGCGCCACACCCGGCTGGCGGCGGTCGCCGCGGCGATCGGCGTCGGCTTCTGGCTCGCGCGCCGCGCCCGTTGACGAGGGTGCCGCGACGAGGGGTCGGCGTCACGAAGCGACGGCGACGTCGATCTGACGGGAACTCTTCGCGGTCCGGTGCGTTGTCCCGATGATCGCACACGTGATCGGAAGCGAGACAGGAAGACCCGAGCCATTCACCAACGAGAAGGAGGCCCGAAATGGCAGCCAATTCGAAAGTGATCGCCCTTCTGAGCACCTGCCTCTGCCTGGGTGTCACCGGCGTCGTGGCCACCTCGGCGATCGAACGCGGCCCGACGTCGGTCGCCGCCTCCGATGCCGAGCAGCTCTGCCCGCCCGGCTCCTGCAGCATCGTCGTCAAGACGTCGGTCGGCGGTCCGCCGAGCGTCGTCCACACGGTTCCCGCCCCCGCCCCCGCCGTGACCCCGGCTTCGGCGGGACGCCCCGCGGTCCGCCCGGCCTCGGCGCCGGTCCTCGTCGCGGACGTGCGATCCGCGCAATGAGCACGAGGCCGGGCGCTTCCCCGACGGGGAGCGTCCCGGCCGTCCCGACCCTTCCGTCGGCCCCCCTCCGACGCAACGGGTTTCCCTCGCCCCGATCGAGCTCGCCTCGATCGGGGCTCTCTTCGTGGAAGGCTTCCTCGTCGTCAGCCGCGCGGGAAGTCGATCACCACGCGGGTGCCGGGCTCGCGCTTCTGCCAATCGATCGAGGCATCGAGGTTGCGGCACATGGCGGTGACGATCTTCGAGCCGAGGCCGGTGCCGTGGATCTCGCCTTCGCCGTTCCAGCCGACCCCGTCGTCTTCCACGGTGACGCGGACGAGATCGCCGACGAGTTCGGAGGAGACCCGGATCTCGCCTCCGGCACCCTCGGGATAGGCATATTTGAAGGCATTGGTCACCAGTTCGCCGACGACGATGCCGAGCGACACCGCGCGATCGGTCTTGACGACGGTCGGTCGCAGCCGGGCCACCACGGCGCAACCGTCGTGTTCGCCGGTGAGCGAGGTGGCGAGGTCGGCGACCAACTGACCGAGATAGGAGGCGATCTCCACTTCTCCGACGGCATCGGAGGAATAGAGGTGACGGTGGACGCCGGCGACCGCCGAGATCCGGTTCTGCGTCTCCTGGAGCGCCCGCTTGGCCCGCTCGTCTTCGAGCAGAGAGGCCTGCATCCGCACCATCGCGGCGACCAGACCGAGCGAGTTGGCGACCCGATGGTTGACCTCGCGCAGCAGCAGCTCGGCGCGATCTCGGGCCTCGCGCACCAGGCGCTCGTTCTCCGCCTTCGCTCGTTTCAGTCGCCAGCGCTCCAGCGCCTGCTCCAGCGCGGCGGCGAGGAGATCGAAGAACTCCGCCGAAACGGATTTGACGACGTAGTCGTCGGCGCCGTTCTTCAGGGCCTCGACCGCCAGTCGGGCGTCGCCGGAGGCGGTGACATAGACGATCGGCGGCCGGCGGTCGCGTGGCCCGACGCGGGCGAGGAAGTCGAAACCGGTTTCGGCGCCGAGCGAATGATCGAGGGCGACGACGTCGATGCCGCCCTCCTCCAGCCGCCGCAGAGCCGCGTCGCCGTCGGTGACGTGGACGACCGCGTGGCCGCGGCGATCGAGCGCCCGGCGCACCAGAGTCGCCAACGCCGGATCGTCCTCGACGTGAAGAATGGTGATGGGGCCGCCGAGATCGGTGTCGTAGGACACGTCAGTCGACCTCCGGGATCTGCATCACCGCCAGGAACAGCCCGAGCTGCCGGATGGCGTTGGCGAAGCTGTCGTAGTTGAGCGGCTTGGTGATGTAGACGTTGGCGCCGAGATCGTAGCAGCGCTGAATCTCGCGTTGGTCGTCGGTGGTGGTCAGGACGATCACCGGCGCGCGACGCAGGTGCTCGTTCGCCTTCAGCCGCGCCAGGATGTCGATGCCCGTCATGTCGGGGAGATTGAGATCGAGCAGCACGAGATGCGACCGCCCGGCCACCGCCCGTCCCGATCCGTCGGGTCCGAGGAGATGGTCGAGGGCGGTGGTGCCGTCTCTGAAGCTCAGGATCTCGTTGGTGACCCCGGCACGGCGGATGTTCTTCTCGATCAGACGGGCGTGTCCTTCGTCGTCCTCGATCATGACGATGACGACGGGTTTCGGTTCCATGCTCACGGCTCTCCTCTTCCGAGACGCAGCACCAGATCCTTGGCGACCGCGATCCTGAACGTCGTACCATTGGTTCCATCGCTCGCCACCGTGACGTTGCCGCCGAGGCGGCGCGCCATGGCGCGCGTATGTGCGAGGCCGATGCCTTCTCCGGGGCGATCCTGGACGCCGGCACGGCGGAACAGCTCGAAGACACGCTCGTGATCGGCCGGAGCGATGCCGCGGCCGTTGTCCTCGACCTCGAAGACGGCCCTGTCGCGCTCGATGCGGCCGCGCACCACGATCCGGCCGGGACGGTCGGCGACGAGGTACTTGGCGGCGTTGTCGAGGAGGTTGGAGAAGATCTGCTCCAGCCCGGCCCGATCGGTGACGATGGTCGGCAGGCGCCCCTCGACGACGACTTCGGCCCCTGCTTCGTCGAAGCGCTGGCGGATCGCCCCGATGCACTCGGAGACGAGCGCGTGGGTGTCGACGGTCGCCGGTTCCAGCACCCGCCGCCCGACCCGCGACAGTTTGAGGATCTCGTTGATCAGGTTGTCCATCCGGTTGATCGACGTGCGGATGAAGCCGAGCGCCTCGGGAATGTCCTCTTCGACGGCGAGGACCAGATCCCGCCGTGCCGGATCGGAACGATCGGTGTCCGACGTCTCGAGGTGGCCGCGGATGGTGGCGACCGAACTCTCGAGCTCCGACGTGAACCCCATGATGTTGACCAGCGGCGCGCGCAGATCGTGGCCGACGATGTAGGCGTAGCGTTGCAGCTCGTCGTTGGCGCGCAGCACGGTCTCGGTGCGTTCGCGAACCCGCGCCTCGAGGTCGGCGTTGATCTCGACCAGGTCCCGCCGGGTCTCCTCCAGCTCGAGCAGCCGCCGCCGGATGAACAGCGCGGCGCCGATGGTGAGGACGACGATCATGGCGACGCCGATGGAAATGAGGGTCGTCAGGGTGGCGGAAGCGTCGCGCATCGCCGCGGCGCTGGCGATGCGATGGGCGGCGGCGAGGTCGCGGATCTCGGCACTCTTCGTGCGGACCGCGTCCATCAGCACCTTGCCGCTGTCGGAGGAGATCACCAGCCGCAGCTCGTCGAGATGACCGGCGCGGAACTCGGCGAGATTCTGCTTCACCAGATCCATCTTGCGGGCGCCGATGTCGAGCAGGTCCTCGACGGCGCGCGGCTCGATCACGCGGCCGTCGCCGATCTCCGCGGCACGTCTGCGCAGTTCGTCGGCATCTCTGGCGAACTCGACGAGAGCCGTCTCGTAGGGCGCCAGATAGCTCTCCTTCTCGGTGATGATGAAACCGCGTTGGCTGGTCTCGGCGTCGACGAGATCCGAGACGATCTCCAGGACCAGACGATCGATCCGCGACGCCCGCAACGCCTCGGCGGCGAGGTCCTGGGATCTGTCGGAATAGAGGAAGGCGGCCGAGACCAGGGTGAGGAGGACCACCGATCCGATCGCGAGAAGCAGGATGTTGTAACCTACGAAGGCGCGCGAATGGACCGGAGTCATCTGTCCTCGATCTCTCTTCCTCGGACACGTGCCGAGATCTCGATTGTCCGCTCCGGTGGCTCGACGACCGGGGCTCTCGGATGGTCCATGCCGGCGAGACGATCTCGGGCACTCCGCGTCGCGCGGATCGGTTGGTCCGGGGTCCCCCGGAATGCCGACCCGTCGTCATTCTGAACGTTTCGGACGACGATGACCATCGGGAGGGCACAGTTCTCGGTCGGCGTGTCGATGGCGCCGGGCCGGTCCATCGGATCCTCCTCGACGCCCGGTGAGCGAAGGGAGGATCCGACAGGCCGCACCGGCCGGCCGTCACAGGGAACGCGCCGGGGCGGTTTCGGTTCCACGGCTGCGGCGATCGTCCTGGCGAATCCTCCCGAAGGTGGTGAGGAGGCGCCCGAGACGCGCATCGAGTGGTCGGCCGACGCCGTCGCCGCGGATCAGACGGACGCCGCCGCCGATCCGCTTCAAGGTCAGCGTGCGGGTGTGGAAGGCGGCGAGGCTCGGTCGATGGGCGACGGAGATCAGCGTCGCCTCCGGCAGATGTTCGACGAAGGCGGTCATCACCCGGGTCTGACCGTCCTCGTCGAGGGCGGAGGTCGCCTCGTCCATGACGACCAGGTCGGGACGGCCGAAGAACACCCGGGCGAAGGCGATGCGCTGACGTTCGCCGCCGGACAGGATCCGGTCCCAGCGATCCTCGTCGTCGAGGCGTGCGGCGAGATGGGAGAGGCCGACGATGTCGAGCATCTCCTCGGCCGTCTCCGTCGGCAGATCGTCGGCCGCCGCGGGGTAGGCGAGGCAGCCGCGCAGCGTGCCGAGCGGCAGATAGGGCGACTGCGGCAGGAAGACGATCCGCCATCCCTTCGGCAGTGCGATCTCGCCGCATCCCCACGGCCAGAGGCCGGCGATCGCCCGGATCAGAGTGCTCTTGCCGGTGCCGGATTCGCCCGCCACCATGACCCGCTCGCCCCGGCGGACGACTCCGTCGGCTTCGTCGATGACGGTGGTGCCGTCGTCGCGCCGCACCGCGAGGCCGGTGAGACGCAGCTCCTCGCCGTCGCTCTCGACGATCGACACGGTCGTCCCGTCGCCGCCGTCGAGCGTCCGATGGAGTTCCTCGATCGCGCCGACCAGCACCACCAGCCGGTTGGCGGCGGCCCGCCAGCCGGCGAGGGCGATGAAGTTGTCCATCACCCAGTTGAAGGCGAGCTGCACCTGAACGAAGGCGGCGGCGGTCTGCATCAGCTCGCCGAGACTCATGCCGCCCGACATGTACTTCGGTGCACCGAAGAGCAGCGGCACCACCGGCAGCAGCACCGCGTTGACGTTGATCAGCGCCGTGATGCGTCCATGGTTGCGGGCGATGCCCCAGATGGTGGCGGCCAGATCGGCGATGGTGTCGCCGAGACGGCGCTTCTCCTCCTCCTCGCCCTGGACCAGGGCGATGCTCTCGGCGCTCTCGCGGACGCGGGTCAGTTCGAAGCGCAGCGACGCCTCGGCGGCGTTCGTCGCTTCGACCGCGGCGATCAGCGGCCGGCCGATCACCCAGGTGAGCGTCGACATCGCGGCCGCGTAGAGAGCGGCCAGTGCGACGAACCCGAAGGGAACGGATTGCGCGACGCCGGAGATCGGGATTTCGAGCGTACCGCCGACCATGGCGAGCACGCCGATGAAGGTCGCCGCCGCCAGCAGGGCGTTGAACAGGCCGACCGCCATGTCGACGATCGGGGCCAGCGACTGCTTCAGATCCTCGGACAGACGGGCTTCGGGATTGTCGAAATCGCCGGAGGCGACCTCGAGCTTGTAGTAGGTGCGGTCGTCGAGCCAGCGCCGGACCAGCGCGTGGGTCAACCAGCGTCGCCATTCCGCCTGCAGGCCGATGCGCTGGCGGGCCAGCACCAGGTTGACCAGGCCGCCGGCCGCGACGAGACCGACGAAGATCGCGACGAGCGGGCCGATGGCATCGACCATCCGGTGCTCGAGCGCGTCGAAGAACGCCTTGTTCCAGAGATTGACGGCGTAGAGCCCGGCGACGTTCGCCACCACCAGGACGGCGACGGTGAGTGTCAGCCGCCAGGCCGTGACGCGGGCCTCGGCGGTCCAGAACGGCAATGCCACCGCCGCGAAGGACGGTGTCGGCGCGATCTCTTCGGGCGCGGAGCCCGTCGTCTCGTCGGTGGTCTTCATCCCGCCCTCCGGGTGTCGCACCCGCGGAATGCGACGGCCGAGGCCGGTCTTGCGACCGAACCCGGGTCGTCGTGACGATCCTTTCCGGCCCGTACGAGCCGGCCGATCAGATGCCGCGCAGGAACTGCGAGACGAAGGAGATCAGGAAGAGGATCAGGAAGACGCCGAAGAGGACCCGGGCGATGCCGGCCGAGGTGGCGGCGATGCCGGAGAAGCCGAGCACCGCGGCGATCAGCGCGACGACCAGAAAGACGAGTGACCAGTGCAACATGGCGAGATCTCCGATTGCTTCGGGAAAGGGAACGCCGCGGTGCACCCTCCGGTTCCCCTCGATCCTTCGAATTTCGCTGCTCGAGAAAAAATACGAGACCGATGGAACCGTCGTTCGAACGGCGCGTTGTACGAACACGATGCAGCGAGATCGCGCAGTGTCGGAGGAGATCTCCGGCTCGATACGGTCGTCGCGCTTCGTAGTCTTCGAAGAGCCACGCAGAACTTTCTTCGAAAGGGCGACGTCATGGCCGACCCTTCGAGCATTCTTCGGGCGAAGCCCGGGACGGTGCCGATCCGGATGCGGCGCGCCGTGTTCGCCGCCCGAGG
>CALFRR010000068.1 GCA_937919435.1 uncultured Alphaproteobacteria bacterium | reverse complement strand
CCCGGCGGCCGACGAGCGCGGTGGCCAATGGTCGCGCGCGCGTGCTGTTCGTCCGGCGTTCGCTGTTCCGGCGGATGCTCGAGGAGTATCCGGGGATCGCCCAGCTGCTCTACGAGCGGATCGCCGGTCGTCTCACCGATCTGGCGCCGACCGTCCGCCGACTCGGCGAGGATCTGGCGGCGATCGACCGCGAGTGATCCGGCTTAGAGGCCGGACGAGGCGCCTCGCCCGACGCCGGCCGTGACGATGGGGAGCGACCCGCCCGTGAACCTTCTGCTTCTCTCCAATTCCCGCAATCCGGGCGGGGACTACCTCGGCCACGCGCTGTCGCCGATCGCCGCGTGTCTCGGAGAGCGTCGCCGCGGCATTCTGATTCCCTTCGCCAACCTCCTGCCGGGTTGGGACGCGGCCACCGCGACGGTCACCGACGCATTGGCGCCGCTCGGAGTCGAAGTGGTCGGTGCGCACACGCTCGCCGATCCGGCGGAGGCGTTGGCTCGGGCCGAGTTCGTGGCGGTCGCCGGTGGCAACACCTTCCGCCTGCTCGCCGAAATCCGCGCCCGCGGCTGGCTCGAACCGCTGCGGTCGGCGGTCGGCGCGGGGCTCGCCTACATCGGCTGGAGCGCCGGTTCGGTGCTGGCGTCGCCGACCATCTCGACCACCAACGACATGCCGATCGTCGATCCGAAGGGGTTCGACGGGCTCGGGCTGGTGCCGTTCCAGATCAACGCCCACTACACCGATCGGGTGCTGGAGCGGCACGGCGGCGAGAGCCGCGAGCAGCGGCTGCGCGAATATCTGGAACTGGCACCGGAGGCGACGGTGATCGGCCTGCCGGAAGGCGCCTGGATCCGTCGGGAGGGCGAACGGACGACCCTCGAGGGGGCGCCGGGTGCGGTGGTGTTCCGTCGTGGCGAGCCGATCCGGCCGCTCGCGTCCGGAGAGCTCGATCTCGACGGGGTTTGTGGCGCTCCGCGAGGGGAGTGACACGGGCGGTCGGGTCTTCGGGTGACGCGCCTCGTGGTCGTCGGAGCCCGACCTCTCCGATCGGGCACACGAAATTCGGGCTCGTCCGAGTTTCGTGCGCGTCTCGGCCCGACCGGCCGGCGCCATCCGGGCTCGCCTTCGTGAATCCGGCATCAATGGAAGTTGCGGCCGCCGGGTAGGGCCCGGCGCAGGCGGGCGAGTTCGACGAGATCGTCGGCGACGGCCGGTTCGTCGCGCACCAGCCGGGAGAGCGGCGAGGTCGGGGCGAAACCGGCCCGGGTCTCGGCGACGGGGTGGGTCAGTTCATCGGCCCGCGCCTCCGGGCGGATCGCATCGCCGGCTTCCGACAGGGCGAGCAGGGCGGCGGTGTGATCGGCGATCCGGTCGGCGACGACGTGGATCACCCCCTGCTCGTTCTGCAACCGGCCGTCGACCACCAGCAGCCGCCCGCCGAGCACCTGACGGCGGAAGCGCTCGAAGACCTTCGGCCAGACGATGACGTTGGCGATCCCCGTCTCGTCCTCGAGGGTGAGGAAGATCACACCCTTCGCGGTGCCGGGGCGTTGACGGACCAGGACCAGACCGCCGATCCGGACGTGGCTGCGGTCGCGGGTGGCCGGGAGGCTCCCGGCCGGCATGGTGCGGATCGCCGCGAGGTCGCGCCGCAGGAAGCCGACCGGGTGACCCTTCAGCGACAGGGACAGGGTTCGGTAGTCCTCGATCACCTCTTCGCCCGGCGGCATCGGCGGCAGGTCGGCCGGGGCTTCGGCCGCGAACAGGTCGCCGAGATCGGGCCGGTCGAGGAGCGGCAGGTCGGCCCCGTCGCCGCCGAGGGCGGCCACCGCCCACAGGGCGCCGCGCCGGTCGAGACCGAGTTCGGCGAAGGCGTCGGCTTCGGCGAGGCGTTCGAGCGACGCACGGTCGAGACCGGTGCGGCGGGCGAGGTCGGCGACCGAATCGTAACCGGCGCCGCGCCGGGCGACGATCCGTTCGGCGGCATCGGTCGAGAGGCCGCGGACGAAGTGGAAGCCGAGGCGGATCGCATGGGTGGCGGCGATCTCGTCGGCGAGGTCGCGATGGCGAGGAGCGAGACGGGTCGGGCTCCAGCCGTCCGGCTCCAGCGTCGACAGGCGGTCGGAGCGGTTGATCGACACCGGCCGGACCTCGACCCCGTGTTCGCGGGCGTCGCGCAGGATCTGGGCCGGGGCGTAGAAGCCCATCGGCTGGGAATTGACCAGGGCACAGGCGAAGACGTCGGGATGGCGGCACTTCATCCAGGCGGAGGCGTAGACCAGCAGGGCGAAGCTCGCCGCATGGCTCTCCGGGAAACCGTATTCGCCGAAGCCCTCGATCTGGCGGAAACAGCGCTCGGCGAAGTCGCGCGGGTAGCCGCGCGCCACCATGCCCTCGACCATCTTGGCCTGGAAGGTGTGGATGGTGCCGACCCGGCGGAAGGTCGCCATGGCGCGGCGCAGCCGGTCGGCCTCCGACGGGGTGAAGCCGCCGGCGACGATGGCGATGCGCATCGCCTGCTCCTGGAACAGCGGTACGCCGAGGGTCTTGGCGAGCACCGCTTCGAGCTCGGGCTTCGGGTAGGTCGCCCGTTCGAGCCCCTGGCGGCGGCGCAGATAGGGGTGGACCATGTCGCCCTGGATCGGGCCGGGGCGGACGATCGCCACCTCGATGACCAGATCGTAGAAGGTCTGCGGCCTCAGCCGCGGCAGCATGGTCATCTGGGCACGGCTCTCGATCTGGAAGACGCCGAGGGTGTCGGCCCGCGAGATCATCCGATAGACCGCCGGCTCTTCGGCGGGCACCGATTCGAGCCGGCCGGGCCGGCCGTAGTGGCGGGCGAGCAGGTCGAAACCGCGGGCCAGCGCGGTCAGCATGCCGAGCGCCAGGACGTCGATCTTGAGGATGCCGAGCGCGTCGAGATCGTCCTTGTCCCACTCGACGACGGTGCGGCCGTCCATCGCGGCGTTGCCGATCGGGACCAGTTCGTCGAGCCGGCCGCGGGTGACGACGAAGCCGCCGACGTGCTGCGACAGGTGGCGGGGAAAGCCGGTGATCTCGCGGGCCAGGGCGAAGACCCGGGCCAGGGTCGGGTCGTCGAGGCTGAGGCCGGCACGGGCGGCCTGGCCGTCGCGTGGCCCCTTCGAGGAGGAGCCCCATTCGCTGCCGGTGATCCGGGTGATGGCGTCGTCGCCGAGGCCGAAGGCGCGGCCGACCTCGCGCAGCGCCGAACGGCTGCGGTAGGTGATGACCGAGGCGGCGAGGCCGGCGCGGTCGCGGCCGTATTTGGCGTAGATGTGCTGGATCACCTCCTCGCGCCGCTCGTGTTCGAAGTCGACGTCGATGTCGGGCGGCTCCTTGCGTTCCGGGCTGATGAAGCGCTCGAACAGCAGATCGCCGCGCATCGGATCGACCTCGGTGATCTCCAGGCAGTAGCAGATCACCGAATTGGCGGCCGAGCCGCGCCCCTGGGCGAGGATGCCGCGGGAACGGGCGAAGCGCACGATGTCGTGGACGGTGAGGAAATAGGGGGCGTAGCCGAGTTCGCCGACGATCGCGAACTCGTGGGCGAGGGCGGCCTCGATCTTCTCCGGCACGCCGTCCGGCCAACGTCTTTCCGCACCGGCCCGGGTCAACCGGACGAGCGCCTCCTGCGGGGTGCGGGCGTCGCCGATGTCCTCGTCCGGATACTCGTAGGCGAGTTCGTCGAGCCGGAACCGGAGCCGTTCCAGAACCGCGAGGCTCTCGGAGACGGCCGTCTCGTGGTCGCAGAAGATCCGCCGCATCGCGTCGCCGTCGCGCGGATGACGCTCGGCATTCGCGAGGAGCAGGCGGCCGGCCTTCTCCAGCGGCAGTTTCTCGCGGATCGCGGTGAGGACGTCGGCGAGCATCCGCCGTTCGGGGACGTGGTGGAGGAGATCGCCGACGGCGAGGAGGCGGAGGCCGGCGCGTTTCGCCGTCGCCGCGGCGCGGGCGATGCGCCGGCGGTCGGAGGGACCGAAACGCGGGGCGATCGCGGCGCGGATCCACTCGCGGCCGAAGGTCTCGCGCAGCCGGTCGAGCATCGGCGCCGGATCGGGCGGGCGCGGCTCGCCGGATCGCGGGTCGCGCGGGGCGAGCGAAGGCGCCGCGCCGAGCAGCGGAGCGAGCATCAGGCCTTCGCCATGGGAGAGCAGATCGTCGAGACCGAGCCGGCAGGCGCCCTTCTCGGCGCGGCGGTTGCCGAGGGTGAGCAGGCGGCAGAGGCGGCCCCAGGCGGCGCGGTCGGTCGGCCAGGCGAGGACGTCGGGAGTGGCGTCGGAGAAGGCGAGGCGACAACCGGGGGCGAAACGGAGCTTCGCCTCCTCGGCCGCGACATGAGCCCGGACGACACCGGCCAGGGTGTTGCGGTCGGTCAGGGCGAAGCCGGCGAGGCCGAGGTGGGCGACGGCGACGGCCCATTCCTCCGGATGGGAGGCGCCGGTCAGGAAGGTGAAGTTGCTGGTGACCGCCAGTTCGGCGTAGTCGGACACACCCGCCTCCTCAGCCGAAGATGCCGTGCAGATACCAGCGCGGCCGCATCGTCTCGCGGCCGAACAGACCGGCCCGGAAGATCCAGAAGCGCCGTCCGTCGCGCTCCTCGACGCGGAAATAGTCGCGGGTCGCGGCGGCGAGATCGACCGCCTCGACCGCGTCGGGCATCTCTTCGGCGCGAACGGCGGGGACGATCGGCAGGCGCCACCATTCCGGCGCGATCCGCTCGGGACCTTCCACCCGCTCGACCTCGTAGAGGGCGCGGCGCCAACGGAACCGCAGCGGCAGGCCGTCGGGCAGGGCGGCGAGGGTGTCGATCGGCTCGGGCCGAGGCAGCAGGCGCAGCGGCCGGGCCGGCGGTTCGTCCTCGATCGGGAGTTCCACAGGCCAGGCGTCGCGGTCGGGTTCGCCGGCGGGGCGGGCCACCGCGGCGGTCTCCGGCAGGCGCGAGCGTCCCGGCCGGGCGACGGCCAATCGGGCGCCGCCGAGGCGGGCGCCGAGCCGGTCGATCAGCCGGTCGAAGTCGGCCGCGCCGCGGTCGTCGCCGGACAGATCGGTCTGGGTCGGATCGAGCGGGGCGGCGGCGAGGACCGACAGACGGACGAGATCGAAACCGTAGCCGGGATCGATGCCGGCGGTCTCGGCATGGAGCTTCTCCTCGATCAGACGGGTGAGGAGGGCGGCGTCGCGCGACGGCCGGCCGGTGCCGATCTCACGGCGGACGACGCTGCCGTCGACCCGCCAGAGGGCGAATTCGGCCCGGCGCAGCCCCTGGCCGCGGCGTTCGAGACCTTCGGCGAGGCTCTCGGCGAGCGAGCGCAGGACCACCAGACAGTCGTCGACGTCGGGCAGCGGGTCGACCGGGCGGCGCTCGGCGACCAGATCGGCGACCGGCCGGCGCGGTACGATCGGCCGGTCGAGGAGACCGACCGCCTCGTCGAGGCGGGCCGTGAGATCGCCGCCGAACCGTCGGGCGAGGCCGGGGCGCGGCCGCTCCAGGAGATCGCCGATCCGTTTCAGGCCGAGCCGGGCGAGAGCGGCGACCCGGGAGCCGTCGGGATCGATCGCGCCGACCGGGAGGCCGGCGACGGCGGACCGCTCGTCGCCGGCCTCGATCACCCGGACCCCACCTTCACGGAGGGCATGGCGGGCGACCGCCCGGGCGGCGGCGGGGGTGCCGGCGATCGCCGCGGCGGCGGCGAAGCCACGGGTCGCCAGCCGCCGGACGATCTCGGTGCAGAGGGCCGCCTCACCGCCGAAGAGATGGGGCACGCCGCCGACGTCGAGCAGCAGACCGGCTTCGCCGGCGAAATCGTCGAGACCGACCAGCGGGGTCCAGCGGTCGCACCAGTCGGCGATCCGCTCCAGGGTCGTCCGTTCGCCGGCCGGATCGCGCTCGACGAGGACCAGCTCGGGCACCCGGGCCCGGGCCTCGGCGACGGGACGGCCGGGGGCGAGCCCGAGCGCCTCGGCGGCGGCGTCGACCGCGGCGAGGCGGCGGTCGTTGCCGACCGCGGCGAAGACGGCGAGCGGGCGTGCCGGCTCAGCCGATCCGCCGGCCGGTCCCCGGCCGGTCGAAGGGGAGGATGCGGGCGCCGTCCGCCGCAGCCGGTCGGTCGGCAGGCGAGGGAGCCGCAGCGCCAGAATGCGCCGGCAGGAGAGCGAAGCGCCGGTCATGGGGGTCCCATTCGATCTCGAAGTCGCCGAGGCGGCCGTCACGGTTCTTCTCGAGCGTCAGCCGGAAGGCCGGCCGGCCGAGCCCTTCGGGAAAGTCGGCGAAAGGACGCGACGCCCGGCCGCCGACCCGCCAGCGGGTCACCGCGGCGGTGGTTCCGCCGGCTCCGGCGACCCGGGCGAGGAGGCCGAGGGAGCCGGCGGCGGCGGCGCGCAGCGCGAGGCGACGGGTCGCGGTCAGATCGAGAACCCGCGGATTGCCGGGGATCTCGATCACCACGGCGGCGGTGCCGCGGCAGGTGAGCGCCTCCTCCGCCGCCCACAGCGCGTCTTCCGGCGTCCCCACCACGGCCTCGACCAGCCGGTTCGGATCGAGACCGAAGGCGGCGAGACCGGGCGGGTGGAGGCCGCCGGTCTCGCGCCGGGCCGAACCGGTGGCGATCCACAGGATCCGACCCGGCCGGCGTTCGGCGAGGCGGGCGAGCAGGGCGGCGAGGAAGCCGACGAGCGCTCCGGCACCCCGGCTCTCGTCGCAGACGATCTCGTGCAGACTGCCCGGTGCCAGTCCGCCGAGCGGCCCGAGCCGGCGATCGAGGCCGGGCAGGCCGAAATCGACGAGCGGTGCGAGCGCCGGCGCGGCCGCGGCGACGCCGCCCGGCACGGCATCGTGCCGTTCCGTCGTCGTCCGCATCGCCGCGCGGGTGCCGCGTTCGCCGGTGCCCGGATCGCTCCAGACCGTCGGACGGCCTTCGATCGCCGCCACCGCCCGCCTGAGTTCGGCGAGCCCGCTCCCGTCCCCGATCGCCCGTTCCATGGCCCGGTGGTTCCACATCGTCGGATCGTTCCCTATCTGTTCCTATGGATTCCAGAAGCCGGGGGCGGAGTCAAGCAAAGGAATTCATGGTTCGTTCCATGCGCCGTCGACGCCGTGGGGCAGGGATCGGGGACGGGTGAGCGTTCCGCGCCGTCTCGGCGAGGAGTTGCGGGCATGGCCGAGCGCCGAGAAGCGGTACCGGAGGGGGAACGCCGGGTCCGGAGGATGCGACGCCGGCCGGGCGGTGAGCGGATCCCGACGGAAGTTTCACCCGAAGACCCGGACCGTGCATCGGCGGCCCGAAGACCCGGACCCGGTTTCCGCCGCGAGTCCCGGCTGCCGCCGTTCCCGCCGGCGCAGCACCACGACCGCGATCCGGCGGACCACTGCGAGGACCGGGCGGCGGGATCGCCCGACGTCGGATCGGCCGCGGCGGATCGGGCGAAGCCCGCCGTCACGACGGCGGTGCCCGGGATCGCCGACTCTCCGCAGCGGCCGCGGCGGCTCTTCCGCGGACCCGGCGATCCGGTTCGGCGGGTCCGCGGAGATCTCGATTCGGACCGAGCGGCGTCTCGGCGGAGAGCCGCGGGCGCGGAAGGAGACGGCCGCCGCGCCTTCCCGTCCGCCGTCCAGCGTGGCGGGGGCGCCGCCGGTTCCGGGCGATCGACGCAGGTGGGGATGTGGATGGTCCTCGCTCTTGCGTGGCAGCGCCGGTCCGACCATGTTCGGGTGCGAAGAGGACGGCATGAACAGACGCGACGAGATCGAGCAGGAACGCCGCCGGGCGGCCGAAGAGGCGCTCGCCGGGGTCACCCGCGACGCCGAAGTGATCGGTACGTCGGGTTTCGCTCGGACCCTCGGCGAGGCCGGCCGCCGGCTCGGCGGGCATTTCGGGGGGGGCGACGCCGATCCCGGTGACCGGATCGAGGTCTGGGGACGGCGCATCGGTCGCGGACTGGCGCTGATCGCGGTCGTCGGCCTGCTCCTCCATCTGTTCTTCTCCTACGGCCCGGGAGCGCGGCCATGACCCGCTCCTCGGAAACGGACGGCACCCGGCCGGTCGCCGCGGCGAACGACGACGAGTCCCCGTCCCTGCTCTTCGCCCGGATCGAAGCCGCGGTGGCGGCCACCGGGCTCGCCTGCCACGGTCTCGTCGCCGCCCGGCCAGAGGACGGGCTGCCGACGCTTCCCGACGGCCGGCGGATCGGCGGACTGCTGCTGCTGGGCTGGCGCGGCGGCTCGAGCTGGGAGGCCTTCGCCGGATCGCCGGAGCACCACGACGGCCGCCCCGATCCGCTCGACCGTTGGTCGCGGCGGGTGATCGGCGGTCTCGCCGAGGCCTTCGGGCTTTTCGCCTTCTTTCCCTTCGACGGGCCGCCGTGGTGGCCGTTCCAACGCTGGGCGGCGCGCACCGCGACGATCTTCCCGTCGCCGATCGGGCTCGACATCGACGGCGAGGTCGGGCTCTGGCACGCCCATCGCGGGGCGCTCGGCCTGCCGGAAGGGATCACGGTTCCCGCCGCCCGGCCGACGACCTCGCCCTGCGCGGTGTGCGGCGACCGGCCCTGCCTCTCCGCCTGTCCGATCGGTGCCTTCGACGGCCGGTCCTACGATGCCGAACGCTGCCTGGCTCGATTGACGGGGCAGGACGGCGAGGCCTGTCGGCGCGAAGGATGCCGGGCGCGGCTGGCCTGTCCGGTCGGCCGCGACGGGCGCTACGGCGGCGAGCAGATCCGTTTCCTGATGGACGCCTGGATCCGGACGCCGCCGTTCGGGCTGGGGCCGGCGCGCGGCGCGGCGCCGAAGAAGACCGACCCGGAGGAGACCCGATGAACCGATCCCCCGATTGGGCGCATCTGCGGGCGCCGGATCTCGACGTCTTCGAGAAACTCGCGGCGGAGGCCCATGCCGGGCTGCCGGAGGCGTTCCGCCGGCTGACCGGCGAGGTGACGATCGCGGTCGCCGACTTTCCCGACGACGAGACGGTCGAGGAGATGGAGCTGGAGAGCCCGTTCGACATCCTCGGCCTGTTTCGTGGCACCGGCCTGCCGCAGCGCGGCGCGGTGGCGGAGACCGGGCAGATGCCGAATCGGATCTGGCTCTATCGCCGACCGATCCTCGACTGGTGGGCGGAGAGCGAGGACAGCCTCGGCGAGATCGTCACCCATGTGCTGATCCACGAGATCGGCCATCACTTCGGATTCTCCGACGACGACATGGAGGCCCTCGAAGAGGCCGCCGCGGAGGCCGACCGGACGGACCGACGATGACCACCGTCGTTCATCTGACCGGTCCGATCGGGGCGGGAAAGACGACGCTCGGGCGGGCGCTGGCGGCGCGTCTCGAGCGCGCGGTGTTCCTCGACGGCGACGATCACGACGCCCCCGACGGGGCGCCGCTTCCCGTCCGCATCGCCGCGGCGCTCGACCGGATCGAGGCCCACATGGCGACCAGCCGGGCGGCGCATCTGGTCGTCGCCCATCCTCTTTCGGCGGAAGAGGATGCACGGCTTTCCGACATCGCTCGGCGCCGCGGCGACCGCCGTGTGGTGGTCGGCCTCGCTCCGCCGCTGTCCGCCCTGCTCGGCTCGGCGCGCGGCGAACGGGTCCTCTCCGAGCGGGAGCGGCGGCGGATCCCCGAGATGTACGCCGAGGGCCTGGCCGCGCCGCCCTTCGCCGATCTGATCCTCGACACCGCGGCGGAGACGCCGGAGGTCTCGGCCGGCCGGATCGTCGCCGCCCTCGGGCTCGCCGAATCCATGGTTCGGCGCGCCGTGCTGCGGCCCCGGCCGATGCGGAGCGACGAGATCGAGGCGATGCGGGCAATCGACGTCGCGGCGCGCTCGCGCTATGCGGCGCTCCCCGGCTTCGAACTTCCGGCGACGGCGCCGGGGATCGCGGCGGAACGGCTCGCCACGGGTCGGGTCGTGGTCGCCGAGCTCGACGGGGCGGCGGTCGGCTTCGCCCTGGCCCATCCGGCCGACGGGCTCCTCTACCTCGCCACCCTGGCGGTGGTGCCGGCGGCCGGCCGCCGCGGGGTCGGCGCGGCGCTGGTCGACGCGGTGCGGGCGATCGCCCGGCAGGCGCGTCTGCCGGCGGTGGTGCTGACCACCTTCCGCGAACCGCCGTGGAACGGTCCGTGGTTCCGCCGCAACGGGTTCTCGCCCCTGCCGGCGGAGCGGATCGGGCCGGATCTCGCCGCGATCCTCGCCCGTCAGGCGCGGGCCGTCGATCCGGCGACCCGGGAGACGCTGATCGCGGCGGTCTGATACCGAGTTCACGAAATTCGGACTCGTCCGAATTTCGTGAGTCACGGCCTGACCGGCCGACGCCCGTTCGGGCTTGCCTTCGCGGACGAAGTTCCGAACAGGTCGGAACTTCGTCCGCTCGGTCTGATCCGTTCAGATCGCCGCGTCGTCGGGAAGCTCGATCGTGGCGCGGGCGAAGATCACCGCCTCGCCGCCCATCCTCACCCGCTCGCCGACGAGTTCGGTGTGGAGCAGGCCGCCGCGCCGGCTCGCCTGCCGGCAGAGGAGCCGGGTGCGGCCGAGCCGGGCCGCCCAGAAGGGGACGAGCTGGGTGTGGGCGGCGCCGGTCACCGGATCCTCGGCGATGCCGACCTTGGCCGCGAAATAGCGCGAGGTGACGTCGACGCCGCCCTCGCCGCCGGCGGCGGTGGCGATCACCCGTTCGCCGGGCAGCGCGGCGATCAGCCCGTGGTCGGGGTCGAGCGCCTCGATCTCGGCGGGCGTGTCGAAGACGCAGATCCAGTCGCGGGCCTTCCAGACCTCGCGCGGCGTCGCGCCGAGCGCGGCGGCGAGGCCCTCCGGGGCCTGCGCCGGCGCGGGCACCCAGGCGGGGAAATCGAGCACGAAGCGTTTCCCCTCGCGGGTCACCGCGAGCGGGCCGGAGCGGGTCGAGAACCGCCAGGGGCCGGCGTCGCCGAGATCGGCGAGCGAAGCGGCGGTGGCGAGAGTCGCGTGGCCGCAGAGCGCCACCTCGACCTTCGGGGTGAACCAGCGCAGCCGGCGGGTGCCGTCCGCGGCGGCCGGGGCGACGAAGGCGGTCTCGCTCAGATTGTTCTCGGCGGCGATCGCCTGCATCAGGCTCTCCGGCAGATCGTCGTCGAGATGGACGACGGCGGCCGGATTGCCGCGGAACGGCCGATCGGTGAAGGCGTCGACGACGTGTTGGACGAAGTGCATCGGGAGTCTCCGCGGCGGAAAAAGGACAGTGATCCTGTCATATCATCGCGCCGTCGTCGCCGGTACCGGTGGTCGCGGCGGCGCATCGTGATCGGGGGGCTTTGTTCCGAGCCCGAAACGCGCTAATCACGCCGGACGAGTTCAGGAGACGCCCCGATGGAGAAGTTCACGACGCTGACCGGTGTGGCCGCGCCCCTGCCGATCGTCAACATCGACACGGACATGATCATTCCCAAGCAGTTTCTGAAGACGATCGAGCGCACCGGCCTCGCCCGCGGTCTCTTCTACGAACTGCGTTTCGAAGAAGACGGCTCGGAGAAGAAGGACTTCGTCCTCAATCAGCCGGCCTGGCGGACCGCTCAGATCCTGGTCGCCGGCGACAACTTCGGCTGCGGATCGTCGCGCGAGCACGCGCCCTGGGCGCTGCTCGACTACGGCATCCGTTGCGTGATCTCGACGAGCTTCGCCGACATCTTCTACAACAACTGCTTCAAGAACGGCATCCTGCCGGTCCGGGTCTCGCCGGAGGATCTCGAGAAGCTGATGGACGACGCCCGCCGCGGCTCCAACGCGACGATCACCGTCGATCTCGAGGCGCAGGAGATCCGCGGCCCCGACGGCGGCACGGTGAAGTTCGACATCGATCCGTTCCGCAAGCACTGCCTGATCGAAGGGCTCGACGACATCGGCCTCACGCTCCAGAAGGTCGAGGCGATCGACGGCTACGAGGCGACGAACGCGGTGGCGCGTCCCTGGGCGTGACGGGCGGTTTCCGGCCGATCGCTTCCGTCCCGCCGCCGCCGGCGGCGGGATCGACCCATCGAGGACGCTTCCCGTGACTGCCGACACCTGGGCGATCTTCGTGCCCGCCGCCTTCGCCCTCAACATGTTCCCCGGGCCGAACAACGTGCTGGCGATGACCCATGCGGCGCGCTTCGGTTTCTCGACCGCGGTGATCGCCTCGGCCGGGCGGTTCGCGCCGTTCGCGGTCTTCGTCCTCGGCGCGGCGGTCGGGCTCGGGGCGGTGCTCGCCGCCTCGGCGGAAGTGTTCACCGCGCTGAAGCTGGCGGGTGCCGGCTACCTCCTGTGGCTCGGCGTGCAGATGATCCGCGCGGGCGCCGCCGACCTCGCCGAGACCGGCGAGGACGGGCGGACGAAGACGTTGGCGCTGCGAGAGTTTCTCACCGCCGCGACCAATCCGAAGGCGATGCTGGTGTTCACCGCCTTCTTCGCGCCCTTCGTCGATCCGGCGCGGCCGGCCTTCGGACAGATCCTGGCGCTCGGCGGGGTCGCGCTGGCGCTCGAATTCGTCGCCGTGGTGATCTACGCCTTCGCCGGCGGCCGGCTCGGCCGCTTCACCCGTTCGCCGCAGGGCCTCTCGCTGGTCAACCGGATCTCCGGTGCGGCGCTGGTCGCCGCCGGCCTCGCTCTCCTCGCCGCCCGCCGTCCGGCGAGCGCCTGAACCCGCCCCGTGAAGGAAGGAACCGATTCCATGACCAAGCGCCGCCTGATCTCCACCGGTTCGCCCTTCGAGAAGGTCGCCGGCTATTCCCGCGCCGTCGCCCAGGGCGACTGGTGCTGGGTCTCCGGCACCACCGGCTACGACTATGCCGCGATGGCGATGCCGGAGAAGCTCGAGGACCAGACCCGCAACGCGATGAAGACCATCGAGAAGGCGATGAAGGACGCCGGCTTCGAGCTCGCCGACGTGGTCCGCGCCGTCTACTACGTCACCGAAGCGTCGGCGATGGACGTCGTCTTCCCGATCGTCGGCGAGTTCTTCGCCGAAGTTCGGCCGGCGGCGACGATGATCGTCTGCGGTCTGGTCAAGCCGGAGATGAAGATCGAGATCGAAGTCACCGCAAAACGTCGGGTCTGACGCGGGACGAGGAAACCGGACGTGTCGTCGTTTCTCTCCCACGCCAGCGATGTCCTGGTTCTGCTCTCGATCGCGGGCGTGCTGATCGTCTCGGCGCTGGTGATCGCGCAGCTCGCTCGCTGGCTGCTGTTCGCGCCGCACGCCGAGGAGGCGGACGCGCATTCCAAGCTGCTCGATCTCGTCCACACCAGCCTGCTCGCCTTCATCGCCTTCATGCTGGCGATCTCGGTCGCGGACGTGCGCGGCAACTTCGGCAAGGCCGACGACGCGGTGTCGCGGGAGGCGATGCAGATCGCCGCCTTCGATCGCGAGATCGCCGAACAGGACCCGGCCTGGGCGGGACCGGCACGGGAGATCCTGGCGCGTTACGTCCGTACGGTGGTCGAGACCGAATGGCCGCGTCTCGGAGTGAGCGAACCGAGTCTGGCGCCTGAGGCGCAGCAGGCGCTCGACGATCTGCGGGCCGCGCTGCGCCAGGTGCCGGCCCGCGAGAGCGTCCGCGGTCTGCTGCTCGAACACCACGACCGCCTGGAAGTCTCCCGGATGGGCCGCTTCGAGAACGCAACGCGGTCGATTCCCAGGGTGTTCTGGGTGCTGATCGGCGGCTTTCTGGTCGGCGCCATGGTGATGAACGGGCGCCATCGCCAGACCACGCTGACCCGCTCGCTGATCGCCGTCCATTTCGCGGCGATCGGCCTGTCGATCGCGCTGATCCTCGTCCTCGATGCGCCGTTCCGCGGCGAGACCAGCATCTCGGCGAAACCGATCGCCGAATCGCTGCGTCGCGGCTGACGGGTCAGCGGGCCACCGCGACGAAGAACCGGCGCGGAAAACGATAGAGCACCCGTCCGTCGGCGGTCGCCGGATAGGCCGGGGCGATCTTCTCCGTCCAGCGGGCGAGGAAGTCGGCACGGGCCTCTTCGTCGAGCGGGTCGAGGAACGGCTTCAGCCCGGTCGAGCGCATCAGCTCGGCGACCTTGTCGATCCCGGCGAGCGGGTGGACGTAGGTGGTCTGCCACTGGTCGATCGACGCGGCGAAGGGAGCGAGCACGTTCCGGGTCGCTTCGAACGACAACAGATCGGTCCGGGCGGCGGCTGCATCGGCGAGACGTCCGGCGAAGGGCGCCTGCGCGGCGACGTCGCGCATCGCGACGTGGCTCGGTTCGCCGAGCGTGTCGGGCATCTGCACGGCGAGGACGCCGCCCGGGGCCAGCCGTCGCATCAACCGCGGCAGCAGAGCCGCATGGTCGGGCAGCCACTGCAGGGCGGCATTGGCGAAGAGCAGGTCGACCGGCACCTCCGGCTCGAAGTCGGCGATGTCGGCGATCTCGAACCGGGCACCGGGGATCGCGGCGCGGGCCGCCTCGATCATCGCCGGCGAGGTGTCGATGCCGAGGATCTCGGCCTGGGGAAAACGGGCGACGAGCGGCGCGGTCGAGGCGCCGGCCCCGCAGCCGAGATCGACGATCCGGGCGGCGGCGACCAGCGGCACCCGGGCGAGGAGATCGCCGACCGGGCGGGCCCGTTCGTCGGAGAAGCGGGCGTAGAGGGCGGGGTTCCAATCGGCCATGGCGGGTCTCGCGCGAGCGTGGGCGGAAGCGGGAGCATAGGCGCCCCGGCGCCGGCGTCGAGGGGGCTCCGTTCGATCGGAAGCGTCCGTGGCGCCGGTGGGACGTCGCGGTGCTCGCCTCACTCCGCGGCGTCGGGTTCGGCGAAGCTCTCGACATGGGTCATCGAGCGTCCGCCGCCGGCCTTCTTGGCCTCGTAGAGCGCGGCGTCGGCGCGGCGGATCAGCCCGGCGAGCGGCAGATCGGGCGCGCCGGCGACGGCGACGCCGGCGCTGATGCCGATCGGCACCCGTCGGCCGCCGGCCATGAGGATCGCATCGGCGACCGACCGGCAGGCCCGTTCGGCGACGTGGAAGGCCTCTCCGTCGATCGTTCCGGGAAGGAACAGGATGAACTCCTCGCCGCCGTGGCGGGCGAGGACGCCGGAGGGGCCGACCACCGACGCGATGCGGGTGGCGATCTCCTGCAACGCGGTGTCGCCGAACTCGTGTCCCCAGTCGTCGTTGAGCCGCTTGAAGCGATCGGCGTCGAAGATCACCACGGCGTCGCCGGCCCGCGTCCGCTCCGGGACGGCACCGTAGAAGAACCGGCGATTGGCGAGGCCGGTCAGGGTGTCGGTGTGGGCGAGACGTTCGAGCTTCCGGTTGGCCCGTTCCATCGCCAGGACGACGACGAACAGGGTGATGATGAACTTCAGCGTGACGATCAGGACGAAAGCCATCACCGGCGCGACGAGATCGAACCGCCGGACGGCGAATTCACCGGCGAGGATCAGGCAGAGGAGGCCGGCGGCGGCGAAGCTCGCCGTCAGGAAGCCGCGTACGGGCAGCGGTTCGCGGTGCCCGTCGAGCCGGACGCGCACCGCGAGCACCAGCAGCGAGGCCGCGCCGGCCGCGTTGAAGACGGTCGCCCGGACGGGATCGACCGTATGGAAGCCGGTCACTGGTCCGAGGAGGCAGGCGACGACGGGCAACAGGTGGACGATCCGCAGCCGCGGCTCCTTCCGGCGGGCACTCATCTGCCAGGCACCGGTGAAGAACAGGGTGTAGCCGAAGAGGCCGAGCGTCAGGTCGGCGAGACTGAGAGCGGCGTACCAGGCCTGATCGACCTCGGCGTATCCGGCGAGCGTCGAGGCGACCGCCTGGACGAGGAAACCGGCGGCCATGGACGAGACACCGATGGTTTCCGGCGACCGCCATCCGACATAGGCGAGCGCAACCGCGCCCGCCAGATAGGCGGTCTTCAGGAGAAACAGAACGGTGGCGAGGTCGAGGGGCTCGCTCATCTCTGGGTCCGTCGGGGTGTCCGGACCCGTGCGATACCGATTCTTCGTGAAGAAAGAGGTTGCGATTTCGATCGAATCGAGGTCGGTGGAGTCCTCGACGCTACGGAATGCGGCGTTTTCCGACGAAAACGGCGCCACTCGGGCGCCGTTCGCGGGTGTCGGCCGAGATCGTCCGGCTCAGGCGGCGACGGTCGCCTTCGGCTTGATCAGCTTGCGGTTGATCAGCACTTCGGCGATCTGCACGGCGTTCAGCGCCGCGCCCTTGCGGAGGTTGTCGGAGACGCACCAGAAGGCGAGACCGTTCTCCACCGTCGCGTCCTCGCGGATGCGGCTGATGTAGGTGGCGTCCTCACCGGCCGCCTCGTGCGGGGTGATGTAGCCGCCCGGCTCGTGCTTGTCGATCACCAGACAACCGGGCGCCTCGCGCAGGATGTCGCGCGCTTCGTCGGCGGTCACCGGCTTCTCGAACTCGACGTTGACCGATTCGGAATGGGAGATGAACACCGGCACGCGCACGCAGGTTGCGGTCAGCTTGATCTTCGGGTCGAGAATCTTCTTGGTCTCGGCCATCATCTTCCATTCCTCCTTGGTGAAGCCGTCTTCCATGAAGACGTCGATGTGAGGAATGAGATTGAAGGCGATCCGCTTGGGGAACTTCTTCGGCTCGACCGGATCGGTGACGAACACCGCGCGGGTCTGCTCGAACAGCTCGTCCATCGCGTCCTTGCCGGCGCCGGACACCGACTGGTAGGTCGACACCACCACCCGCTTGATGCCGAAGCGGTCGTGCAGCGGCTTCAGCGCGACGACCAGCTGGGCGGTCGAGCAGTTCGGATTGGCGATGATGTTCTTCTTGCCGAAGCCGGCGACCGCGTCGGCGTTGACCTCCGGCACCACCAGCGGCACGTCGGCGTCGTAGCGCCAGGCCGAGGAGTTGTCGATCACGACGCAGCCCTGCGCGCCGATCTTCGGGCTCCATTCCTTGGAGACCGAGCCGCCCGCCGACATCAGGCAGATGTCGGTGTCGGAGAAGTCGTAGTTGTCGAGCACCCGGGTCTTCAGCGTCTTGTCGCCGAAGGAGACCTCGGTACCCAGCGACCGCTTGGAGGCGAGGGGAACCACTTCGCTCACCGGAAAGCCGCGCTCGGCGAGGATGTCCAGCATCTCGCGCCCGACGTTGCCGGTGGCTCCGACGACTGCAACCTTGTAGCCCATGTCTCGATTTCCTCGAATTCGAACGTCTCCCCCGCCTTTCGGAAGGAGAACCCGGTGGCTTTATCGAGGGATCTCGAGAAGGTCCGCGGGTCCTCCGCTCGCCCTCTCCACCCGCCGGGAGAGGCTGCGGGGGTCGAGAGCAGGGATCAGCCGGCGACTTTCGTCGCGGCTTTCGTCGTCGTCGTGGTTTTCGTCGTAAGGACGACCGACATGACGGACCCGATTCTCGTGACCCTTGCGTCGCGGTCTGCGACACGCGCCTCTGGAGAAGCCCGAAACGGTCGGCGAAGTCAAGGGCGCGCGTGCCGAAAAGGGCGGCGGTCGCCGCGGATCAGGCGATCGGATTGCGCCGGCGACCGGCGGAACCCTCGTGCGATCCGGGGATCCGCCGGTCGATCGCGTCGAGCAGGCGATCGCCGAGACCGCCGAGGAACCGCGCCACCGCGGCGATCGACGCATCGGAGAGGTCGATCAGGATCAGCTTCCGGCACCACAGGACGACGATCGCCACCAGTGCCCAGGCGATCAGCACGTCGGAGAGGAAATGGCCGCCGAAAGCGATCCGGTTGGCCGAGATCAGGAGCGTCCAGGCGATCGTGGCGATCGCCGTGCCCCTGCGCCAGGCCGGCGGCACGACGAAGACCAGGGCGACGAGCCAGGCGGCGCTCGACGCCTCGCCGGAGGGAAACGAGCAGTTGGAGAGGCAGGCGCCGCCGGGAAGGCCGGCGGTGACGAAATCGAAGGCGCCGCCGAAGTCGAGGATCTCGCGCGGCCGCGGCCGGCCCCAGAACTCCTTGAGGAAGGCGTTGATCAGGAGGCCGGGGCCGAGCGTGAGGCTCGCGGCGAGGAACAGGATTCGCCGCATCGGCAGGGCGCGGGCGAGGAGCGGCAGGAAGACTTGGACGAGGAGGGCCAGGACGAGGCCGATCACCGCCAGCCGGGTCACGCCCATGCCGGCTTCGCGCAGGAAGATCGGCCCGGCCATCCGCTCGACCGGGAAACCGTGGCCGGGGACGTGGAACAGGCCGGCGACGGCGAGGTCGAGGCCGGGGAAGGCGAGGGCGACGGCGGAGACGGCGAGGAGCACGAGAAGGGCCGCGCGGATCGGCCGGCGACGGCAGAAGCCGGCGAGTGCGGCGGCGATGCGCGATCGGGTGGTCGGCGGCGGCCGATCGATCGGCACCGGCAGACGGCGGGATTCGTCCATGCTCGCTCCCTCGGGCGGGCCCGCGGGGGCGGGCACCGGGACAGCGCCGTTCTAGCCCGCCCGCCCGGAGCCGCCAAGCGCGGCGACGTGGGACCGGCGGTTCTGCGCCGGAGGGATGACGGCCGTGCACCCGCCGATCGACCGGGCCGATCGATCCGGGCTAGTCTCGCGGGCCTCGCAACCCGTGGGAGAGCGCCCTTGTCCTTCGACGTCCTGCCTTCGGCTTCGGTGGTCGCCGGTTACGTGGCGGCGGTGGTGCTGCTGGTCCTGACCCCCGGGCCGGACATGACGCTGTTCCTCGGGCGGACGCTCACCGGGGGGCGGCGGGAGGGGTTGGCGGTGCTCGCCGGCACCACCGTCGGGCTCTACGTCCACACCACGCTGGTGGCGCTCGGGCTGGCGGCGCTGCTCGCCGCTTCGCCGACCGCGTTCACGGTGCTGAAGTG
>CALFRR010000067.1 GCA_937919435.1 uncultured Alphaproteobacteria bacterium | reverse complement strand
GACGCCGCCGAGGGTCCGATGCCGCAGACCAAGTTCGTGGTCGGCAAGGCGCTGAAGGTCGGCCTGCGTCCGATCGTGGCGATCAACAAGGTCGACCGCTCCGACGCCCGCGCCCAGGACGTGGTCAACGAGGTCTTCGACCTGTTCGCCGCCCTCGACGCCACCGAGGAACAGCTCGACTTCCCGATCCTCTACGGCTCCGGCCGCAACGGCTGGATGGCCCATTCGCCCGAAGGCCCGCAGTCCGACGGCATGGCGCCGCTGCTCGACCTCGTGCTCCAGCACGTGCCGGAGCCGACCGTCGAGCCGGGCCCGTTCCGGATGATCGGCACCATCCTGGAGGCCAATCCCTTCCTCGGCCGGATCATCACCGGCCGCATCACCTCCGGCTCGGTCAAGCCGAACCAGACGATCAAGGTGCTCGGCCGCGACGGCGCCACCCTGGAGACCGGCCGCGTCTCGAAGATCCTCGCCTTCCGCGGCATCGAGCGTCAGGCGATCGAGGTCGGCGAGGCCGGCGACATCGTCGCCATCGCCGGTCTCTCGAAGGGCACCGTCGCCGACACCTTCTGCGACCTTTCGGTCACCGATCCGATGCACGCCCAGCCGATCGACCCGCCGACCGTGACCATGAGCTTCCTGGTCAACGACAGCCCGCTCGCCGGCACCGAGGGCGACAAGGTGACCAGCCGCGTCATCCGCGACCGCCTGATGAAGGAGGCCGAGGGCAACGTCGCCCTGCAGATCGACGAGTCGGAGGACAAGGATTCCTTCTTCGTCTCCGGCCGCGGCGAGTTGCAGCTCGCGGTGCTGATCGAGACCATGCGCCGCGAGGGCTTCGAACTCGCAGTGTCCCGGCCGCGGGTGGTGATGAAGAAGGACGAGGCCTCGGGCGAGACGCTCGAGCCGATCGAGGAAGTGGTGATCGACGTCGACGAGGAGTTCTCCGGCGTCGTCGTCCAGAAGATGAGCGAGCGCAAGGCCGACATGGTCGAGATGCGGCCGTCCGGCGGCAATCGCCTGCGGCTCGTCTTCTACGCGCCGACCCGCGGCCTGATCGGCTACCAGTCGGAACTGCTGACCGACACCCGCGGCACCGCGATCATGAACCGCCTGTTCCACGAGTACGGCCCCTATCGCGGCGAGATCCAGGGCCGCCGCAACGGCGTGCTGATCTCCAACGATCAGGGCGAGGCGGTCGCCTATGCGATGTGGAAGCTCGAGGACCGCGGGCCGATGATGATCGACCCCGGCACCAAGGTCTATCGCGGCATGATCGTCGGCGAGCACACCCGCGACAACGATCTCGAGATCAACGTCCTGAAGGGCAAGCAGCTGACCAACATCCGCGCCGCCGGCAAGGACGAGGCGGTGAAGCTGACCCCGCCGATCCGGATGACCCTCGACCGGGCGCTCGCCTGGATCCAGGACGACGAGCTGATGGAGGTCACCCCGAAGTCGATCCGGCTCCGGAAGATCCATCTCGACCCGATCGAGCGCAAGCGCGCCAAGTCGATCGCCTGATCCGCCGCGGCCGGGTCCGCCCGGCCGCGGGCGTCATCCTTCCGTCACCGCGACGGTCCAGACACGCGGGCATCTCCCGGAGGTGCCCGCGATGTCGTTTCTGCCGGAAATTCCCGACCCCGCCCCCGCCGTCGGCTTCAAGTTCGACGCCGACGGCCGGCCGCTTCCCTGCCCCGGCAACACCGTGGTGGCGCCGCTCGGCCCGGACCACCCGGCGCGGGCGGCGACCGCGTCCTTCCGCGACACGCTCCTCCGCTCGCCGCTCGCCCCCGCCCTCGCCGCGACGCCGGTCGACAGTCACCACATGACGGTGATCGAGGGCATCCTCGACGGCGTCCGCACGCCCGATCGCCGCCCCGCCGACCTGCCGCTCGACCTGCCGCTCGATGCGGTGACCGCGCTCTGGGCCGAGCGGCTCGCCGACTTCGATCCCGGTCCGCTCCCCCTCCGCCTGCGGGTCGACGGGCTCCGGATCACGCCGACCGCCCTCGGTCTGGCGCTCTCCGGCGCCGATGCGGCGGCCGAGGCCGAGTTGCGGGATCTCCGCGACCGGCTCGCCGATCGGCTGCGGCTCCGCCATCGCCCGGACCACGGGAGCTATGCGTTCCATCTGACGCTCGCCTACTGGATCGCGCGGCCGGATCGAACGGTCGCCGAAGCCGTGCTCACCGCACTCGACGCCGAGGTCCGCCACCGGCTGCCCAGGCTCGATCTCGAAACCGCCGAATTCTGCCGTTTCGACGACATGTTCGGGTTTCCACCGCGGCTCCGGCTGGGCGGCGGCGACGATCGTTCGTAAAGTTCCGCCTATCGACATCGTTCGAATCATCGACGAATTCGATCGACCTGCGGCGCGACGTCTCTGCCTCGACGGTGGCGATGCCGAAATCTACTTATTGAGAATGACTTTCATATTCGTTATCTCAGGACGTGTGCTTTCGGGAGTTCCGCATGTCCATGTCCTCGCTCACCACCTCCGCCCTGCCCTCGTCCATCTCCGTGCGCGGTGGGCCGGGCGGGCTCGGCAGCTGCCCGAAGGGCTGGCGCGGGCGGGTCACCGGTCTGGCCCCGACCGAACACCTGTCGATCCCATGGACCGAGCTGGAGCGTCGGCTGCTGGAGATGGGCTTCGTCGAGGGCGCCGCGATCGAAGTGCTGCAGGAAGGGCCGATCGGCCGCGATCCGATCGCCGTCCGGGTCGACGATCTCACCGTCGCCGTCCGTCGCCGTGACGCCGCGGCCGTCCGGGTCGGCGCCGCGGATTGAGCGAGATGAACACGTCCCCCGAGATCGCCCTGGTCGGCTGCCCGAACTGCGGCAAGACCGCCCTGTTCAACGCCCTCACCGGCGCCCGCCAGAAGGTCGCCAACTACGCCGGCGTCACCGTCGAGCGCAAGGAGGGCGGATTCGTCACTCCGGCCGGACGGTCGGTGACCATCCTCGACCTGCCCGGCACCTATTCGCTGCGCGGCCGCAGTCCCGACGAGGCGGTGACCCGCGACGTCGTCCTCGGCCGGCAGGAAGGCGAGAGCGTCCCCGACGCCATCGTCTGCGTCGCCGACGCCACCAACCTGCGCCTCGTGCTGCGTCTGGTGATGGAGCTGAAATCGGTCGGTCGGCCGATGATCCTCGCCCTCAACATGGTCGACATCGTCGAACGCCAGGGCGGCCGCATCGACGCCGAACGTCTCGAGGCCGAACTCGGCATCCCGGTGGTCACCACCGTCGCGATCCGCCGCGGCGGCGCCGACGCCCTGCTCGCCGCCATCGATCGGCTCGACTGCTCGGCCACGTCCGCCGAACCCGGCTGGCGCGAGCCGTCGGGCACCGAGATCCGCGCCACCCATGCCGAGGTCGAACGGATCCTCCACGCCTGCGCCTTCCATCCCGGCGACGCCACTCTGACCCGCCGGCTCGACGCGGTGCTGCTCCACCCGGTCGCCGGTCTCGCCATCCTGCTGCTCGTGCTGTTCCTGATGTTCCAGGCGGTGTTCACCTGGGCCGCTCCGGCGATGGATCTGATCGAGGCCGGGACCACACTGGTCGGCGAGACGATCCGCGAGGCGATGCCGGACGGAGTGCTGCGCTCGCTGCTGGTCGACGGCATCGTCGCCGGCGTCGGATCGGTGGTGGTCTTCCTGCCGCAGATCCTGATCCTGTTCCTCTTCATCATCCTGCTCGAGGACTTCGGCTACATGGCGCGGGCGGCGTTCCTGATGGATCGCCTGATGGCCGGCACCGGCCTGCACGGCCGGGCCTTCATCCCGCTGCTCTCCTCCTTCGCCTGCGCCATCCCCGGCATCATGGCGGCCCGCGTCATCGAGAACCGGCGCGACCGGCTGGCCACCATCCTGGTGGCGCCGCTGATGACCTGTTCGGCCCGGCTGCCGGTCTACACCCTGATCATCGCCGCCTTCGTGCCCGACGCGACGGTCGCCGGTTTCAGCCAGCAGGGCCTCGTCATGTTCGCCCTGTTCGCCACCGGCATCGTCTCGGCGCTGCTGGTCGCCGCGGTGATCAAGAAGGTGGTCTGGCGCGAGGAGCCCGAACCCTTCCTGATGGAACTGCCGGACTACAAGTGGCCGCGGCCGACCAACGTGGCGATGGGCCTGTGGCTGCGTGCGGGCGCCTTCCTGCGCCGCGCCGGCACCATCATCCTCGCCCTGATGATCCTGCTGTGGTTCCTGTCGTCCTGGCCGGCCCCGCCGGAAGGCGCCACCGGACCGGCCATCGACTGGTCGCTCGCCGGCCGCATCGGTCAGTTCCTCGCCCCGCTGTTCGCACCGATCGGCTTCAACTGGCAGATCGTCGTGGCGCTGATCCCCGGCATGGCCGCCCGCGAGGTGGTGGTCGGCGCCCTCGCCACCGTCTACGCCCTGTCGGCGACCGGCGACGAGGTGGGCGCCGCGTTGCAGCCGCTGCTCGCCGCCGAATGGACCCTGCCGACCGCTCTGTCGCTGCTGGTCTGGTTCGTCTTCGCCCCGCAGTGCGCCCCGACCCTCGCCGTCGTCCGCCGCGAGACGGGTTCCTGGAAATGGGCGGCGGTGATGGCCGGATACATGACCGCGCTCGCCTACGCCGCCGCCTTCGTCACCTTCCACCTCTCGTCGAGGTTGCTCGGATGATCGAGAAGCTGATCGTCGCCACACTGGTCGCCGCCGCCGTCGTCTGGCTCGCCCGCCGCTGGTGGCCGGCACTCGGCTGCCGCAAGGCCGCCGCCGGCGACGGCAAGGGCACCGCCGGCTCCTGCGGCCGCTCCGACTGCCCCGGCTGTCACTGAGCCGCCGCCGCCCGTCAGGCGATCCCGGCGAACCGTGGATGCAGCCGCCCGACGATCGGCGGGACCCGCGGCACGCCACGCCCCATGCCGCCGCCGGCCGGCGTCGCCGCGTCGAGGTCGTAGGCCTCTTCGACCACGTAGGGTCCGCCGCCGCGCGACGCCCGTGACGAGAACAGCACGAAGCGCTCGGCGGTGAAGCTCGCACCCGAGAAGCCGCCGCGCAGCGCCAGCCACTGCGCCACCCCCTCGGCGGAGGCCGCCTTGCAGCGGGCGATGGTGACGTGCGGCGTGAACCGCCGCGGCTCCGCCGGCAACCCGAGACGCTGACAGATCCGCTCGTGCTCGCCGTGCAGATCGGTGAGCGCCTGGCTCGGCGCCACCCGGGCGACCAGCGAATGCGGGCTGCGGCCGCCGAACACCGTCACCCCGTCGATCTTCACTTCGAACCGGCCGCGCCGAATCCGCGCGAACTCGCGCGCCAGTTCGACCGCGATCCCCTCGCCGACGTCGCCGACGAAGCGCAGGGTGACGTGATAGTTCTCGGGATCGATCCACTTCGCCCCGACCAGCCCGCCGCGCAGGAACGACAGCGACAGGCCGAGATCTTCGGGAACTTCGAGACCGGTGAAGAGGCGCGGCATCGACGGGTCCTCCGGTCTCGGTCCGGACGGCCGGGGATTCCGGCCGCCTCGGGCGGGTGACCGCGGTCGAATCGCTCGCCGCGACGCACCTTCGCCCGAAGCCTATCCCGCCTTCGCGCCGCATCAAGATCGGGGCGCCCCCGATCACGCGACGGTGTCGGCCGTCGACAGAAATGTCACAGCGCGAAGGTGGCGGTCACCGGAACGTGGTCGGACGGCCGGTCCCAACCGCGGGCCGCACGCAGCACGTCGACGCCGACGAGCCGGCCGTCGAGATCCGGGCTCGCCCAGACGTGGTCGAGGCGGCGCCCCTTGTCGGCGGCCGACCAGTCGGACGAGCGGTAGCTCCACCAGGTGTAGAGCTTCGCCGGCACCGGGATCGCCCGCCGCATCGTGTCGATCCAGCCGCCGCCGATGCGGATCCGCTCCAGCGTCTCGGTCTCGATCGGGGTGTGCGAGACGACCTTCAGCAGCGCCTTGTGCGACCAGACGTCGTCGACCAGCGGCGCGATGTTGAGATCGCCGACGACGATCGACGGCCCCGCCGCCGGCCCGCGCCCGAGCCAGGCTTCGAGCTCGGCCAGGAAGGCGAGCTTGTGGGCGAACTTGTCGTTGATCGCCGGATCCGGCTCGTCGCCGCCGGCCGGGACGTAGAAGTCGTGCACGGTGAGCGGTCCGGCCGCCGTGTCGATCGTCGCCGCGACGTGGCGGGCGTCGCCCTTCTCGCAGAACTCCCGCCGGTCGACCGAGAGGAACGGTCGCCTCGAGACGATCGCGACGCCGTGGTAGCCCTTCTGGCCGTTGATCGCGACGTGCTCGTAGCCGAGCTTGGCGAAGGCCGAGGTCGGGAAGCTCCCGTCCGGACACTTCGTCTCCTGCAGGCAGAGCAGGTCGGGCCGCGTCTCGGCGAGAAAGCGTTCGACGATCGGCAGCCGCAGGCGGACCGAGTTGATGTTCCAGGTGGCGATCGAGAGCGTCATGGGGTCCTCGGCGGGCTGCGATCCCGCCGGCGGACCGGAAGGTTCTCCGTCCCGTCGATCTCGGAAACGCTCAACGGATGATCGTGCGGTCGATCTTGAACAGCTTCTCGTCGACCGGCTGATTCGGCGTGACGTTGTAGATCGCCACCGAGGTATCGTAGCCCTGCGCGTCGGTCACCGTCCACTGCCGGAGCTCGCTGGTCTTGCGATCGAAGACCATGGTCAGCTTGCCGTCGCCGAACACCGTCGACTGCTCCAGCACCACCGAGATCAGGTCGGGCTCCAGCGACACCTTGGTGACGCTGGCCTCCGAGGTGAGGTCGATCTGGTCGGCGAGCAGGAACCGGAGCGGCGTCTTGCCGAGTGGATAGAGGTCCTTGGTCTGCGCCTTGATGTTGCGCACCACCACGTCGGTGCCGTCGGCGATGATGTCGAGCGACGACGGCGGCGCGTAGATGAAGCGGATCCGCCCCGGCTTCAGCAGGTGGAACTCGCCGTCCGCCTTCTCGCCGTCCGGCCCGAACTGGACGAACTCGCCGCTCATCGAGCGCACCGAGTTGAACCAGCGGCTGATCGTCAGCAGAGCCTCTCGTTGCTGCTGGGCGAGGCTGCTCGGCTTCACGCCGGGCGTCGAAAGCACCATCGGCGCCTTCGGTGCCCCGGGGGCGGGTGTCGGCGGCGCCGCCGAGACCGGACCGGCGCTCGCCAGGAGGACGGCGAACAGGGCGGCACGGGACAGCGGAATCAGCGTCGATCGGCAGACGGACATCGATGGTCCTCGAAAGGTTCGTCGTCGGGGGCTCGGCGGAATCGGAGCCTGGGAAGCGTCAGTCTGGCCGCTCTTCGTGGCGGAAAGGCGAACCGGCGGCGGCGCGGTCAGTCGCCGTCGCCGACCAGGATCTCGCGTTTGCCGGCGTGGTTGGCGGCGCCGACCAGCCCTTCCTTCTCCATCCGTTCGATCAGCGAGGCGGCACGGTTGTAGCCGATCTGCAGCCGGCGCTGGATGTAGGAGGTCGAGGCCTTCTTGTCCCGGAGCACCAGCGCCACCGCCTTGTCGTAGAGGTCGGCGGCGTCCTCGAGCGTCGCCCCTTCGGCGTCGCCCGCGCTCTCGTCCTCTTCCGCGGTGATCGCCTCGAGATAGGCCGGCGCCCCCTGACGCTTCAGATGGGCGACCACCTTCTCGACCTCCTCGTCGGAGACGAAGGGGCCGTGGACGCGCTGGATCCGGCCACCGCCGGCCATGAACAGCATGTCGCCCTGGCCGAGCAGCTGTTCCGCGCCCTGTTCGCCGAGGATGGTGCGGCTGTCGATCTTCGAGGTCACCTGAAACGAGATCCGGGTCGGGAAGTTCGCCTTGATCGTGCCGGTGATCACGTCGACCGAGGGCCGCTGCGTCGCCATCACGATGTGGATGCCGGCGGCCCGCGCCATCTGGGCGAGCCGCTGGATCGCGCCTTCGATCTCCTTGCCGGCGACCATCATCAGATCGGCCATCTCGTCGACCACCACCACGATGTAGGGCAGCGGTTCGAGCGCCAGCTCCTCCTGCTCGAAGATCGGCTCGCCGGTATGGCGGTGGAAGCCGGTCTGCACCTCGCGGGTCAGCACCTCGCCGCGGGCGTTGGCCTCGGCGACCCTCGCGTTGAAGCCGTCGATGTTGCGGACCCCGAGCTTCGACATCTTGCGGTAGCGGTCCTCCATCTCGCGGACCGTCCACTTCAGCGCCACCACCGCCTTCTTCGGATCGGTGACCACCGGGGTCAGGAGATGCGGGATGCCGTCGTAGACGGAGAGTTCCAGCATCTTCGGGTCGATCATGATCAGCTTGCACTGCTGCGGCGTCAGCCGGTAGAGCAGCGACACGATCATCGTGTTGATCGCCACCGACTTGCCCGAGCCGGTGGTGCCGGCGACGAGCAGATGCGGCATCCGCGCCAGATCGGCGATGACGCTCTCGCCGCCGATCGTCTTGCCGAGACAGAAGGCGAGCTTCGCCTTGGTCTGGTCGAAGTCGCGCGACGCCAGCAGTTCGCGCAGGAACACCGTCTCGCGGCGCTGGTTGGGCAGCTCGATGCCGATCACGTTGCGCCCCGGCACCACCGCGACGCGGGCCGACACCGCGCTCATCGAGCGGGCGATGTCGTCGGCGAGACCGATCACCCGGCTCGACTTCACGCCCGGCGCCGGCTCCAGTTCGTAGAGCGTGACCACCGGCCCCGGCCGGACGTGGTTGACCTCGCCCTTGATCCCGAAGTCGTCGAGCACGCCCTCGAGCATGCCGGCGTTCGATTCGAGGATGTCCTCGGAGAGTTCCTTGTCGGGACCCAGCCGCTTCGGTTCGGCGAGCAGGGCGAGCGGCGGGAACTGCCAGCCGCGTCCGTCGGCGACCGGATCGTCGCGCATCCCGACGTCGCGGGCGTTGGCCCGTCCGGGCGCCGGCGGCTTGGCCGCCGGGGTCACCGCGATGCGGCGGGAATCCGCCTCGGCCGGAACTTCGGCGGCACGCGCCGGGGCCGGCCGCACCGGTTGCGGCGGCGGGCTCCAGTCGTCCTCGTCGTCGTGCGCGGCGGCGAAGTCGTCGTCGAGGAAATCCGGTTCGGGATCGACCGGCGCGGCCGCCCGACGCGGTTCGGGCCGCGGTTCCGCCCGTGGCTCGGCCCGCGGCGGCGCGAAGCCCGGTTCGACCCGGGCCGAGGAGGCGCGGCGCCGCAGCCCGACCGACGGGGTCGGCTCGTCCTCCTCCCAGCGGTCGTCGCGACGTCGGTCGAAGCGGGCGAACATCCGCCGCAGCGACAGGCCGCCGCGCGAATCGAGATTGCGCGACCGCCGGCCGAACAGATGCAGCAGGTTGGCCCGGGCGACCAACAGCACGTGGTGGAGCATCGCGAAGGGCATGAAGCCGCCGCGCTCGTCGAGATCCTCGTCGTCCTCGTCCCAGTCGGCGTCGGTCCGCCGGCTCGGACCGATCCAGCCGAGGGCGCGCGGAAAGGCCCATGCCGCCAACCCGCCGAAGCCGATCGCCGCCGCGGTCCGGACACCGTCGCCTTCGCCGAGGAGCTTCTCCGGCACCCGCAGGATCATGTCGCCGACCACCCCGCCGAGGCCGATCGGCAACGGCCAGCCGGCCGGCAGCGGCATCGCCGCGAGGCAACCCGCGGTCGCGAGCACGCCGAACACCCACCACGATCCGAAGCGCCGGTCGAAACCGCCTTCGCCGGCGGCGATCAGCCGCCAACCGATCACCAGGATCGGCGGCAGCATCACCGCGCCGGCGAGCCCGATCACCTGGGTGACGAGATCGGCGACGATCGCGCCGAACCCGCCCAGCGCGTTGTGCGCGGCCCGGGTGGTCGCGTTCGACAGGCTCGGATCGGTCGCCGACCAGGTCGCCAGCGCCACCGCCACCGCACCGACCGCGCCGAGCGTGGCCAGGCCGACGAGGCCGCGCAGATTGCGGGCGACCACCAGACGGATGTCGTTGTCCGATCCGTAGGGCGCGGGAGCCGAGCGTGCCGAGCGCATGGGGATGTCCTCCTCTTCGTTCGTCCTCAGCCGAGGATCGCGACGATGCGGGCGAGCGCCTCTTCCGTCGCTTCGAGATTCTCGACCATGGCGACGCGCAGCCAGCGCTCGCCCGGATTGATGCCGTCCGCGCCGGGGCCGCAGAGATAGGCGCCGGGCACGGTCCGCACCCCGCCCTCGGTCCACAGCCGGAGCGCCGCTTCGACGCCGCCGCCCTGCGCGCCGACGTCGAGCCACAGGAAGAAGCCGCCGGGCGGCGTGGTGTGGCCGAAACGTCCGGCCAGGATCCGCTCCGCCGCGGCATATTTCGCGTCGTAGAGCCGGCGGTTCTCGGCGACGTGGGTCTCGTCGGCGAGCGCCGCGATCGCCACCGCCTGGACCGGCACCGGCACCGTCGGCGCCGCCATGTTGCGGAACGCCGCCCAGGGCTTCAGGAAGCCGGCGTCGCCGGCGGCGAAGCCGCAGCGCAGGCCCGGCAGGTTCGACCGCTTCGACAGCGAGTTGAAGGCGACGATGCCGGCATAGCGCTCCGGCGTCTCCAGCGCCACCGACAGCACGCCGGCCGGCGGCAGCCCTTCGCGATGGATCTCCGAATAGCACTCGTCGGCGAACACCAGGATGTCGTGCCGCCGGGCGACTTCGATCACCCTGCGCCAGACCTCCCGGCTCGCCACCGCGCCCTGCGGATTGGCCGGCGAGGCGTAGTAGACCGCGACCGCCCGATCGAGGATCGCCGGATCGACCGCACCGAGATCCGGCAGGAAGCCCGATTCGGCCCCCGCGTCCAGCATCACCGCTTCGCAGCCGGCCGCCACCGCGCCGGCCGCATAGGCCTGATAGAACGGATTGGGCAGCAGGATCACCGGATTCGCGAGCCCCGGTTTCTTCACCCGACGGGCCTCCAGCGCGGCGAAGAACAGACCTTCGCGCGAACCGGAGAGCGGCAGCACCTCGTTCTCCGGATCGATTCGGCCGCCGAGCCCGAATCGCCGGTCGAGCCAGCCGGCGACCGCGGAGCGGAACTCCGGCGTTCCCTTGATCGGCGGATAGCGGCCGAATCCGGCGATCTCGCCGGCCAGCACCGGACCGACGAAGGTCGGCACCGGATGGCGCGGTTCGCCGACGGTGAGGTTGATCGGCGAGGCTCCCGGCTGCAACGGCGCCAGGAGATCCGCCAGTTTCTGGAACGGCGAGGCGAAGACCGCGGCGGTCGAATCGGCCGTCGGCCGGGTGGACGTCGGAGAAGCGCTCATGGGCGGGATCGGATCCGGTCTGATCGTTCGGGGAGAAAGCCTAGCGGCCGATGGTTGAGACCCTGTTAACCAAAGGTCCCGACCACCGGCCGAACGGCGACGAAAAAACCCCGGGCGGTGTCCGCCCGGGGTTCGAGTGGTCCGGTCTCGGGGACCGGCGGGAGGAACGCGGAGAAGATCAGTTGTAGGCGCGCTCGCCGTGGGTCGAGATGTCGAGGCCTTCGCGCTCGGCCTGCTCGCTGACCCGGATGCCGAACACCGCCTTGATGATCAGCAGCGCGACGAAGGACACCACCGCCGACAGGACGATCGAGGTGCCGACGCCCCAGAGCTGCGCGATCACCTGGTCGGACATCACGTAGGGCACCATCGTGGTCGTCGCATCGGTCGCCACGTAGTTGGTGACGCCGGTGCCGCCCAGACCCGGGTTGACGAACACGCCGGTCAGGATCGCGCCGACGATGCCGCCGACGCCGTGGACGCCGAACACGTCGAGGCTGTCGTCGTACTTGAACACGCCCTTCAGCCAGGTCACCGCCCAGAAGCAGATGATGCCGGCGGCGATGCCGATGAAGATCGCGCCCATCGGGCCCGCCCAGCCGGAGGCCGGGGTCACAGCGACCAGACCGGCGACCGCACCCGAGATCGCGCCGAGCGCCGAGGCGTGACCACGCACCAGCCATTCGGCGAGCGACCAGGCGAGCGCCGCGGCGGCGGTGGCGACGATGGTGTTCAGGAAGGCGAGACCGGTGAGGCCGTTGGCTTCCAGGTTGGAGCCGGCGTTGAAGCCGAACCAGCCGACCCAAAGGAGGCAGGCACCGATGACCGCCATCGGCAGGTTGTGCGGCGCCATGTTGTCCTTGCCGAGACCGATGCGCGGTCCGAGCACGATCGCGGCGACCAGACCCGCGACACCGGCGTTGATGTGGACGACGGTGCCGCCGGCGAAGTCGAGGGCGCCCTTCTGGAACAGGAAGCCACCGGTGGCGCCGACCGCCGCCGAGAACTCGTCGAGCACCTTGGCGACCGCCTCCTTGTTCTCTCCGGCCGCGGTGAGGGCGGCGAGGAACTTCTGGGCGCTCTCCTCACCGATCGCCGCCTTGATCGCGTCGAGGTTCGACGCGGCGAGGGTGTAGGCGTCCGGGCCGGCCCAGAACCACACCATGTGGGCGACCGGCAGGTAGGAGAAGGTGAACCAGATCGTCAGGAACAGCAGCACCGCACCGAACTTCATGCGCTCGGCGAAGGCGCCGACGATCAGCGCCGGGGTGATCGCGGCGAAGGTCAGCTGGAAGATGACGTAGACCACTTCCGGAATGACCACGCCCTTGGAGAAGGTCGCGGCATTGGCGAAGCTCATGCCGGCGGTCGGATCGGCGACGATCACGCCCTTCAGGAACAACTTGTCGAAGCCGCCGATGAACGGATTGAGCGCTTCCGAGGCGTTGGTCGAGAAGGCCAGCGAATAGCCGTAGATCACCCACAGCAGGGCGATCAGGGCGAAGCCGGCGAAGACGTGCATCAGCACCGACAGCACGTTCTTGGAGCGCACCAGGCCCGCATAGAACAGCGCCAGACCGGGGATGGTCATCAGAATGACGAGCGCGGTCGAGACCAACATCCAGGCGGTGTCGCCCTTGTTCGGCGTCGGCGCGTCGGCGAAGGCCGATGCGGCGGAAAGGGCGAAGAGCCCCGCCGCCAACGAGGCGGTGCCGAGGCCCCGCTTGATGGATAGCTTGAGGGTCATGGTCTTGGTCACTCCCACGAAGGACTCACAGGGCTTCCGAATCGGTTTCGCCGGTGCGGATTCGGACGGCTTGATCGATGCCGTAGACGAAGATCTTGCCGTCGCCGATCTGACCGGTCTTGGCCGCCGAAGAGATCGCCTGCACGACCTTGTCGACCTGATCGGAGTTGACCGCGATTTCGATCTTGATCTTGGGAAGGAAGCTCACGGCATATTCGGTGCCGCGATAGATCTCGGTGTGCCCCTTCTGCCGGCCGTAGCCCTTGACTTCGGTCACGGTCAGACCCTGGACGCCGATCGCCGTGAGGGCATCACGCACCTCGTCGAGCTTGAACGGCTTGATGATGGCCATCACGAATTTCATGTGGTGGTTCCCGTTTCCCTGCGCCCGGTGGAGCGGGCCCTGACGACAGACTGGTGCGGACGGCTCGAGATCCGACCGGCGCCGCCCCCATGTAAACAAGCTTCGTGCCAACTGCCCCCGACCCCGCGGAATCACTGTGAATCCAGCGTTCGCGGGCGGTCGGCGACCGGTTGGACCGGTCGGTACGTCCGATATTGCTCGAGAAACGGGCAGCCGTCTCGGACTCATGGCCGAATCGTGACGATTCGCCTCGGGCAGCGCCTGCGCAATGAGCAGTTGCCCGAAGGAGAATCGTCGCCGCGCCGCCCGCCGGCCTCAGCGCCGCGGTTCGCGCCGCCGGATCAGCCCTTCCTGGGTCGCCGAGGCGACCAGACGGCCGTCCGGGGTGTAGATCGAACCGCGGCAGAAACCGCGTCCCGCACCGGTGATCGGGCTGTCCTGGTCATAGAGCAGCCAGTCGTCGATGCGGAAATCGCGATGGAACCACATCGCGTGGTCGAGGCTGGCCAGTTGCAGCTCGGGATCGAACACCGAGCGGCCGTGGGCGAACAGGGCGGTGTCGAGCAGCGTCATGTCCGAGGCGTAGGCGAGCACCGCCGCATGGATCGCCGGATCGTCGGGCAACCGGCCGGTGGTCCGCATCCACACCTTCTGACCGGGATCGCGGCGGCGGCGGGCGATCCAGTCCTCCGGGTCGACCGGCCGCAGTTCGATCGGCCGCTCGTGTTCGAAATACTGGCGCACCACCACCGGCGCGACCGCGATCAGCCGTTCCTTGAGCACCCGCTCGTCCGGCAGTCCTTCCGCCGGCGCCGCCTCCGGCGCGGCGATCTGATGAGCCGGCCCCTCCTCGGCGGCGTGGAACGACGCCTGCATCGAGAAGATCGCCGCGCCGTGCTGAATCGCCTCGACGTGCCGGGTGGTGAACGAGCCGCCGTCGCGGATCCGCTCGACCCGATAGACGATCGGCACCTTCGGATCGCCCGGCCGGACGAAGTAGCCGTGCAGCGAGTGCACCGGCCGCGCCGCTTCCACCGTTCGGGTCGCCGCCACCAGCGCCTGGCCGATCACCTGCCCGCCGAACACCCGTTGCCAACCGGTCTGCGGGCTCGATCCGCGATAGAGATCGCGTTCCAGCTGTTCGAGATCGAGGATCGCGAGCAGTGCGTCGACGGCGGCGGACATCGGAGGCCTCGCTTTACCATTAAGTGAAGAATCTCTCCCACGTTGCAGGAGTGATCGCCGACGTCAACCCGATCGATCGGATCGGGCGTGGCGTTCCCGCGCAGTTTCGGGTTGAATGCCCGGGACTCAGCGGAAATACGGAGGAGAGCATGCGCGCAACATTCGACGTCGTCGTCGCCGGCGGCGGTTGGGTCGGCGCCTCGCTCGCCGTCGCGCTGCGTCAGGCCGATCCCGGCATCTCCGTCGCCCTCATCGATCCGACCCCCGCCGGCGCCCGCGCCGACGGCCGCGCCTCGGCGGTCGCCGCCGCCGGCCGCCGCCTGCTCGACCGGCTCGGCGTCTGGAACGAACTGGCGCCGCACGCCGAACCGATCCGCGAGATGATCGTCACCGATTCGCGGCTCTCCGACGCGGTCCGTCCGGTCTTCCTGACCTTCGACGGGAAGCTCGACGACGGCGAGCCCTTCGCCCACATGGTGCCCAACGCGGTGATGGTCGAAGCGCTTCTCGCCCGCGCCGCGGCGCTCGGGGTCGAGGCGATGATGCCCGAACGGGTCGAGGGGTTCACGGAGGGCCCCGGCGCGACCGAGGTCCGCCTGGCCTCCGGCCGGAGCGTCGCCGCCCGACTGCTGGTCGCCGCCGACGGCGTCCGCTCGCGCCTGCGCGCCCGGGCCGGCATCCGCACCCTCACCTGGGACTACGGCCAGTCCGGCATCGTCGTCACCGTCGCCCATGCCCGCCCGCACCACGGTCGCGCCGAGGAGCACTTCCTGCCGGCCGGCCCCTTCGCCATCCTGCCGCTCGCCGACGACGCCGAGGGCCGTCATCGGTCGTCGCTGGTGTGGACCGAGCGCACCACCACCGCCGACCGGCTGGTCGCAGGCGACGACTTCGTCTTCGGCCTCGAACTGGAGCGGCGCTTCGGCCTGCATCTCGGGGCGCTCGCGCCGCTCGGCCGTCCCCGCGCCTTCCCGCTCGGCCTGACCCTCGCCCGCGACTTCGTCCGGCCGCGCTTCGCCCTGATCGGAGACGCCGCCCACGGCATCCACCCGATCGCCGGCCAGGGCCTCAACATCGGCTTCCGCGACGTCGCCGCTCTCGCGGAAGTGATCGTCGAGGCCCGCCGTCTCGGTCTCGATCCCGGCGCGCTCGACGTGCTCCGCCGCTACGAGCGTTGGCGGCGCTTCGACGCGGTCGAGATGGGGGTCGTCACCGACCTGCTCAACCGGCTGTTCTCCAACGATCTCGGCCCCTTGCGACTGGTCCGCGACCTCGGCCTCGGGGTGGTCGACCGGATGGCCTGGCTGAAGCGGCGGTTCATCCACGAGGCCGCCGGGATCGGCGGCGACACCCCGCGGCTGCTGCGCGGCGAGCCGATCTGAGCGGCGTTTTCACGATGAACCGGAGATGAACGTCGATCTCACGGTCGGTTCACGCGCCGCGTCGCATTCTGCGATCACTCCAACGCAACGCCCGGCTCCTTCGGGCGTTGTACGGGATGGATGGAAACGGAGGACCGCAGATGCTCGGACGTCGTCTCTCGACCGCCGCCGCACTCGCGCTCGCCGTCGTCGGCGGCGCCCTCTTCGCCCAACCCGTGTCCGCCGATCCGTTCGGCCCGATCTGGAACCGGCCCTCCGGCCACTGGCAGCATCGGCCGAGCCACGGCTGGTACGGCCCCCGTCATCACTCGTGGCATCGCGCCCCGGGCTTCTACTTCGGTTACCGCGCGGTGCCCCGGTGTTGGACGGAAGTCCGCACCGTCCGCGTCAAGACCCGCCATCACGGCTGGGTGTGGCGCGACCGGCTGGTCCGCTACTGCCGCTGATCGGCATCGACGCCGAAAGGCGTATGCTGCGATCGTCCGGTCGACGCGCCGGCCGATCGGGAAGAAGATCGTCGCGTCGATTCTCGGTGGTTTCCGGACCGCCGATACCCGAAGCACTCGGAGCTCCGTCATGGTCCGTCTGAAGTTCCTCACCCCCCTGGCGTTGTTCGCCGGCCTCGTCGTCTTCGATGCCGCGAGCCCGGCTCTCGCCCAGCCCTGGGGTCCGCCGCCGCCCCCGCCCGGCTGGGGCCGGCCGCCGCCGCCCCACCGTTGGGCTCCGCCGCCGCCGCGGCGCCGCTGCTGGGTCGAGGAGCGCCGGGTTCGCGTCGAGACGCCCTGGGGGCCCCCGCTGGCGGATGCGGGAAGTGCGGGTCTGCCGCTGATCCCGTCCCGCCGATCGCACGGAAGAGACGACGCCGGCCCTCGGGCCGGCGTTTCGCGTTTCGGAGATGCCGTTCGGATGCCGGTCACGGCTTCGTCGGACGACGGGCCAGCGCCTTCTCGATCTCCGCCGACAGGGTGGAGCGCACCACCGCCGCCGACAACGGACCGATGTGCTTGTGGGTGACGGTGCCGTCCGGCGCCACGACATAGGTCTCCGGCACGCCGTAGACCCCCCAGTCGATGCCGGCGCGACCGTTCTCGTCGAGCCCGACCGCGCGATAGGGATTGCCGTGTTCGGCGAGGAAACCCTTCGCCGCGTCCGGCTTGTCCTTGTAGGCGATGCCGACCAGACGCACCCGGGGATCGTCGGTGAGCTGCGAGAGGACCGGATGCTCGACCCGGCACTCGACGCACCACGACGCCCAGTAGTTGACGATCGTCACCTTGCCGTCGCCCGGCGCGCGGAAGTCCGCGGAGGCGACGCCCGGTACCGGCGCCCCGTCGAAGCTGGCCCCCGGCAGAGCCGGCAGCTTCGTCTCCGGGGCCGGCTTGCCGATCAGCATCGACGGCAGGCGGTTCGGATCGGCACCGCTCTCCAGACGCCACAGGAAGAACGCGGCGAGCGCCGCGAAGATCACCAGCGGCATCAGGGTCAGCAGCTTGCGGCCGCCGCCGCGCGCACCGCCCGTCGTCGCCGCGGTGTCGTCGATCCCGCTCATCGCGAGGCTCCTCCGCTCTCCGACCGGCGCCTTATGCCACGGGCTTCCAGGTCGGCGAGTTCGCGCCGCCGGCCACGGCCGTCGAGCGTCACCCACAGGACGAGCCCGGCGATCACCGCGACGACGATTCCGTAGGACGCGAAGATGAAGCCGGCATGAGGTCCGAGCATGGTCATTCCGCCCTCGAGGCTTCGACGAGGCGCATCGCGCGGATCCGCCGTCGCAGGATTTCGTTGCGCATCGCCGCCAGATGCAGGGTGACGAACAGGCCGGTGAAGGCGCCGGCCATGACCAGCAGCGGCACCAGCATCGACGCATCGACCGTCGAACCGCCCATCCGGAACACCGACGAAGGCTGATGCAGGGTGTTCCACCAGTCGACAGAGAACTTGATGATCGGAATGTTGACCACCCCGACCAGCGTCAGCACCGCCCCGGCCCGCGCCGCCCGGATCGGATCCTCGATCGTCTCGGTCAGCGCGATCAGGCCGAGATACATGATGAACAGCACCAGCACCGAAGTCAGCCGCGCGTCCCACACCCACCAGGTGCCCCACATCGGCTTGCCCCACAGCGAGCCGGTGACCAGGGCGAGGAAGGTGAAGGCGGCGCCGATCGGTGCGGCGCACTTGGCCGACACGTCGGCGAGCGGATGGCGCCAGACCAGGGTGCCGAGCGCCGAACCCGCCATCGTCACGTAGCAGAACATCGACAGCCACGCGCAGGGCACGTGGATGTACATGATCTTGACCGTCTCGCCCTGCTGATAGTCGGCCGGCGCCACCATGAAGACGAGCCACAGCCCGACCGCGAAGGCGATCGCGGTCGCCGCGGCGATCCACTTCAGCGAGACGCCGACGAGGCCGAGGAAACGGGTCGGATTGGCATAGTCGATCAGACGCATCGGTTCGTCTCGTCTCTCCCGGATCGGGTCTTCGGCGTCGCGCGGCTCTTCGAACCCGTTCTAGAGTGACGCCGCGCCGGCATCAATGCGGCCATCGCGGCCGCACCGCCTTGCGCGGGATCAAGTCGGCGCGACCTCGGCGTTCATTCGCCGCCGTGGCGCAGCGCCGCCGCCGCCGCCACCGGCCCGAGCACCGCCGCGAACAGGGCGAGCCCCGAGAGGATCGCGAAGGGCGTGCGGAACGGCACCGGCTCGCTCACCGCCGCCACCGCGGCGGACACCCCGAAGATCATCACCGGCAGGGTCAGCGGCAGCACCAGGATGGCGATCAGCAGGCCGCCGCGCCTGAGCGACACGGTCAGCGCCGCCCCGATCGCCCCGGTGAAGGTCAGGGCCGGCGTTCCCACCGCCAGCGTCGCGGTGGTCGCCGCGATCGCCACCGGCTCCATCGCCAGGAACAGCGCCAGGAACGGCGACACCACCACCAGCGGAAGACCGGTCGCGGTCCAGTGGGCGAGGCACTTGACCAGCACCACCAGTTCGAGCGGGCTCTCGCCGGCGAGCACCAGATCGAGCGAACCGTCGTCGCGATCCGCCTGGAACAGCCGGTCGAGCGACAGCAGCGTGGCGAGCAGCGCCCCGATCCACAGGATCGCCGGACCGATCCGGGCGAGCAGCCGCATGTCCGGCCCGACCCCGAACGGCACCACGGTGACCACGATCAGGAAGAACAGCGACCCCATCGGTGCGCCGCCGCCGATCCGCGCGGCGAGCTTCAGCTCGCGGAAGAACAGGGCGGAGAGCGCGCTCATGCCGCCCTCCCGGCGCCGGTCGCGTCGAGCACCAGCCGGTCCGGATCGGCGAGCCCGAGCGGCAGATGGGTGGCGGCGACGACCAGTCCGCCCGCCGCCAGATGGCGGTCGACGACGTCGATCATCTTCGCCTCCGAGGCCGCGTCGAGGGCGGCGGTCGGCTCGTCGAGGAGCCAGATCGGCCGCTCGGCGACCAGCAGCCGGGCGAAGGCGAGACGCCGCCGCTGCCCGGCCGACAGATAGGCCGCCGGCAGATCGATCAAACGGCCGAGCCCGACCCGATCGAGTGCCTCGCCGACCCCGAGCCCGGGAGTGGCGCCGAAGGCCCGCCAGAAGGCGAGGTTCTCGCCGACCGAGAGCTGCACCTTGAGCGCGTCCTGATGGCCGAAATAGTGGCACTGCTGGCCGATCGACAGATCCGGATCGCCGCCCGCGAGGCGCAGATCGCCGTGCGTCTGCCGCAGCAGCCCGGCGACGAGGCGCAGCAGGCTCGATTTTCCCGAGCCGTTGGCGCCGGTGACGATCAGCGCCCGCCCGGCCCGCGCCGAGAACGAGAGATCGGCGAACACCCGCCGCCCGCCGCGATCGAGCGTCAGCTCCGTGCCGTCCAGGCGATCGACCGGCGGTGTCGTCAAGCGGCTCTCGTCCCTCGCAGGAGCCCCGTCCGGCGATCGGACGGAAACGGTGCGCCGGACCATGTCCGATCCGGTGGTTCGGGTCAATTCGCCCTCCGCCGACGGTGTCCGGCGCTCCCGGCGGGCTCACCCCGAAGTGACTGGTCGGGTTGTCCGGATTGTGGCTTAACCGATCCCGTCGGCCGGGCCGGTCGCCCCCGTGCCGATCCGACCTCGACCGATCCCGATCCGCCCGAAGGGAGTGCGATGAGAGCCGAGACCTCGACCGGAACGACGATCACGGCCGGCCGCCTCGCCGCGGTTCTGGTGGTCGTCGCCGCGGCGCTTCCGGCGCGCGCCGGCGAGGCCCTCGGAACCGCCGAACGCCCGGCGACCGTGGTCGAACTGTTCACCAGCCAGGGCTGCGCCAACTGTCCGCCGGCCGATGCGCTGCTGCGCAGGATGAGCACCGAGCCGGGTGTGGTGGCGCTCTCCTATGCGGTCGACTACTGGGATTATCTCGGCTGGAAGGACACCGCGGCGCGGCCCGAGTTCACCCGCCGCCAGCGCGCCTACGCCGAGACCCGCGGCGATCGCTCGATCTACACGCCGCAGGTGGTGATCAACGGCCGCCTCCATGCGATCGGCTCGGACCGCCCCGCGATCGACCGACAGATCGCGACACTGTCGAGCGAGCGACGGCTGCTCGAGGTGCCGGTCGATTTCGACATCACCCGCGAAACGCTGGTGATCCGCGTCGGCAACGCGCCCGAGGACCGGCCGCAGCCCTCCGCCACCGTCTGGCTGATCCACTTCGAGAAGGCCCGCACCGTCCAGATCGGCCGCGGCGAGAACTCCGGCCGGGTGGTCACCTACGCCAATCTGGTCCGCACCATGCAGCCGATCGGCATGTGGAAGGGCGCGGCGCTGCGCCTCGAGTTGCCGCGGCGCGAGACCACCAGCGATCCGAGCGGCGGATGCGCCGTCCTCGTCCAGGTCGACACCGACGGCACGCCCGGTCCGATCCTCGGCGCCCGGATCCTGTCGTCCGAACCGAAGTCGTGACCCTCGCCGACGGGGCGCCTCAACTCTCGACGAGATGCAGCGATCGCTCGACCACCGCCAGCACGCGGGAGAGGTCGTTGCCGCGTTTGACGATCCGGCCGCTCTGATCGCAGACCTGATAGATGCCCTGGCGCTGGGCGAGACGGGGGATCTTGTCGATCCGCCAACGCGGCTGCTCGCCGGTTCTGCGGAACACCGCGAAGGCGGCCCGGTCGGCGAAATGGGCGATCGCGTAGTCGCGCCATTCGCCCGCCGCCACCATCCGACCGTAGACGGTCAGGATCTCACCGAGTTCGCGCCGATCGAAGGTGATCTCGCGAGGCTCCGGGCGCGACCGGAACCCCACCACCGTGCTCACCGGCGTCTCTGCCGCCTCGCCGCTCGCCGCCTCGTCCAACGGATCCACGCCTCCCCGTCCACCGGCGACGGCGCGGCCGGTGCCCGGGCACCGTCGCCGAACCGTCATGATCGTCGAGGCATCGGAACCTGACAAGAGGGCGCGACGGTTCGCCGAGCAGGACCCGTTTGACCGGGCGGGCGGGGTCGGCCAAGGTGCCGCGCCCGTCATCCGCGAGACGCTTCCCCGATGCCCGACACCTCCCGCAGCCGCTCCTTCACCCTCGCCGCCGCTCTCCTCGCCGCCGCCCTCTCGCCCGCGCTCGCCGACGAGGGACCGTTGCAGCGCACCCGCGATCCGAAGACCGAAGCGGCGATCGCCGATCTGCTGGCGAAGATGACGCTCGAGGAGAAGGTCGGGCAGATGTACATGGGCGGCTGGGCTCCCGGCTTCGACATGAGCGAGGTCGAGGCGTCGTCGATCGGCGCCCTCTCCGGTCCGCCCGACGCCGGCCACGTCGTCGAGATCGCCAGGGTCGCGGCGAAGACCCGGCTCGGCATTCCGCTCCTCTTCACCCAGGACGTGATCCACGGCTACCGGACGCTGTTCCCGATGCCGCTCGGCCTCGCCTCGTCGTTCGATCCCGAGATCGTCGCGCTGGCCGCCGAGAAGACGGCACGCGAGGCCGCATCGGTCGGCATGACCTTCGCCCTCGGCCCGATGGTCGATCTCTCCCGCGACGCCCGCTGGGGCCGGGTGGTGGAAGGCCCCGGCGAGGATCCGTTCCTCGCCCGGCTGTTCGCTAGGGCCAACGTCGAGGGACTGGCCCGGGGCGGCCTCGCCGCCACCCTGAAGCACTTCGTCGGCTACGGCGCCGCCGAGGGCGGCCGCGAATATGCCGAGACCGACATCTCGACCCCGCGCCTGCGCGACCTCTACCTGCCGCCGTTCCGGGCCGGGCTCGAAGCCGGCGCCCAGGTGGTGATGGCCGGGTTCAACGCGCTGAACGGCGTGCCGGTCACCGCCAACCGGCGGATGCTGACCGACCTGTTGAAGACCGAATGGGGCTTCGACGGTTTCGTCACCTCGGACTGGGACTCGGTCTCCGAACTGAAGAACCACGGGGTGGCGAAGGACGACGTCGAGGCGGTCGAGAAGGCGGTGATGGCCGGCCTCGACGTCGAGATGGCCGGCCGGCTCTACCCGACCCATCTGCCCGCCCTGGTCCGCGCCGGACGGGTGCCGATGGCCCGGATCGACGACGCGGTGACCCGGGTGCTCCGGGTCAAGCACCGGCTCGGCCTGTTCGAACCCGCCCATCGTCTCCCCGACCCGGCGACGGCGAACGCCGCGCTGGCCACCCCCGAGACCCGCGAGGCGGCCCGCGAGGCGGCCCGCCGCTCGGCGGTGCTGCTGAAGAACGACGGCGCCGTCCTGCCGCTCGCCGCCCCGCCGAAGAAGATCGCGGTGATCGGCGCCGCCGCCGCCGACCCCTCCGACCACATGGGCGCCTGGGGTGCCGCCGGTCGTCGCGAGGAGGCGCCGACCCTGCTCGACGAACTGACCCACCGGCTCGCCGGCCGGAGCGAGGTGACCTTCACCGAACCCTGCGACGACGCCTGCCGCTCGACCGACGGCTTCCCGGCCGCGGTCGCGGCAGCGAAGGCCGCGGATCTGGTGGTGGCGGTGCTCGGCGAGCCCTGGTGGATGACGGCGGAAGCGACCTCGCGCACCCGCCTCGGCCTGCCCAACCATCAGGAGGAGCTGCTCACCGCCCTCTCGGCGACCGGCCGGCCGATCGTCCTCGTCGTCTTCGCCGGCCGTCCGATGGTGCTGAGCGAGACCCTGCCCAAGGTCGCGGCGATCCTCTGGACCTTCTCGCCGGGCACCATGGGCGGGCCGGCGCTGGCCGACCTGCTGCTCGGCGAGGCGGTCCCCTCCGGCCGCCTGCCGATGAGCCTGCCGCGCGCCGTCGGCCAGGTGCCGATCACCTACGACGCGCTGCCGACCGGACGGCCGACCGGCCCGTCGCTCCTCACCGCCCGCTGGCTCGACGAGGAGGCGACCGCCCTGTTCCCGTTCGGCTACGGCCTCTCCTACACGAACTTCGCCTATCGCGACGCGGACGTGACGGCGCCGAAGGTCGGCCTCTCCGGGCGGATCGAGGTCGAGGTGACCGTCGCCAACACCGGCGATCGCGCCGCCCGAGAGATCCCGCAGCTCTACGTCCGCCAGCTCGTCGCCTCGCGCAGCCGTCCGCTGAAGCGGCTGGCGGCGCTCGGCCGGGTCGATCTGGCGCCCGGCGAGACCCGCCGGGTGAAGCTGTCGGTGCCGGTCGCCGAGCTCGGCTTCCACGACGACGACGGCCGCCGGGTGGTCGAGCCCGGCCGCTTCCGCCTGTTCGTCGGCGGCTCGTCGCTCGCCGACCTCACCGCCGAGGTCGAGGTGGTCGGGTCACCCTGACGGGGTCGGCCGCCGTTTCGGGTCGAGCAGGTCCCTGAGCCCGTCGCCGAGCAGGTTGAGGCCGATCACCGAGACCGCGATGGCGAGACCCGGGAAGATCGCCAGCCCGGGTTGGCGGCCCATGTAGGTCTGCGCCTCGGCGAGCATCCGCCCCCAACTCGGGTTCGGCGGCCTGACCCCGAGGCCGAGGTAGGAGAGCCCCGCCTCGGCGAGGATGGCGAGGGCGAACTGGATCGTCGCCTGGACGACGATCGGGCCGAGCAGGTTGGGCAGGATCTCCGAGAACAGGATCCGCGCCTC
>CALFRR010000066.1 GCA_937919435.1 uncultured Alphaproteobacteria bacterium | reverse complement strand
CGATCACCGCCAATCACCCCGACTGTTTCCTGATCGTGCTGCTGATCGACGAGCGGCCGGAGGAAGTCACCGACATGCAGCGCACGGTGAAGGGCGAGGTGGTGTCCTCGACCTTCGACGAGCCGGCGACCCGCCACGTCCAGGTCGCCGAGATGGTGATCGAGAAGGCGAAGCGTCTGGTCGAGCACGGCCGTGACGTGGTGATCCTGCTCGATTCGATCACCCGTCTGGGTCGCGCCTACAACACGGTGGTGCCGTCGTCGGGCAAGGTGCTGACCGGCGGTGTCGACGCCAACGCGCTGCAGCGGCCGAAGCGCTTCTTCGGTGCGGCGCGCAACATCGAAGGCGGCGGATCGCTGACGATCATCGCCACCGCGCTGATCGAGACCGGCAGCCGAATGGACGAAGTGATCTTCGAAGAGTTCAAGGGCACCGGCAACTCGGAAATCATCCTCGACCGCAAGGTGGCCGACAAGCGCGTCTTCCCGGCGATGGACATCACCCGTTCCGGCACCCGCAAGGAAGAGCTCCTGGTGCCGCCGGACGTGCTCAAGAAGACCTACGTCCTGCGGCGCATCCTCACGCCGATGGGCACCGTCGACGCGATCGAGTTCCTGCTCGACAAGCTGCGCCAGACCAAGCGCAACGCCGACTTCTTCGATTCGATGAACACCTGATCGGATCCGTCGATTCGGCGGCGACACGAAGGTGTGCGGTCGCCGATCGATTCGGTTCCGCAGCGATCGGGCAAGACGACGTCGACCCGCCGTATCGAGAGGTACGGCGGGTCGACCGTTTCAGAGGAGGGCGCGCAGGGCGTCGGGGTCGACGACCGGCAGGCCGCAGATGTGGCCGCTGCAGACCCAGGCGGTGGGCCGTCCGTCGATCGGCGTCTTGCCGGACGCGGGATGGTCGGGAGGGAGCGCCGCGGTCGATTCGGTTTCGAAAAGAACGATCCGGGGATCGGTCGATTCGAAGACGACACGACGCAGGGCACCGCCGTCTTCGCCGGACGGGACGACCAGAACGACTTCGACGAGGCCGACCAGCGTATCGAGCGCGTTCGACAGTGAAGCGGTGGAGAGAAGATCGGCGCGCATGGCGCCGGCGAGGTTCTGCAGAGCCACCTCGGCCCGTTTCAGCCAGCGGTCGTCTCCGGTGAAGACGGAGAGCCGCACGAAGGCTTCGACGGCGATCGCATTGTGATTGGGGATCGCGTCGTCGCGGGACGAGCGCATCCGGACGATCAGTGCCTCGGCGTCGTCGGCGGTGAGGAACCATCCACCGTCGGGATCGGTGTGGTGACGCTCCAGCATCTCGGCCCAGCGTAGCGCATCGCTGAGGAACTCCGGATTCCGGGTGGTCTCGTGGAGCGTGAGGGCGGCTCGGATCATGTGCGCGAGATCGGAGGCGAGGCCGGGAAAGAGCAACCGCCCATCGCGCCAGGAATGGCCGAGGCGATCGCCGACCGACATCGATTCGGCAATGAAACGATGGGCGCCGATCGCCCGTTCCAGCCAGTCGGCCCGGTCGAGGCGGCGGGCCGCGAGGGTCAGAGCGTGGATCGTCGCGCCGTTCCAGTCGGCGAGCAGCTTGTCGTCGCGGGCGGGCGCGATGCGGCCGGCCCGACGGGCGAGCAGTCGGGCCCGGTCTTCGGCGAAGCGGGCTTCCCGCTCGTCGTCCCAGGGGTGATCGTCGGAACTCCGATTGAGGATGGTTCGGCCTTCCCAGTTGCCTTCGGGCGTGACGTCGTGGGCGGCGGCGAATTCGGGATGCCGCTCGGCGAGCACGTCGCGGATCTCGGCGTCGGACCAGACGTAGAAGCGTCCCTCCTCGTGCTCGCTGTCGGCGTCGATCGAGGAGGCGAAGCCCCCGCCGGGCAGGCTCATCTCGTCGAAGAGCCAAGCCACGAGCGCTTCGATTCGGTTCCGATACAACGGCTCGCCGGTGGCGCTCCAGGCCCGGCCGAGGAGGTCGAGAAGCTGGGCGTTGTCGTAGAGCATCTTTTCGAAATGCGGCACCAGCCACGTCTCGTCGGTGGAGTAGCGGGCGAAGCCGCCGCCGAGATGGTCCCAGATGCCGCCGCGGGACATCCGATCGAGCGTCAGCAGGGCTGCGGCGTGTCCTTCGTCGCGGCCGGTGCGTCGACCGGCGCGCCACAGGAGTTCGAGGAAGCCGGTCTGTGGGAACTTCGGTGCGCCACGAATCCCACCGTTCACGAGGTCGGTGAGGCCGTACAGGCGCTCGTACACCCGATCGAGGAAATCGGGTCCGAGGGCGATCCGGTCGTCGGTGCCGGCGGCATCGAGGCCGGCCAGATGATCGCGGATCGCCTTCGCATTGGCGGCGACCAGGTCCGGTTCCTCGGCATGGAGCCGGGCGACCTCGCGCAGCACGTCGACGAAGGCGGGTCGTCCCCATCGGGCTTGCTTGGGGAAGTAGGTCCCGCCCCAGAAGGGGCCGCCGTCGGCATCGAGGAACATGGTCATCGGCCAGCCGCCCCGCTCGCCGAAGGCGAGCAGCGACGTCATGTAGATCTGATCGATGTCGGGCCGCTCCTCGCGATCGACCTTGATGTTGACGAACAGCCGGTTCATCACCGCCGCGGTCGCCGGGTCTTCGAAGGATTCGCGCGCCATCACGTGGCACCAGTGGCAGGCGGCGTAGCCGATCGACAGCAGGACGGGCCGTCCTGTCGTCCGGGCCTCCTCGAAGGCCTCCGCCGACCAGGGGCGCCAATGGACGGGGTTGTCGGCGTGTTGCAGCAGGTAGGGGCTGGTCGAGCCGGCGAGAAGGTTTGCGTCGGTTGGCGGCACGTGCTCTTCCTCTTCTGCGTGGTCGCCTTGTAACCCTAGTGTCGACGAGAGATTCGGAAAGGCCGGATGTTCAGAGCGACGGATACGATCTTCGCATTGTCGAGCGGCGGGCTGCCGTCCGGAGTGGCGGTCGTTCGGATTTCCGGGCCGGCCTGTGGACCGGCGGTCGACGCCTTGGCGGGCGGCAGGCCGCAGCCTCGCGTCGCCGGTCTGCGGGCGATCCGCGACGCGACCGGCGAGGTGCTCGACCGCGGTCTGGTCCTGTGGTTCCCGGGGCCGGCGAGCTTCACTGGCGAAGACGTCGCGGAACTCCATCTGCACGGGGGACGAGCGACGGTCGCCGCGGTGCTCTCGCGGCTCGGGGCGATGAAGGGGCTGCGGCCGGCCACCCAGGGCGAGTTCACTCGGCGGGCGATGATCGCCGGTCGTTTCGATCTGACGCAGATCGAAGGTCTCGCCGACCTTCTGGCAGCGGAGACGGAAGCCCAACGACGCCAGGCGCTGCGCCAGAGCGACGGCGAGCTGAGGCGGCTCTACGAAGGCTGGCGAGACGAGATGATCGCGATCCGCAGCCTGATCGAAGCGCATTTCGATTTCGGCGACGAAGAGGACGTTCCGGGCGATGCGGTCGACGTCGCCTGGCGGAAGGCGACGGAGCTTCGGGAGGCGATCCGACGGCACCTCGACGACGGCAGACGCGGAGAGCGGCTGCTGTCCGGGGTCGAGGTGGTGCTGATGGGACCGCCGAATTCCGGCAAGTCCAGTCTGCTCAATCGGCTCGCCGGGCGCGAGGCGGCGATCGTGACGGCGGAACCCGGGACCACTCGGGACCCGATCGAAGTCCACCTCGATCTCGACGGCGTTCCGGTGACGATCGTGGACACGGCCGGGGTTCGGGCAGAGGCGAGCGGCGTCGTCGAGGCGGAGGGGATACGACGTGCGCACCGGCGGGGGGCCGGTGCGGATCTCGTGCTCTGGCTGTCGGCGCCGGACGTGGTTTCGGAAGGAGACGACGCACCGGCCGATGTTCCGACGTGGCGGATCGCGACGAAATCGGATATGCGGCTCGCCGGATCCGTGGACAGAGGTTCGGAGGCGGGATCGGTTCGGCGCGTCTCGGTGCGTTCGGGCGAAGGCATCGACGAACTGGTATCGGCTCTCGCCGTCTTCGCACGTGGTTCGGCGCCCGGTGAGGGGCTCGGACCGACCCGGGCGAGGCACCGCCGCGAGCTCGAAGGTGTCGTCTCGGATCTGGATGCTGCGCTCTCGGGAGGAGGGCGGCTGCTCGAGGTGCGAGCGGAATCGCTCAGAGCGGCGTCGGATGGTCTCGGGCGCCTGACCGGAGCGATCGGGGTGGAGGATCTGCTCGATCGAATCTTCGGCGAGTTCTGCATCGGGAAGTGACTCGATTCGGACTCGGAACGAATTGTTTCACGTGAAACATCGATTCGGACTCGGTATGAATTTCGGCGTCGGGATGCCGATGGGCGAGGTGGAATGGATCGGAAGCGATTTGTCGATGTTCTGGTGATCGGAGGCGGGCATGCGGGATGCGAGGCCGCCGCCGCCGCGGCGCGCGCCGGTGCGTCCGTCGTTCTGCTCACTCAGAAGATCGCGACCATCGGGGCGATGTCCTGCAATCCGGCGATCGGCGGATTGGGGAAGGGGCATCTGGTTCGGGAGATCGACGCTCTCGACGGTCTGATGGGCCGGGTCGCCGATCTCGGCGGGATCCAGTTTCGTCTTCTCAATCGCCGGAAGGGCCCGGCGGTTCGCGGCCCGCGCGCCCAGGCCGACCGGAAGCTCTACGCGCAGGCGATGCGGGCGGCGCTGGACGTCGTCGACGGTCTCGGGATCGTCGAAGGTGAAGCCGCAGACCTCGAGCATCGCGATGGTCGGGTGACGGGGGTGACCACGAAGGACGGCCGCGCATTCGTCTGCGGGGCGGTGGTCGTGGCGACCGGAACCTTCCTCAACGGACTGATGCACATCGGCGACCGGCAGACGTCGGGTGGTCGGGTCGGCGACGATGCGTCGCTCCGTCTCTCTGCGGGATTGTCGGCGATCGGGCTACGGCTGGGCCGGCTGAAGACCGGGACACCGGCACGTCTCGACGGGCGGACGATCGATTGGTCCTCGGTGGAGCGGCAGGAGGGGGATGCGGATCCGGTCGCCTTTTCGATGATGACCGACCGGCTGACCAATCCGCAGATCGCCTGTGGAGTCACCAGGACCACGCCCGAGACCCACAGGATCATCCGTGAGAACATCGGACGGTCGGCGATGTACGGCGGGTACATCGAGAGCCGGGGACCGCGGTACTGTCCGTCGATCGAGGACAAGATCGTTCGGTTCGGCGAGCGCGACGGACATCAGATCTTCCTCGAGCCGGAGGGGCTCGACGACGAGACGGTCTATCCGAACGGGCTTTCGACGTCTCTGCCGGCGGACGTGCAAGAGGCGATGCTCAGGTCCATCCCGGGGCTCGAGCGCGTGTGCATGATACGGCCGGGCTACGCGATCGAGTACGATCACGTCGATCCGCGGGACCTCAGGCCCGATCTCGGGGTCAAGGCGCTGTCGGGGCTCTATCTGGCGGGGCAGATCAACGGTACGACCGGCTATGAGGAAGCCGCTGCGCAAGGACTGGTGGCGGGGCTCAACGCGGCTCGATTCGCCTCCGGAACGGATGCCGTCGTGTTCGATCGCACCACCAGCTACATCGGAGTCATGCTCGATGATCTGACAACGCAAGGGATCAGCGAGCCCTATCGGATGTTCACGTCGCGTGCCGAGTTTCGCCTGTCGCTCAGAGCCGACAATGCGGATCGCCGGCTGACGCCGACGGGTGTGGCTCTCGGGATCGTCGGTCGAGAACGTGCCGATCGATTCGCCTCCAAATCGACCGCGATCGAAGAGGCACTGCAGCAGGCGCGGGCGTGGACCCTGACGCCGAAAGAGGCCGGGGATGTGGGTCTCGCTGTCAATCAGGATGGACAGAGGCGAAGCGCCTTCGATCTCCTCGGGCATCCGGATGTCGATCTGGAGCGGCTTGCGGCGGTCTGGCCGGAGATTCGCAATTGGCGGCGCGACGTCGCCGAGCAGATCGAAACCGATGGGCGGTATGCGGTCTATCTCGAGCGGCAGGAGGCCAATGTCGCAGAACTCAGGCGGGACGAAGCTCTGGGCCTTCCTTCCGACCTCGCCTATGAGGAGATGAGCGGCCTTTCGGTGGAGCTTCGACAGAAGCTGACGCGGGTTCGGCCCGATACGCTCGGCCGGGCCGGACGAATCGACGGAATGACGCCGGCGGCTCTGACGCTGATCGCAGCACACGTTCGAAAGCGCGAGCGCGTCGGGGCGTGGTCGGATCTCGGTGTGGAGGGGCGGGCGGAAGCCGCCGGCCCGAACGATTCGGAGTCGTGATGATCGAGTCGAAGGAAGCCCCCGAGCGCGAGATCGCGGCGATCCATCCTGTTTCACGTGAAACGATCGAGCGCCTGACGATCCATGTGGAGTTGCTCCGCAAGTGGCAGAAGAGCCGGAATCTGGTGGCGCCGAGCACGCTCGACCGGATCTGGAGGAGGCACGTCGCCGATTCGGTACAGATCCATGCGCTGGTGCCGCAGGCGAAGCGTTGGGTCGATTTCGGGTCGGGTGCCGGTTTTCCCGGTCTGGTCACGGCGATTCTCCTCGCCGAGACCGAAGGGGCGGCGGTCCATCTCGTCGAGAGCAACCAGAGCAAGGCGGCGTTCCTGCGCACGGTGGCGCGTGAGACGGGGGCGCCGGTGACCGTCCACGCGCAGCGGATCGAGGCCTTCATCGACGGGTTCACCGAGGAAATCGAAGGGGTTTCGGCGCGCGCGCTGGCGTCGCTCGACCGCCTTCTGCCGATGGCGGCGCCCTTCGTGGCGCGCGGCGCCGTCGCTGTTTTCCACAAAGGACAAGATTTTGCGGCCGAAATCGCCGAAGCCACTCTATCTTGGAATCTCGATCTGGTAGAACATCCAAGTCGGATCGAGCCGGGCAGTCGCCTGATCGAGATTCGCAAGATCGCCCCACGAACCACATCCTGACGGAGCGTCGTTTCATGGCTGCTCTTTCGAAGTCTCCGCGGGTCCTGGCACTCGCCAACCAGAAGGGTGGCGTCGGCAAGACGACGACGGCCATCAACCTCGGGACGGCGCTGGCCGCGATCGGTGAAGACGTGCTGATCGTCGACCTCGATCCGCAGGGCAACGCCTCGACCGGTCTGGGGATCGATCGGCGGGCCCGCAAGCGGTCGACCTATGATGTCCTGGTCGGCGACAGCGATCTCGGCGACGTGTTGATCGAGACGGCCGTGCCACGGCTCTGGGTGGCTCCCTCGACGCTCGATCTGCTCGGCGTCGAGCTGGAGATCGCCAACACCGCGGATCGGGCCTTCCGGCTGCGCAAGGCGCTGCAGGACTACGGTGACCGGACGCCGGCTGGGAAGCCGCGGTTCACCTATGTGCTGGTCGATTGCCCGCCGTCGCTCAATCTGCTGACGATCAATGCGATGAGTGCGTCGCATTCGGTGCTGGTGCCGCTGCAGTGCGAATTCTTCGCGCTGGAAGGCCTCTCGCAGCTCCTGTCGACCGTCGAGCAGGTCAAGACCGCGCTCAATCCCGAGCTGTCGATCCACGGCATCGTGCTGACCATGTACGATGCGCGCAACAATCTGTCGGGGCAGGTGGTCGCCGATGTCCGCCAGCACATGGGGGACACGGTCTACGACACCGTCATCCCACGCAACGTGCGGGTGTCGGAGGCGCCGTCCTACGGCAAGCCGGCACTGCTCTACGATCTGAAGTCGGCGGGTAGCCAGGCCTATCTTCGTCTCGCATCCGAAATCATCCAGCGTGAGCGGAAGCTCAAGACCACGGCAGCGGCCTGAGCCGCGGAGCGGCTCGTGATCTCGGGAGGGGGAAGTGGAAGAGCGCAGGCGTCTCGGCCGCGGGCTGGCGGCCCTTCTCGGCGACGTGGCCGAACCGGAACAGGCGTCCGGTGGTCCCGGCGGCTCGAAGCGGGTTCCGATCGAGCTGATCCAGGCCAATCCACGCAATCCGCGCCGGCAGTTCCGGGAGGAGGATCTGGCCGATCTCGCTCAGTCGATCCGCGAGAAGGGCGTGATCCAGCCGATTCTGGTGCGTCCCGCGCCGGCCCATGCCAATCATTTCGAGATCATCGCCGGTGAACGCCGCTGGCGGGCGGCGCAGCGCGCCGGTCAGCACGAGGTTCCGGTGATCGTCCAGGAGGTTTCCGACAAGGAGGCGCTCGAACTGGCGATCATCGAGAACGTCCAGCGGGCCGATCTCAACGCGGTCGAGGAGGCCGTCGGCTACGATCAGCTGATTGCCGAGTTCGGATATACGCAGCAGGACCTCGGTCAGGTGATCGGCAAGAGCCGGAGCCACGTCGCCAACACGCTGCGTCTGCTGAAGCTGCCGGAGAGCGTGAAGGACCACCTGCGGGAAGGTCGGCTGACGGCGGGCCACGCGCGGGCGCTGGTGGGCACCGAGAATCCGGAAGCGCTGGCGGAAGTGATCGTCGAGAAGGGCCTCACGGTGCGCGATGCCGAGGCTCTGGCGCAGGCGCCGCAGCCGACCGAGACCGCCAAGGCCGCCAAGCCCAAGGCGGCGAAGGACGCCGATACGCTGGCGTTGGAGAAGTCGCTGTCGGATCTCCTCGGTCTGACCGCGACCGTCGATCATCGGGCCGACGGGGCGGGCGAGCTGCGTCTGAAGTACCGCTCGTTGGAGCAGCTCGACGATCTCTGTCGTCGTCTGCGCGGCGACTGATCGCAACGAACGAACAGGATCTTTCAGACGGCGGGCCGGCGACGGTCCGCCGTTCTTCGTTCCGGGCGGTTGCCCGGCGCGCGGCGGAGATCCCGGGCGGTTCCGCGGGAAGGTGATTCGGGCAGCTGCCCGTTCCGTGGTCGACGGACGCTGTCCGGGGCGATCGAGGAACTTTCCGAACCGGCGCCGACCTCTCGACCTCCGACCTCATCGATCGTGGGCCGGATCGACGTGCCGATGGTCGATTCGTCGGCGGAACGGTGGCCGCGATCGACGCCGTCGCAACGGTTCGGTGGGCAACGCGTCGGTGGGCGGACGGGCTCAGCGGCGGCGGGCGGCGCGGGCGACCCGGGCGAGGGTCAGGACCGCATCGGTGATCGCCGCGTCGGCGAGCGGCTGGATCCGGCGGGAGCGGTACATCGCTTCGTCGAGCAGGGCGAGCGCACGGGCGAGCCTTTCGGGCGTCCAGATCGAGAGCTGGCGGGTGATCGTCTCGCGGCGGCGGAAGAAGACCGGTGGGCGCATCGCGGCGACCACTTCGGCGGCACCGTGGCCGGGACGAACCGCGGCGCGGGCCCGCTCCAGCATCTGGAAATGGCGCAGCAACACCGTACCGGCGACGCTCGCCGGGGTGCCGGAGGCGACCAGTTTGCCGATCAGCTCGTCCGCGGTGGCGAGATCTCCGCCGGCCGTCGCGTCCACCAGTTCGTCGAGGGCGAAGGTGGAGGCGTCGCCGACGATCGCGGTGACGTCGTCGAGCGTGATGCGGCCGCTGCCCTGGGCATAGAGACAGAGTTTGCGGATCTCGCCGCGGGAGGCGAGGCGGTCGCCGCCGAGCAGGCTCTCGAGCAGCTCGCGTGCCTCGCGGTCGATCGAGAGTTTCGCCGGGCCGAGCTCGGTGTCGATCAGGCGGGAGATGTCGGCGGCGCCGTCGGCATAGCAGGCGATGGCGATCCCGGAGGGATGGTCCTCGACCTTCTTGCGCAGCGGCGTTCCCTTCTTCAGATCGCCGGCTTCGATCACCACCAGAGCGTCGGCGATGGGTGGATCGAGCAACGGCGCCACGGCCGGCAGCAGATTGCGGCCGCCGGCGTCGCGGACCCAGACGATGCGGCGGGATCCGAACAGCGAGACGGTACCGGCTTCGTCGATCAGGCGGGCGGGGTCGTCGGCGATCGCGGCGCCGTCGAGGCGGACGAAGGAGAAGGGATCGTCACGGCGGCCACCGGCGGTGCGGATGATCTTCTCGGCCCGTTCGGCGACGAGGCCGTCGTCGGGGCCGAAGACGAGAACGACCGCCCCACGTTCGATGGGGCGGTCGATGAAGCGATCGATCTCGGTCGGCTTCAGCGCAACCACGGATTCGCCTCCGAAACGAAGCGGTGGGACGCCGGCTCGCCGTGACGGGCCGGCGATCGGATCACCGGCGGCCGGCGAAGAGGATGGCGACCTTGGTGCGGATGTCGGTGGCGATCACCCCGGCCGCCCGGTTCTCGGCGTCCCTGAGGGCCCGGAGGTCGGCGAAGCGCTGCTGGGAGTAATCGAAGGCGGCATTCGCGAAGGAGGTGCCGGAGGCGACGGTGTGGTGGCCGGCGAGTTCGGTCAGCACCCAACTCGCGGTGAGCTGGACGACATAGGCCGACGGCAGGCTCTGATTTCGGACGATGCCGACCGAATTCGAGCTGCTGGTGACGGTGATGTCGAGCCGGTGGGTGGCCGGAGCGGTGGGTTCGCCGGCGCCGCCGTAGAAGGAGAAGACCAGCTCGTTGCGGATCACCTGGCCGATCCGACCCCCGCCCGGGGCGATGTCGATCCGGCGGAGGGATTCGGCGGTGGCGCCGCCGGATCCCGAGGCATAGAGCGGCCGGATCTCGGTGCCGGCGCATCCGGCGACCAGCAGCGTGGCCGCCAGAGCGGCGGCCAGCCCGATCCGGGGCCGGAAGGAGGGGGAACGGTCAGGCGACGACATTGACGATCCTCTGCGGCACCACGATCACCTTCTTCGGCGGCTTGCCGTCGAGCGCGGCCCGAACCGCGTCGAGCGCCAGGGTCGCCTCGCGAACCGCCGCTTCGCCCGCATCGCGGGCGATGGTCAGCTCGGCGCGCTTGCGGCCGTTGACCTGGACCGGCAGGGTGACCGTGTCGTCGACGACCAGCGAGCGGTCGGCGACCGGCCACGGCGTCTGCGAGACGAGACCACTCCGGCCGAGTTCTGTCCAGCACTCTTCGGCGAGATGCGGCATCATCGGGGCGATCAGACGGACCAGCACGTCGAGCGCCTCGGCGAGCGCGGCGGCGAGCGAGGCGTCCGCGGCGACCGCCGCCGGGGCGGCGGTCGTCCGGCCGATGACGTTGGCGAACTCGTAGAGGCGGGCGACGGCGCGGTTGAAGCCGAGTTTCTCGATGTCGTCCTCGACCGCTGCGACGGTCTTGTGGGTCGCCTTGGCGAGCGCCAGGGCGGCATCGGAGCGGGGGCCGGTGGCGGTCGCGCCGATCAGGCCCTTGCCGTCGCCGATCAACCGCCAGACGCGCTGGACGAAGCGATGGGCGCCTTCGACGCCGGCCGCCGTCCAGATCACGTCGCGATCCGGCGGGCTGTCGGAGAGCACGAACCAACGGGCGGTGTCGGCACCCCATTCGGCGATGATGTCGGAGGGGTCGACGGTGTTCTTCTTCGACTTCGACATCTTCTCGATCGAGCCGATCTCGACCGAGCCGGAGCCGTCCTTCATCCGCGCGGTGCGGGTGCCGTCGGCTTCGGTGACGACGATCTCGGCGGGCGAGACCCAATGGCCGTCGGGGCCCTTGTAGGTCTCGTGGACCACCATCCCTTGCGTGAACAGGCCGGCGAAGGGCTCGTCGAAGCCGACGTGGCCGGTCGCCTTCATCGCGCGGGTGAAGAAGCGGGAATAGAGCAGGTGGAGAATCGCGTGCTCGATGCCGCCGATGTACTGGTCGACCGGCAGCCAGCGGTCGGCGACGGTGCGATCGGTCGGCGCGGCTTCGTTCCACGGGTCGGTGAAGCGGGTGTAGTACCAGGACGAATCGACGAAGGTGTCCATCGTGTCCGTCTCACGGCGCGCCGGCTTGCCGCACTTCGGGCAGGCGACGTGCTTCCAGGTCGGATGATGGTCGAGCGGATTGCCCGGCTTGTCGAAGGTGGCGTCGTCGGGGAGCGTCACCGGCAGCTGGTCGACCGGGACCGGGACGGTGCCGCAGGCCTCGCAGTGGATCATCGGGATCGGGCAGCCCCAATAGCGCTGCCGCGAGATCAGCCAGTCGCGCAGGCGGAAGTTGACCTTCCGCTCGCCCTGCGGGGCGCCGTCGACGATCCGGCCCTCGAGCTTCTTCGCCACCGTGTCGAAGGCGGTGTCGACGTCGAGACCGTCGAGGAAGTCGGAGTTGAAGAGGGCGCCTTCGCCGACGTAAGCGGTGTCGCCGACGTCGAAGGTGGCGGGATCCTGGTTCGGCGGCAGCACCACAGGCGTGACTTCGAGGCCGTACTTACGGGCAAAGTCGATGTCGCGCTGGTCATGAGCCGGGCAGCCGAAGATGGCGCCGGTGCCGTAGTCCATCAGAATGAAGTTCGCCACGTAGAGCGGCAGCGTCTTTCCTTCGATGAACGGATGCTTCACACGCAGCCCGGTATCGAAACCTTCCTTCTCGGCGGTTTCCAGCACGGCGACCGAGGTGCCCATGCGGCGGCACTTGTCTTGGAACTCGGCGAGTGCCGGGTTCTTCTCACCGAGCGCCCTGGCCAGCGGATGGTCGGGCGACATCGCCAAGAACGAAGCGCCGAACAGCGTATCGGGCCGAGTGGTGAAGATCTTCAGCGTCTTCTCGCCGGCCGGTCCGGGCGTGGCGAGCTCGAAGCGGACTTCGAGGCCCTCCGACTTGCCGATCCAGTTGCGCTGCATCAGGCGGACCTTGTCCGGCCAGCGGTCTAGACCGTCGAGCGCCTTCAACAGTTCATCGGAGAAGGCGGTGATCCGGAGGTTCCACTGTACGAGCTCTTTCTGCTCGACCAGGGCACCGGAGCGCCAGCCGCGGCCATCGATCACCTGCTCGTTGGCGAGCACGGTCATGTCGACCGGATCCCAGTTGACCTTGGAGGTCCGGCGGTAGGCGAGACCGGCGTTGAAGAAGTCGATGAACATCTTCTGCTGATGGCGATAGTAGCTCGGGTGGCAGGTCGCCACCTCGCGCTTCCAGTCCAGACTGAGGCCCATCACCTTCAGCTGACCGCGCATGTAGTCGATGTTCTCGTAGGTCCAGGCGGCGGGATGGACCTTCTTCTCGATCGCGGCGTTCTCCGCCGGCAGACCGAAGGCGTCCCAGCCCATCGGATGGAGTACCGCGAAGCCCTTGGCCCGCTTGTAGCGCGCGACGACGTCGCCCATCGTGTAGTTGCGGACGTGACCCATGTGGATGCGGCCCGAAGGATACGGGAACATCTCGAGCACGTAGTATTTGGGGCGGGGATCGTCGTTCCGGGTGGAGAAGACTTCGGCCTCGGCCCAGGTCTTCTGCCATTTCGGTTCGGCTTCGCGGTGATTGTAACGCTCGGCGGCCATGGATCTCGTCGCAGTCGGGAGGAGGGCGCGTCGGGTCGGCGCTGGCGGCCGGCGGCGCGCTCATCGGGAGTGGTCGGCCGACCTTCACCAGAAAGCGGCCCATGGGTCAATGGCGGAGGCGGATTTCGGCGTCCCGCCGCGGTTCCGGCAGGTGTCGCCGAAGCGCGGGGCATGCTAAGGCGAAGACCTTTCGCGATGGGAAACGAAGTCATGACAGCTGCCGAACGTCTCGCCGAGATCCGTCACCGCATCGATCGTGCCGAGCGGATCGCCGGCCGGCGACCGGGATCGGTGACGCTGGTGGCGGTGTCGAAGACCTTCGGGGTCGAGGAGATCCGGCCGGTGATCGCCGCGGGGCAGCGGGTGTTCGGCGAGAACCGGGTCCAGGAGGCGAAGGCCAAGTGGCGGGAGCTGCGGAGCGAGACCCCCGGGATCGAACTGCATCTGATCGGGCCGCTGCAGTCGAACAAGGCGGCGGAAGCGGTGATGCTGTTCGACGTGATCCACACGATCGACCGCGACAAGATCGCCGGAGCGGTCGCCGCCGAGTGTGCGAAGCAGGGAAAACGGATCGGCTGCTTCGTCCAGGTCAACACCGGGCTCGAGGCGCAGAAGGCGGGGGTCGATCCGCGCGAGGCGGTCGACTTCGTGCGGCGTTGCCGAGAGTCGCACGGACTGGAAGTGCGCGGCCTGATGTGCATCCCTCCGGTGGAGGATGCGGCGGGACCGCACTTCGCGCTGTTGCGCAAGCTGGCCGGTGAGGCCGGACTGGACGGGTTGTCGATGGGCATGTCCGGAGACTTCGAGACGGCGATCGAATTCGCGGCGTCGCACGTGCGGGTCGGCAGCGCGCTGTTCGGATCCCGTCCGGCGGCGGTGGCTGCGACCTGAACGAGTCCGTCGATTCGATTCGCGCAAGAAACGATTTCGTATCCGAAACAATCGAGCGTTTCAGGGACTCGTGGACGGCCGTCGTGCGGTCGGTCCGAGAGTCGGGTGCGGCGAAGGGTGGCGGCCGTCCACGGGCTTCCCTGGCCCGCCGGCCGGCGGTTCGATTCGGCGGCGAAATCGGCGCGGTGGATCACGTCTCGGATGTGCTCCGGATCGGCGCCGTGCGATCGAGTCGCCGGCGAAACGGTCCCGCCGATCGCGGGACCGCCCCGATCGCTCTCCCGTCCGCCTCAGACGACGTCGACCACGGCGTGTCGCGACAGGCGGGGCAGGAGGCGGGCGAGATCGGCGGGCGCGAAGGCGATGCAGCCGGCGGTCGGGGCGAAGCCGTCGCGGGCGAGGTGGAGGAAGATCGCGCTGCCGCGGCCGAGGGCGCGGCGGCGAACGTTCCAGTCGAGCACCAGGACGACGTCGTAGAGCGCGTCGTCGCGTCGCAGGCACTCGTGCGATCCGGCGAAGGGGAGCCGGACCGGCCGGTTGTAACGGCCGTCGGTCGGATCGTCGGACCAACCGGCGTCCGCCGGGATCGGCCGCAGCGGCAGGAGAGTGTGCGGCGGCAGCCGGTGGTCGGCGCGCCAGAAGCCGCCGAGCAGCGCCAGCCGGCCGGCCGGGGTGACGCCGTCGCCTTCGCGCTTGAAGCGTCCGATGCCGGCGCGGCCGAGGGCGCAGGGCAGGCCGACCGAGCCGACGAGAGCGACTCCCAGGTGGGTCTCGCCGGGCCGTCGGGCGACGCGGATCCGGCGGAGGAGGGGCGCGGGCCGCTTTTGTCGTGCGAAGAACGCCTTCGTCCCCATTCTCGCCATTCTCCTCGAAGACATCGCCGGTCGAGCGAGACGACCCTAACCGATGTTCCGGTCCGGCTGAACCCTTCGGGGCGCGACGGCGGCGGCGTTCCGAGGCCCGGCGCGGCGCGCGACGCAGGGGGAGCGGAACGGCGGACGCATGCCTTCGGACGACGCCGGCGCGACAGCTTGCGCCGCGCCGGGAAGGGTGGTCTCTTGGCGCATTCCGCTTCGGCTCACGCGCGTTTCGCGTCGGCGCCGGAGAAGACGAGAGGTGGACATGGCGGCCCGCAAGATCCTCATCTGCGACGACGACGTCGATCTGCGCGAGGCGCTGGTCGAGCAACTGTCGCTCTACGAGGAATTCGAGACCCAGGCGGCGGAAGGTGCGACCCGCGCCGTCCAGATCGCCCGCGCCGAACCGATCGATCTCCTGATCATGGACGTCGGACTGCCGGAGATGGACGGCCGCGAGGCGGTGAAGCTGCTGCGCAAGGGCGGCTTCAAGGCGCCGATCATCATGCTCACCGGCCACGACACCGAATCCGACACGATCCTCGGGCTCGAGGCCGGCGCCAACGACTATGTGGCCAAGCCGTTCAAGTTCGCGGTGCTGCTCGCCCGGATCCGGGCGCATCTGCGCCAACACGAGCAGACCGAGGACGCCGTCTTCACCATCGGCCGCTACACCTTCCGCCCTTCGGCCAAGCTGATGGTCGACGATCGCGGTGCCAAGGTGCGGCTGACCGAAAAGGAAACCGGCATCCTCAAGTTCCTCTATCGCGCCGGCGAGAAGCCGGTGTCGCGCGAGGTACTGCTGCACGAGGTCTGGGGCTACAATTCCGGGGTGACGACCCATACGCTGGAGACGCACATCTATCGCCTCCGGCAGAAGATCGAACGCGATCCGTCGAATGCCGAACTTCTGGTGACCGAAGTCGGCGGCTACAAGCTCGTCCCGTGAATGACGACGACGGCGTCCGGCGCCGTCGTCTCGGAGCCGTCCGACCGACATGTCCCTCGAGCGTGACATCGACCTGTTCCGCAACGTGCCCTTCTTCGAGGGTGCGCCGGTCGACGCACTCAGACTGCTCGCCTTCAGCGCCGATCCGCGCGATCTCGGCGATCGGGAACGGCTGTTCTCGAGCGGCGACGTCGCCGACGGCGGTCATCTGTTGGTCGAAGGGCGGCTCGATCTCGTCGACGAGCGGGTCTCGCCGCCGCGGGTGGTCGATCGGCTCGGGCCGGGGGCGCTGATCGGCGAACTGGCGCTGGTCGTCGAGACCCGGCGGCCGACGAGCGCGGTGGGCAATGGTCGCGCGC
>CALFRR010000065.1 GCA_937919435.1 uncultured Alphaproteobacteria bacterium | reverse complement strand
AGGTCGGCAGACCGACGCCCCAGTAGCCGATCGCGGCGATGAACATCGGGATCCGGGTGTCGTGCCGGCCGCGCAGCATGCCGGCGGTGACCGCCTGGGTGCCGTCGACCAGCTGGAAGATCGCGGCGAACATCAGGAACGACCGGGCCAGGGCGAAGGTCGGGGCGATCGCCGGATCGCTCTCGTCGAGGAAGGCGCCGATCAGCGGGGTCGGGGCGAGGGCCATCACCGAGGCGATCGCCGCCATCACGCAGACGACGATGGCGAGTCCGGTCCAGCCGGAGCGGGCGATGCCGTCGGCGTCGCGCCGGCCGTAGGCGAGGCCGACCCGGACGGTGACCGCCTGGGAGAGACCGAGCGGGAACATGAAGGCGGCGCTGGCGATCTGCAGGGTGATCGCATGGGCGGCGAGCGTCGTGGTGCCGATCAGGCCGGCGAGGAAGGCGGCGGCGTTGAAGATGGTGGTCTCGAAGGCGACCATCAGGCCGATCGGCACGCCGAGCCGGAAGAACTCGGCGAAGCGCCGACGGTCGGGCAGCCACGGGCCGGAGAACAGCCGGTAGCGGCGGAAGCGCCGGTCGGCGACCAGGACGATCGCCATCGCCGCGACGGTACCCCAGTTGGTCAGGGTGGTCGCCCAGCCGACGCCGACGAGCCCGAGCGCCGGCATGCCGAAATGGCCGAAGGTCAGCACCCAGCCGACGAAGGCGTTGAACGGCACCGCGGCGAGGCCGACGGCGAGCACCCACATCGGGCGTTCGAGTGCCGCGACGAAGCCACGCAGGCCGACGAAGACGTAGAACGGCAGCAGCGACCACATCAGCACCCGCATCAGCCGGGCGGCGTCGGCGCCGAGCGCCGGATCCTGATGCAGCAGCGCGAAGACCGCCTCGGCGTTCCACAGCACCGCCCAGGCCGGCAGCGCCAGCGCGGCCGCCGACCACACCGCGTTGCGCACGGTGCGGCGGACGTCGCGCACCGAATGGCGCATCCGGCCGCGCTCTCGGGCGACCATCGGCATGGTCGCCGACATCACGCCGATGCCGAACAGCATGAAGACGTTGAAGAGGTTGACCGTCAGCGCGCCGGCCGCCACCGCTTCCGGCGAGATCCGCGAGAGGATCAGCACGTCGGTGAGGTTCAGGGCCATCTGAGCGATCTGGCCGAGGACCATCGGCCAGGCGAGCAGCAGGGTCGCCGCCGCCTCGGCGCGCCAGGGAGAGAGGCGGTCGTCTGGGGTCATCTTCGAAAACTCACGGAATCGATCGGTTCACCCGCGCCGGGTGCGCCGATCGAGACGCGGGGACAGTCCTTCTCGGCCGAAACGACCGTCACGGCAACCCGTGAAATGCTGATCGGATCGATCAACCCGGGTGATGAGTGTGGGATCGGCGCCACGGGGCGGGTGGCGCGGGCGATCGCGCGGCCGGATCGTCCTGGACATCGCCGCCCGACGCTGTTAACCCCGAACCCATGACCCGGAACGCTGCCAACCGACGTGCCGCCACCCTTCGTCTCGCCTCCGGGCGGGACCGGAGAGGATAGGCGCGACCATCGGTCGAGCAGGTTCTCGAGGGTCCCCGTCGGGTGCGATGGGGACCTTCGCCGTTTCCGGCACCCGGTCTTCGTCGCCCCGTTCTTCTTCCCGAGGAGGCGACGACATGACCATCCATCCCTTCCCCCCGTCCGTCGAACCGGCGATCTCCGGCGCGCTGATGGACATCGGCCCGAAGCCGCCGATCGTGTTCGTCGCCGGCCGCGGCTCGCGTCTGTTCGACACCGAGGGGCGGGCCTATCTCGACTTCGTCCAGGGCTGGGCGGTGAACACTCTCGGCCATGCGGCGCCGGAGATCGTCTCGGCGCTCGCCCACCAGGCGGCGACGCTGATCAACTGCTCGCCGGCCTTCTACAACGCGCCGCAACTCGAGCTCGCCGAGCGACTGGCGGGCGCGAGCGGGCTCGGCCGGGTGTTCTTCGCCAATTCGGGCGCGGAAGCCAACGAGGGCGCGATCAAGCTCGCCCGCAAGTGGGGGGCGCTGCATCGCGGCGGGGCCCACGAGATCGTCACCTTCGCCGATGCCTTCCACGGCCGGACGCTCGCCACCATGTCGGCGTCGGGCAAGTCGAAGTGGGACGGCCTGTTCGAGCCGCGGGTGTCGGGCTTCCCGAAGGCGATCCTCGGTGATCTGGCGTCGGTCGAGGCACTGATCGGGCCGTCGACGGTCGCCGTGATGCTGGAGCCGATCCAGGGCGAGGCCGGGGTGGTGCCGGCCGGCGACGATTTTCTCCGCGCGCTCCGGGATCTCACCCGCAAGCACGGGCTGCTCCTGATCCTCGACGAGGTGCAGACCGGGATCGGCCGGACCGGCAAGATGTTCGGCTTCGAACATGCGGGGGTGAAGCCGGACGTGATGACGCTGGCCAAGGGGCTCGGCGGCGGGGTGCCGCTCGCCGCGCTGCTCGCCGACGAAGCGGTCGCCTGTTTCGAACCGGGCGATCAGGGCGGCACCTTCAACGGCAATCCGCTGATGACCGCGGTCGGCAATGCGGTGGTCGAGAAGGTCTCGGCTCCCGGCTTCCTCGCCGAGGTCGAGCGGCTCGGCGAGATTCTCCGGGCGAAGCTCGAGGGCGTCGCGGCACGGCTGCCGGGCTCGACCGGGGTCCGGGGCAGGGGGCTCCTGCTGGCGCTCGATCTCGGGCGCGACATCGGTCCGACTGTGGTCGACGAAGCGCTGCACCGCGGTCTGCTGCTCAACGCGCCGCGGCCGCATCTCCTGCGGTTCATGCCGGCGTTGAACGTCGGCGAGGCCGAGATCGAGGAGATGGTGGAGATCCTGGAGGGTGTTCTGGCCGCCGTGTGAGGGCGGGTCGATCGTCGAAGCGTGGCCGTCGAGACCGGCCGCGCCTTCCGTGCCGATGTCCGCTCGAGCGTCGCCGCGGACGGGTCGGGTCGCCTCGGCGCCGCCCCGTCCGCAGCCGCGGCGATCAGCGCAGCGTGATGGCCATGCCGCTCAGGTCGGCGTTGGCGATCAGGCCGACCTGCTTGCCGGTGAGTTCCATCACGGCGCCCTTCTCGTTCGCCAGAACGATCGCGTTGACGCCGTGTCCGACCGCGGCCCCGGCCCCGCCGGCACCGTAGACGCCGGCCACGTCGCCCGGCCGTCGGATGTGGGTCACGCGGCCGACGAACTCCGTCTTCGAGGCGCCGAAGACCAGACCGGCGCTCAGGCCGCCGATGGTGATCGGGTAGGTCCGGCCGCGGAAGGTCAGTGTGCCCTCGCCGCCGGAGCCGCCGACGATCCAGCCGGCCTTGTAGATCGAGAACCGAATCCGACCGCTGTCGGCCGAGGCCGCGGTCGACGCGGTCGCTCCGACGACGGTGGCCAGAGCGACGAGCGTGGCGCGCAAGAGACGTGAAGAGCGCATGGTGAAATCCTCCTGGGGATCCGAAGATCCGGCGTGAGACGTCGTCCCGGTCGTGCCGCCACCGAACCGCAGAGACCGGGCACGCTGCGACAACGCGCCGGAGCGGGATTCGTTCCGTCCGCGAGCGCCCGAACGGTGATGTCCGTCGGATCGCCCGCGGTGTGCCGTCGGCCCCGAACGAAGACGGGCGGATCGGCTCGACCGCCGTCCGCCCGTGTCCGAACGATCGGCGGGTCGATCACGCGTCCAGATTGGCCGTCAGGGCGTTCTCGGTGATGAAGTCGCGGCGGGGCTCGACCTCGTCGCCCATCAGACGGGCGAAGATCTCGCCGGCCTCGTCGGCCTCCTTCACCTTGACCTGCAACAGCGAACGGATGTTCGGGTCGAGGGTGGTCTCCCAGAGCTGCTCGGGGTTCATCTCGCCCAGCCCCTTGTAGCGCTGCATGGTGATGCCCTTGCGGCCCTGCGCGAAGATCGCGTCGAGCAGCTGCAGCGGGCCGTGCACCACCACCGCGTTTTCCCGCCGCCGCAGCGTCGCCGGGCCGGCGAAGGTCTCGGCGAGGCGGGCGGCGTGGGCGTCGAGCCGGCGCGCGTCGAGCGAGGAGAGCAGCCCGGCATCGAGCGCCCGGGTCTCGGCGACGCCGCGCAGGGTGCGCGACACGACGATGCCGCCGTCTTCGCCGACCGAACCGGCCCAGCCCTTCTCGTAGACGTCGGCGAGCGCGTCGAGGCGGACGGCGAGCGCCGAAGCGGCGGTCAGCGCCCGTTCCGGATCGTCGAGCACCCGCTTGTCGAGCGCACCGCAGACCGCCGCCTGCTCGATCACCGCGGTCGAATAGCGGTGGTGCAGATTGTCGACGATGTGGCGGACCTGCCGGCATTCCTCGGCGAGACGGCCGAGGTCGAGGCCGGCGAGTTCCTCGCCGGAGGCGAGCACCAGCCGCGATTCGTCGAGGCCCTGATCGATCAGATAGTCGTCGAAGGTCTTCTGATCCTTCAGATACTGCTCCGACTTGCCGCGCGACACCTTGTAGAGCGGCGGCTGCGCGATGTAGAGGTGGCCGCGATCGATCAGGTCCGGCATCTGCCGATAGAAGAAGGTCAGCAGAAGCGTACGGATGTGGGCGCCGTCGACGTCGGCGTCGGTCATGATGATGATCTTGTGGTAGCGCAGCTTGTCTATGTTGAACTCGTCGGCGCCGATCGAGGTGCCGAGCGCGGTGATCAGCGTGCCGATCATCTCCGACGACAGCATCTTGTCGAAGCGCGCACGCTCGACGTTGAGGATCTTGCCGCGCAGCGGCAGCACCGCCTGATTCTCACGGTTGCGGCCCTGCTTGGCCGATCCGCCCGCCGAATCACCCTCGACGATGAACAGTTCCGACTTCGCCGGGTCCTTCTCCGAACAGTCGGCGAGTTTGCCGGGCAGCGAGGCGACGTCGAGGACGCCCTTGCGCCGCGTCAGTTCGCGCGCCCGGCGGGCCGCGTCGCGCGCCGCCGCCGCCTCGATCACCTTGCCGACGACGGTGCGGGCTTCCGCCGGATGCTCCTCGAACCAGGTCGACAGCGCCTCGTTGAGCAGGTTCTCGACCACCGGACGGACTTCGGAGGAGACCAGCTTGTCCTTGGTCTGCGACGAGAACTTGGGATCGGGCACCTTGACCGAGAGGACGCAGGCGAGGCCCTCGCGGCAGTCGTCGCCGGAGAGCGAGACCTTCTCCTTCTTCATCAGGCCGGAGGAATCGGCATAGCCGGTGACCTGACGGGTCAGCGCGGCGCGGAAGCCGGCGAGATGGGTGCCGCCGTCGCGCTGCGGGATGTTGTTGGTGAAGCAGAGGGTCTGCTCGTGGTAGCTGTCGTTCCACCACAGCGCGCACTCGACGGTGATCCCGTCGCGCTCCGCCTTCATGTAGAGCGGCGCGGCGATCAACGGCTTCCGGGCCTTGTCGAGCCAGCGGACGAACTCGACCAGACCGCCCTCGTAGTGGAGCTTGATCACCACCGGGGTCGGGCTTCGATGGTCCTCGAGCACGATGTTGACGCCGGAGTTGAGGAAGGCGAGTTCGCGCAGCCGGTGCTCCAGGGTGGCGAAGTCGAAGTCGACGTGGGTGAAGGTCTCGGTCGACGGGGTGAAGGTCACCTCGGTGCCGCGCCGGCCCGGGGCCGGGCCGACCACCTTGAGGTCTTCGTCCGGCACGCCGTGCCGGAAGCGCATGAAGTGCTCGGTCTCGTCGCGCCAGATCCGGAGATCGAGCTGGACCGAGAGGGCGTTGACCACCGAGACGCCGACGCCGTGCAGATCGCCGGACACCTTGTAGGAGTTCTGGTCGAACTTTCCGCCGGCGTGGAGCTGGGTCATGATGACGTTGGCCGCCGACACGCCCTCTTCCGCGTGGATGTCGGTCGGGATGCCGCGGCCGTCGTCGCGCACGGTCACCGAGCCGTCGGCGTTCAGCGACACGAAGACCTCGGTCGCCCAGCCGGCCAGCGCCTCGTCGATGGCGTTGTCGACCACCTCGTAGACCATGTGGTGCAGGCCCGAGCCGTCGTCGGTGTCGCCGAT
>CALFRR010000064.1 GCA_937919435.1 uncultured Alphaproteobacteria bacterium | reverse complement strand
TACGAGATTCAAGTGTGACTGGAGTTCAGACGTGTGCTCTTCCGATCTATGCTCGCCATGGCACACATCGTCTGGTCGGCGACCTGGTACGGCATCGCCGCCGACACGGTGGCGAAGTCGCAGGCCTTCGTCCGCGCAGAGGTGAAGAAGCGTCCCGGGCAGATGCCGCCGGGCGCGCTGCGTCTCGCCGAGGTCGCCACCACCCTGCAGAAGATGCGGGCGGCGATCGTCGCGGCGGTCGCCCGTTACGAGGCGGCGCTCGCCGACGAGCGGATCCTCTCGTCGATCGGCTTCCTCGCCGAGATGAACGGTCTCAAGGTCGCCACCTCGACCCTGGCGATCGAGATCTGCCAGCAGGCGCTGATGATCACCGGGCTCGCCGGCTATCGCAACGACGGTCCGTTCTCGATCGCCCGCAACTATCGCGACCTCCTGTCGGCGGCGATCATGATCAACAACGACCGGGTGCTCGCCAACAGCGCCAATCTTCTCCTGATGAGCCGGGTCGACACCACGATCGGAGCGCACGCCGGATGACCGAGCCTCTCCCGACGCCTCCGGCGAATCCGTCCGCCGCGAGCTTCCTCGACCGTCTGTTCGCCGACGGCGTCCTGATGCCGACCGGCGTCGACGGGCTCTACGGCCGGTCCGGCGCCTTCGAGGCGGTGATCGACGGCTTCGAGCGGCTGGTCGAGCGCCACGCCCGCGCCGACGGCGCGGTGAAGATCCATTTCCCGCCGGCGATGCCGCGGGTCAACATGGAGCGGTCGGGCTACCTGAAGAGCTTTCCCCAGCTCGCCGGCTCGATCCATTCGTTCGTCGGCGGCGAGGCCGACCACTGTCGGCTGATCGAGGCGCTGACCGAGGGGCGCGACTGGAGCGAGTTCCAGTCGCCGACCGACGTCGTGCTGACGCCTGCGGCCTGCTATCCGCTCTATCCGACGGTGGCGGCGAAGGGACCGGTGCCGGAAGGCGGGCTGCTGTTCGATCTGAAGAGCTACTGTTTCCGTCACGAGCCGTCGACCGAGCCGACCCGGATGCAGCTGTTCCGGATGCGCGAGAACGTCCGCATCGGCACGCCGGAGGAGGTCACCGAGTTCCGCGAGCGCTGGCTGGAACGGGGGCCGGCGATGATCGCCGCGCTCGGTCTGCCCTGCGAGCTCGACGTCGCCAACGATCCGTTCTTCGGCCGCGGCGGCAAGCTGATGGCGCGCAACCAGCGCGACCAACAATTGAAGTTCGAGCTGCTGATCCCGGTCAACGACGGCGCGCCGCCGACCGCCTGCCTCTCGTTCAACTACCACCAGAACCACTTCGGCGGGCTGTGGGGGATGGCCTTCGCGAACGGCGAGACGGCGCATTCGGCCTGCGTCGGCTTCGGGCTGGAGCGGATCGCGCTGGCCCTGTTCCGTCATCACGGCACCGACACCGACGCCTGGCCGGCGGCGGTACGCGAGGTGTTGTGGGGGTGAAGGGGCGGGCCGCGTTTCCGGCGGCAGAGGAACGGGACCGGCGTCGCCCCCTCGTCCCGCCGCTTCGCGGCCTCTTCTCCCTCGAGGGGGGAGAGGCCGGGGCGACCGGCCTCCTCCGGTGAGGCGGCGGCCCGGCGGTGCCACGACTTGTCCATCGGGCCCGTCGCCGTTCCGGCGATCGGCGAGCGGGAGTGCGCGATGTTTCGACCGGATCCCTCGACCCACGTTCCGCATGCCCTGCACGGGCTGGATCGGCGGTGGCCGGAGACCAACTGCTGGACGGATCTGTGGATCGAGATCGTCGCCGCCCTCGGCCGCGAGCCGGCGGCGATGCTCGGCTTCACCGTGACCCAGGACTTCGAGGGCGATCAGGCCACCTTCTTCAAGGTGCCGACCGCCGATCTCGAGCGGCTCTACGGCCTGGAACTGCTCGAACTGTCGATCTTCGACCGGCTCGCCGGCCACGTCGAGGAGCAGACCCGGCGTGGCCGGATCGTGTTGGTCGAGGCCGACGCCTTCTACCTTCCCGACACCCGCGGCATCACCTGGCGCAGCGCCCATTCGAAGACGACGATCGGCATCACCGAGATCGATCCCGCCGCCCGCCGGCTCGTCTATTTCCACAACGCCGGCCTGTTCGCCCTCGACGGCGACGACTACGACGGCATCTTCGGGGCGCCGGGGGCGGACCGCGATCCGGCGGTGCTGTTTCCCTACGTCGAGTTCGTCAAGCTGCCGGCCGACCCGCCGCGGATCGACCTCGTCGGCGAGGCGGTGGCGCTGCTCGCCCGCCACCTCGCCCGCCGGCCGGCGGAGAACCCGTTCCGCGCCTGGGCGGCGGCGTTCCCCGCCCACGTCGCCGATCTCGGGACCCGGCCGCCGGAGTGGTTCCACACCTATGCCTTCAACCTGATGCGCCAGTACGGGGCGAACTTCGAGCTGCTCGCCGGCCATCTCCTCTGGCTCGAGGCGAACGGCGTCGCCGGCCTCGCGGCGGAGCGGGAGGCGGCGGAAGCGATCGCCGAGACGATGAAGGTGATGCAGTTCCGTCTCGCCCGGGCGATGGCGCGCAACCGCTTCGATGGGCTCGCCGAGGCGATCCTCGCCGCCGCCGAGGCCTGGGATCGGCTGATCGGCGGGCTCCTGGTGCGGTTCCCGCCCGCCTGATCCGGGTCTCGCGTCGCGCCGGCGATCCGTGCGACTCTCCGCCGTCCGTCATCGAATCCGCGAGGGTCTCGCCCGTGTCCACGTCCGCACCCGTCCCGCTTCCCGTCTTCGGTCGCCCCGTCGCCGGCCCCTGGGAGATGGCGACGACCGCGCCGGACGCCTGGGCGAGCCCTGCCGATCTGGCGCTCGACGCCGAATGGCTGCCGGCGGTGGTGCCGGGCACCGTCGCCGGAGCGCTCGCCGCGGCCGGCCGCCACGACCTCGACCGGCCGACCCCGTTGCACGACCGCGACCACTGGTTCGTCTGCCGGATCGAGGGGGAGGGGCGGCGGCGGCTGGTCTTCGACGGGCTCGCCACCTTCGCCGAGGTGTTCCTCGACGGCCGACCGATCCTCGAGAGCCGGTCGATGTTCCTGCCGGCGGCGGTCGACGTCGATCTCCACGGCGAGCACGAGCTGGCGATCGTCTTCCGGGCGCTCGGCCCACGGCTCGATGCGGTGAAGCCGAAGCGGGCGCGCTGGCGCTCGGTGCTGGTGCCGGATCAGCGGCTGCGGGCGGTCCGCACCACGCTCCTCGGCCACATGCCCGGCTGGTGCCCGGCGGTCGACGTGATCGGCCCCTGGCGATCGATCCGGGTGGTCGATCCGGCCGATCCGGCGGTCGCGGTGCATGGGCTCGCCACGCGGTACGACGGTCGCGACGGACGGCTCGAGGCGCGGCTGGCGTTGCCGGCCGACGACCCGCGAGGCGCCGCCGCGCGTCTCGGCTGCGCCGGGCGATCGGCGCCGTTCGTCGCCGAGGGCGGCGCGTTCGTCGCCCGGCTCGATCTGCCGGGGATCGCGCCGTGGTGGCCGGCGACCCACGGCGACCCGGTGCTCCACGACGTCGATCTCGAAATCGACGGCCGCCACGTCCCGCTCGGCCGCACCGGGTTCCGTACCATCGCCGTCGAGCGCGGCCCGGACGGGCGTGGCTTCGGTTTTAAAGTCAATGGCGTGGAGATGTTTTCTCGCGGAGTGGTTCATGTGCCCGCGGATCCGGTGCGGCTCCCGGCGGAGCGCGAGGCGCTCGCCGCCGATCTGGTGCGGATGCGCGACGCCGGGCTGAACATGGTCCGCGTCTCCGGCATCGGCGCCTACGAGGCGCGCGCCTTCCACGACCTCTGCGACGAGTTCGGCCTGCTGGTCTGGCAGGATCTGATGTTCGCCAACTTCGATTATCCGGCGACCGATCCCGATTTCGTCGGGCTGGTGCGCGGCGAGGCGGAGGCGCTGTTCGATCGGCTGGCGCTGTCGCCGTCCTTGGCGCTGGTCTGTGGCGGTTCGGAGATCACCCAGCAGGCGGCGATGACCGGTCTGCCGCCGGCGTCCTGGGGCAACGCCCTGTTCGACGAGGTGCTGCCGGAGATCGCCCGCCGGCGGCGGCCGGACGTCGCCTGGCTGCGCTCGACCCCGGACGGCGGGGCGATGCCGTTCTCGGTGTCGGAGGGGGTCGGCCATTATTTCGGGGTCGGTGCCTATCGCCGACCGCTCGCCGACGCGCGGACGGCGGAGGTCCGCTTCGCCGCCGAATGTCTCGCCTTCGCCCATGTGCCGGAGGCGGCGAGCCTCGACGAAGGGCTTTCGGCACCGGCGGTCCATCATCCCGACTGGAAGCGCCGGGTGCCGCGCGACCACGGTGCGGCCTGGGATTTCGAAGACATCCGTCTCCACTACGAGGCGCTGCTGTTCGGCGACGGGATCGCGGCGCTCCGGCTCGAGGATCCGGCGCGGGCGCTCGACGTCGGCCGGATGACGACGGCGGCGGTGGTCGAGGCGGTGCTCGACGAGTGGCGGCGGCCGGGGTCGCCGACCCGCGGGGCGCTCGCCTTTCTGCACCGCGACATGCGGATCGGCGCCGGCTGGGGCTTCGTCGATGCGGCGGGGCGGCCTAAGTCGTCGTGGTGGGCGCTCGCCCGGGCGAGCCGGCCCGTCCGATTGATCCTCGCCGACGAGGGGGTGAACGGGTTCGAGCTGCATCTCCTCGACGACTCCGCGGCGCCGATCGGCGGTCGCCTCGAACTCGCCGCTCTCGCCGATGGCCGGCGGCCGGTGGTCTCCGGCGCCCGCGAGGTCGAGGTGTCCGCACACGGCCACCTGACGCTCGCCGCGACCGATCTCCTCGGCGGTTTCTTCGATCTGAACCGCGCCTACCGTTTCGGTCCGCCGGCCCACGACACGGTGGTCGCCCGGCTGGTCGGGGCGGAGGGCGAGGTGCTCGCCGAGACGATCCGCTTCGTCGAGCCGTGGTCGCCGGTGCGGCGGCCGGCGGGCCTCACGGTGCGGCTCGACGAGGGGGCGGACGGCTTCGCAGATCGGAAGAGCACACGTCTGAACTCCAGTCACACTTGAATCTCG
>CALFRR010000063.1 GCA_937919435.1 uncultured Alphaproteobacteria bacterium | reverse complement strand
TTCGGGCTTGCCTTCGCGGACGAAGCTCCGAACAGGTCGGAACTTCATCCGCTCGGTATCAGGCGTTCCGGTTCTTCTTCGCCCGTGCGACGATCTGGGTCGGGTCGACGAACCGCAGCGCCACGACCAGCCAGATCAGGGTCGACGCCATGTAGACCACCGCCATCGCGTCGATCGACTGGCCCGGCCGGACCCCGGCCGCGAACACCGAGTAGTAGAGCGACACCACCAGCGTCTGGCTGGTCGGCCCGGCGGTCAGGAAGGTCAGCTCGAACATCGACACGGTGCGCACCATCGACAGCAGCGTCGCCGCGAAGATCCCCGGCAGCAGCAGCGGCACCAGGATGCGGACGAACAGCCGCCCGGTCCCCGCCCCGAACACCCGCGCCGCATGTTCGATCCTCGGATCGATCTGCTCGATGAACGGGATCATCAGGACCACCGTGAACGGCACCGTCGGCACCAGATTGGCGATGATCACGCCGGTCATCGTTCCGGCCAGCTCCATCCGATAGAGCACCGTGGCGAGCGGCACGCCGAAGGTGATCGGCGGCACCAGCAGCGGCAGCAGGAACAGCACCAGCACCAGCGGCTTGCCGGGGAAGTTGCGGCGCGCCAGGGCATAGGCCGCCGGCACCCCGATCAGCGCCGACAGGATCACCACCGCACCGGCGATCTCGAAGGTGACCAGGATCACGTCGTCGAGCTGGAAGCGGCGCCGCGCGTCGAGATACCAGCGCAGCGTCCAGTCGGCCGGCAGCCAGGTGCCGAGCCAGCGGGTGCCGAGCGAGTTGATCATCACCGTGGCGATCATCGCCAGCACGTTCAGCACGAAGAAGACGACGAAGGCCCACACCACCGTCTTCCACAACCTCTCCAGAGCGGTCTCGAAGCGCAGCATCGCTCACCCCTTTCCGCCGAGAGCCGGCCCTTTGTAGAAGAGGCCGCGCAGGGCCAGGACCAGCCCGACGAAGCCGAACTGGATCACCGTCATGATCATCGCGATCGCCGAGGCGTAGGAGTAGTCGTACTTCTCGAAGGCGGCCTGGGCCGCGGCGATCGAGATCACCCGCGTCTCGCCGGCCGGCGCCCCGAGCATCACCGCCGACGGGAACACCGAGAAGGCGTCGACGAAGGCGAGGCAGAAGGTCACGGCGAGCCCCGGCACGATCAGCGGCAGCACGATCCGCGAGAACCGCTGCCGGGCCCGCGCCCCGAGGGTCGCCGCCGCCTGTTCGAGCGCCGGATCGATCCCCGAGATCATCGACAGGGTGAGCAGGAAGGTGAACGGGAAGCCGGTGATCACCAGCGACAGCACCACTCCCCAGTAGTTGTGGATCAGCCGGATCGGCCGCTCGATCATCCCGAAGGTGATCAGCGCCCGGTTCATCCAGCCCTGCGGGCCGAGGTAGTTGAGCAGCCCCTCGGCGATCAGCACGGTGCCCAGCGTGATCGGCAGCACCAGCACCGTGGTCAGGATCCGCTGGCGCTTCATGTGCCGCACCCGCATCGCGATCGGCACCGAGATCAGGAGGTTGATCAGGGTGACCGGCAGCGCCAACCGCAGCGTCAGCCAGATCGTCCCGTACATGTAGGGGTCGGAGAAGAAGGCGACGTAGTTGCCGAGGAGGCCGCCCTCCTTCGGCGTGAAGGACAGGACCAGCCCGTAGAGGAACGGGTAGACGAACATCCCGATCACGAAGGCCGCCGCCGGAACGATCAGCAGCGTCACCGCATCGACGTCGCGCTCGGCGAGGACCCGTCTGAGCGAGGGGCGTTCCGCCGGTACCGGATCGGCCATCGTCTCACCTCCGCTCGTAGACCAGGACCCGGTCCTCCGGCGCCCCGAACCGCACCTCTTCGCCGATCGCGACGAGCGTCTTCGAGCGGAAGAAGAGGTCGGTGCCGTCGCCGGCCACCGCTTGGCCGAAATGCGCTTCGCCCCGGTATTCGAGGCTGGTCACCCGCCCGACGATCGGCCCCTCGGGCCGCGGCGTCAGATCGGCCGGTCGGATCGCCACGGTGAGATCGGAGCCGCTCTCGGCGCCGACCAGCCGGCCACGGATCAACCCGCCGAAGGCGCATTCGACCTCGACGGTCTCGCCCTGGCGGCGGACGAACCGGCCGGGCAGCGCGTTGCGGAATCCCATGAACTCGGCGACGTCGGCGCTCTGCGGCCGCCGGTAGAGCTCTTCCGGCGTGCCGATCTGGCGAACCCGTCCGTCGCGCAGCACCACGATCCGGTCGGCCAGCGACAGCGCCTCCTCCTGATCGTGGGTGACGTAGATCGTCGCCGATCCGATCAGCCGATGGATCCGGCGGATCTCGGCACGCATCTCCAGCCGCAGCTTGGCGTCGAGGTTGGACAGCGGCTCGTCCATCAGCACCACCGGCGGCTCGACCGCGATCGCCCGGGCGATCGCCACCCGCTGCTGCTGACCGCCGGAGAGCTGCCCCGGCAGCTTGTCGCCCTGATCGGCGAGCCGGACCACCGCCAGCGCCTCGTCGATCCGCCGCTCGACCTCAGCCTTGGCGCGACGCTGCATCTCCAACCCGAAGCCGACGTTGCGGCGCACCGAGAGATGCGGGAACAGCGCGTAGTTCTGGAACACCATGCCGAAGCCGCGATCTTCCGGCTTCAGCGTGTCGATCCGCCGGTCGTCGAGCCAGATCGCACCCGACGACAGGCCGAGCAGACCGGCGATGCAGTTGAGCGCGGTCGACTTGCCGCAACCCGACGGTCCGAGCAGCGCGACGAACTCGCCGCGCGCGACCGAGAAGGAGACCTCGGCGAGCGCGTTCTGGACGCCGAAGCTGCGACCGATCCGGTCGAGCCTGAGTTCGCGGAAGTCGTTCGCCGAGATCGTCATGCCGTGACCCTCGAGGACCCGCCGGACGGCCCGGACGGGCGAGCGTGGGAGAAGGGCGGGCCGCGTCGCCGTGGCCCGCCGCGATCGATCACTTCTTCATCTTGGCGGCGCCGATCTCGCGGTCCCACTTGTCGAACATCTGGACCAGCGGTTTGGCGTCGAGCGGCGGCTCGGTCGGGTTGTTGGCGATCAGGTCGGCGTATTCCGGACGGCCGAACTTCTTTATCGTCTCCTGGCTGTCCTTCGGCGCCATGTCGAGGGTGACGCCCTTGATCGCCGGACCCGGATACATGTAGCCGTGATCGTACATGAACGCCTGCTGTTCCGGCTTGAGCAGGAACGCCATCAGTTCGAGCACGACCTTCAGCTTCTCCTCCGGAACGCCCTTCGGGATCGCCATGTAGTTGGCGTCACCGACCCAATGGAACTTCTTGAAGGCACCGATCTTGTACTCTTCCGGCACGATGCCGAGATAGCGCGGATTGATGTCCCAGCCGGTGGTCGTGGCGATGATGTCGCGCGACCCTTCGGCGAGTTCCTTCATCGAAGCGGTGGTGCCGGCGGTGTAGTATTCGATGCAGCCGTCGAGTTCCTTCAGATAGGCCCAGGTCTTGTCCCAGCCCTTGATCGGATCCTGCGGATCCTTGTCGCCGAGCAGATAGGGCAGCCCCATCACCAGGGTGCGGCCGGGGCCGGAGTTGGCCGGACGGGCGTACATGAAGCGGCCGGGATGGGCCTTGCACCAGGCGAGCAGCTTCTCGGCGGTGTCCGGCACGTCCTTGACCCGGTCGGGGGCGTATTCGATCAGCGGACCCGACGGATACCAGTCGATGACGAAGGCCTGGCCGCGCGCCATCTCCTGCATCTGCCAGGCGCCGGGGATGTAGAGATCCTTCAGGTTCGGGAACTTCGAGGCGTATTTCGGCAGGATCTCCAGCCACAGGCCCTGCTCCATGCCGGCGGCCAGCGCATCGTTGCCGGTCAGCACGAAGTCGATGTCGACACGGCCGGCATCCTGCTGGGCCTTCAGCTTGCCGGCGAGTTCCGGAGCGGTGGCCTGGGTGAAGACGAACTTCGAGACCAGATCCTTGTGTTCGGCCTGGAACTTCTCGAGCGCCGGCTGGCTGATCTGGAGATCGCCGGCCACGTCGATCACGTTGATGGTGACCGGCGCGGCGACGGCGCCGGCCGCATAGAGAGACGCGGCCAGTGCGACACCGGCCGAAATCGAACTGCAACGCCAGTAGGGGTGCGACATCGTCGTTCTCTCCACTTTCTGGGGGCGGGTGGACCGGCGCCCGGGGGCGCAGGTCACATGTCGGCGAGAGCCGGTTTGCGAGAGAGCCGGCTCGCTGCGGGAGGATCGAGGAACATCCGGCAGGCGGGGTGCGTCTGCAGGATCGAGGCGGGCAACAGATTGGTGACCGGCCCTTCCAGGGCTCCGGCGACGGCCTCGGCCTTGCGTTCGTCGGGCACCGTGAGGACGATCACCCGGCTCGACACGATGCGGGAGATGGTCATCGAAATGGCGCGGGTCGGAACCGCCTCGAGGGTCGGGAACCAGCCTTCGCCGAACTGCTGGCGACGGCAGCGCTCGTCGAGATCGACCACCTTGTAGGCGACGGTCGTCTCGAAGTCGGCCGGCGGATCGTTGAAGGCCAGATGGCCGTTCTCGCCGATCCCGGCGAACATCACGTCGATCGGACGGGCGTCGAGCAGGCCGTTGATCCGGGCGAGCTCGCCGGCGAGATCCGGCGCGTCGCCGATCACGAAGTGGAAGGCACCGATGGTCGGCAGCTTCGAGAGGAAGTGCTCGGTGAGATAGCGCCGGAAGCTCGCCGGATGGGTGTCGGCCATGCCGATGTATTCGTCGAGATGGAAGGCGGTCACCTTCGACCAGTCGATCTCGTCGTGACCGACCAGTGCGGCGAGCATCTCGAACTGGCTGGCGCCGGTCGCCACCACGATGGTGGCCCGGCCGCGCGCCGCGATCGCCTCGGCGATCGCCTTCGCGCCGAAGCGGGCCGCCGCGGCACCGGCTTCGTTCTTGTCGGCGTAGAGTTTCGTCTCGATCATCGTGAGATCCCGTCGGATGTGGAATGGTCCTCCGCCGCCCCGGTCTCCGCCGGGCGGCGCGATTTCTTGCCGGCCCGCCGTCCCGGAGCCGGACCGGTCGAAGCGCGGATGGTGAGTTCACCCCGGATGACGTGTCGGTCCGGCGGTGGCGGATGGGTGACGAGGCCGTCGATCAGCAGATCGACCGCGGTGCGGCCGGCCTCGGCGCAGAAGGCGTCGATCGAGGTCAGCGGCGGATAGGTGGTGGCGGCGATGATGTTGTCGCAGCCGACCAGGCTGAAGTCGCCGGGAACCGAGACGCCCCGGTCGGAGAGCCCGGCCATCAGGCCCTGGGCGACGCCGTCGTCGACGGCGAGCGCCGCCGTCGCACCGGACCGCAGCACTCGGTCGACGATCGCCCGACCCGCCTCGTGGCTCGGCCGGACCGCGTCGAACCGCACCACCTTCAGCCCGAGCGCCGCGCCGGCTTCGCCGACCGCCCGCATCCGCTGCTGGTTCGACCAGGAACTCTTCGGCGCGCCGACATAGGCGATCGTCCGATGCCCGAGCGAGGCGAGCAGCCCGACCGCCTCGGTGAAGCCGGCGGCGGTGTCGACCAGCACCCGCGGAATGCCCTCGATGTCGCGGTTGATCACCACCACCGGCCGTCGGCCGGCGTGGTCGCGGATCCGCTTCTCGTCCTGGCGCGGCGAGGCGAGGACGAAGCCGTCGACCTGGACCGCCAGCTTGCCGAGCAGCACGTCCTCGAGGGCCTCGGTCTCGTCGGTATCGCCGATGAAGGTGGCGTAGCCGCGCTTGTGCGCCTGCGCCTGAGCACCGCGGATCAGCGCCGAGAAGAAGGAGTTGCCGATGTCCGGCACGATCAGCGCGATGTTGCCGGCCCGCCCGGTCGACAACGCCCGAGCCACCTGATTGGGCACGTAACCGAGACGCAGAGCGACTTCGCGAACCTTCTCCACCGTCGCCGGGGTCAGCAGATCGGGATGAGAGAAGGCTCGCGAGACGGTCGCCCGTGACACGCCCGCCTCCGCAGCCACACGGCTGATCGTCGGCGTCAGGGGATCGGACTGCCTGCGTGCCACGGGCGCCTCCGGAGTTCTGTGCAACCGGTTTCACGACTATGGAACCGGTTGCACGGTTCTGTCAACCGACCCATCCGGCGGAGTGACGGGACGCCGCGCCCACGCCGGCCGCGCCCTCCTCCGCGCCGCTCGCGGCAGGCCGACACCGGCGCACGCCGACCCCCACGGGCGGGCGCGCCACCGTCCGGTCGAGATGGAAAACGATCGGGAAACCGAGCGCCCGGCTCGGTGGGAGCTCAGGCGGTGACCGGCCCGCAGCTCTCGCCGAGCATCAGCGACGGCTGGAACACCACGTTGCGCGGCGGTGGATCGTTGCCGCGGTCGATCCGGTCGACCAGCAGGCGCAGCGCCTCGTTGGTCATCTCGACGATCGGATGCTCGGTGCGGGTCAGCCGCGGCTGCAGCCCGCCGATCCCGCTGATCGTGTCGGTCGAGGCGATCGAGATGTCGCGCGGACACTCGATCCCGAGATCGGCGAGCACCCGCATCACCCCGAGCGCCATCACCCCGTTGGCGACGTAGAGCGCGGTCGGCCGGTCCGGCCGTTCGAGGATCTCGCGGGCCACCGAATAGGCGACCTCCTCACGGAACTCGCCCGAGCGAACATGTTCGGCGGCCGGCGCCAGACCGCGCGCCTGCATCGCCTGGATCATCCCGTCGAAGCGGCCACGGCCGGTGGTCAGATGCATCGGCCCGGTGATCGTGCCGATTCGGCGATGACCGAGATCGAGCAGATAATTGGTCACCAGCCGCCCGGCGGCGACGTTGTCGATGGTCACCGTATCCGCCCGCTTGTCCTCGACCTGCCGGCCGAACAGCACCATCGGCATCGCCTTGCCGTCGAAGTCGCGGTGGCTGCGCTGGGTCACCGGCCCGACCGGCACCACCACGACGCCGTCGCAGGACAGCTCCTTGACCCGCGCCATGATCCGCCGCTCGTTTTCGGGCTTTTCGTCGCTGTTGTAGACGACCAGCGAATAACCCCAGGCGGCGACCGCCGCCTCCGCCGCCCATACCACCCGTGCGAAGAACGGATTGGCGAGGTCCGAGACCACCAGCGCGATCAGCCGGCTCTTGCCGTGCTTCAGGCTGCGTGCCGCCTGCGACGGCGTATAGGCGAGCTCACGCACCGCGGCGAGCACCCGTTCGCGCAGCGGCGGGCTGACGAAGGCGGTGTCGTTGATCACCGCGGACACCGTCGCCGTCGACACCCCGGCCAGTCGGGCCACGTCCCTGATCGTTGCCACCGCCCACCTATTTCTAACCGTTTCGGCCTGTTCGTTCAGGCGCTTCTCCCGCATTCTGCCCATAAACAGGCGAGATTGCAAAAGATAATTCTTGCCTGACGGCGCCCTCGAGCTAAGATCGCCGAAACGGTAAGGTCACGTTCGCTGAACACGACCACCGACGACCGCGCATCCAAGTCGCGGCCTCCGAGGGAGAGACCAATGAAGAACCGCATGCTCGCAGTCCTGCTCGCCGGCGCCGCCGTGGTCGCCGCTCCGGCCATCGCCGCCGAGGCGCCGCTGCTCGGCATCGTCTCGATCGCCGCGACCGAAGCCAACAACGTCCGCTACATCGCCGGCGCCACCGCCGCGGCGAAGGAGGAGGGTTGGACCGTGTCGGTGATCGACGCCGCCGGCAGCGCCGATCAGGCCAATGCCGCGATCCAGAACTTCGTCGGCCGCGGCGCCGGTGCGGTGATCGACATGGTCTTCCCCTATTCGTCGATCGGTGCCGGCCTCGCCTCGGCCAAGGCGGCGGGCGTGCCCGTGGTCACCTGGGGCGGCGGCATCGGCGGCGGCGTCGCCGCCACCAACGGCTCCGGCGCGCCGATCGCCCAGCCGGTGATCGACAAGATGGTCGCCGACCTCGGCGGCAAGGGCCAGATCCTGGCGCTGACCTATCGCACCGGCGAAGTCTGCCGCAATCGCGAGGTGCTGATGGATCAGGTCGTCGCCAAGGCGCCCGGCATCACCGTCACCAAGAACGAGGTCCGCATCCCCGGCTACTTCGAGGACGGCGCCCAGTACGCCAACGCCTGGCTCGCCCGCCATCCGGCCGGCGACGGCAACCTCGCCATCTGGGGCTGCTGGGACGACCCGGCGATCGGCGCGATCGGTTCGCTGCGCCAACAGGGCCGCACCGACGTCAAGGTCTACGGCGTCAACGGCAACGCCCAGGCGCTGGAGAACGTCAAGAACGGCCACATGACCGCCACCGCCTGGGAGGACAGCTGGAAGGAGGGCTTCCAGATGGTCAAGCTCCTGAAGGAGATCAAGGCGGCGGGCGCCTCCTGGCAGCCGAAGGCGGCCGAGGTCCCGGCGGTGTTGGTCACCAGGGAGACCATCGCCGACTTCCTGAAGCAGCACCCCGAAGCGATCGGCAAGTGAGGCCGGGCCGTCGGAAAGGGGCATCTCCTCGGAACGAGCGATCGCGAGACGAAGGCGCCCTCCTCCGGTCCTCTCCCCCCTCGAGGGGGAGAGAAAGAGAGAGGGGGCTGTGTCTCTCCACTTGCTTCGGAGTCCGTGGAAGCGCCGCGCACCCCTCACCCTGCCCCTCCCCCTCGAGGGGGGAGGGGACGAACCGGCGAGTATTCCCGTAGCGATCAGGTCGATCCGCCCGTTCGAACCGGGGCCCTCCCGCGAGCGGCATGACGAGAGCATGATGAACCGTCCGGTCACATCCCCGGTGGAGCCGATGTCCGCGAAGCCTCCCCTCGAGCCGGCCGCCGCCCCGTTCCTCACCGTGACCGGGGCCGCCAAGGCCTTCGGCGGTGCGCAGGCCCTCGCCGACGTGTCGATCGCGCTGCGCCCCGGCGAGGTCCACGGCCTCGTCGGCGCCAACGGTGCCGGCAAGTCGACGCTGATCCGCATCCTCGCCGGCCTGGTCGAAGCCGATCGCGGCATCGTCCGGCTCGACGGCGAGGAGATCACCGTCGTTTCGCCGCAGCAGGCGACCGCGCTGGGGATGAGCTTCATCCATCAGGAGCTGGCCTTCGTCCCCGGCATGACGGTGATCGAGAACATCATGCTCGGCGTGCCGAAGAAGAGCCGGTTCGGCCTCGTCGACTGGGCGGCGATCACCCGCGAGGTCGAGCCGATCGCCCGCCGGGTCGGCATCTCGGCGCCGCTCGGAAGCAACGTCAAGGGCCTGTCGACCGCCGAGAACTGGCTGATCAACATCTGCCGCGCCCTGGTCCGCAAGGCCCGGCTGATCGTCATGGACGAGCCGACCGCTTCGCTGTCGGCGGCGGAATCGGAAAAGCTGTTCGCCATCGTCGAGGACCTCGCCCGCTCCGGCGTCGCCGTCCTCTACGTCTCTCATCGGCTCGACGAGATCCTGCGGCTCTGCGCCCGGGTCACCGTGTTCCGCGACGGCCGCACCGTCGCCGACTTCGAGCGCGCCGACCTCACCCACGCCCGTCTGGTCGAGGCGATCGTCGGCCGCGCCGTCGAGCGCACCCCGAAGAGCGGCGAGGCCGACACCCGCGGCGCGGTGGCGCTGAAGGTGCGCGGCCTCACCCGGCTGCCCCGGGTGAAGGGCGTCTCCTTCGACCTGCGCCATGGCGAGGTGCTGGGCATCGGCGGACTGGTCGGCGCCGGCCGCAGCGAACTCGCCCGCCTGGTCTACGGCGCCGACGCCGTCGACGCCGGCACCATGGAACTCGACGGTGTGCCCTACGCCCCGCGCCGGCCCGCCGATGCGGTCGCCGCCGGTTTCGGGCTGGTGCCCGAGGAACGCCGCGCCGACGGGCTGGTGCTGACCAAGAGTGTCGCCTTCAACCTGACGCTGGCCGATCTCGGCCGGATCGTCCGCTCCCCCGCCCTGCCGCTGATCGACGGCGGCAAGCGCAGCAAGCTCGCCGAGAAGCTGGTCGCCGACCTGTCGATCCGCACCGCCTCGATCGACACCCCGGTCGGCCGCCTCTCCGGCGGCAACCAGCAGAAGGTGGTGATCGGCCGCTGGCTGTCGCGCGCCCCGAAGGTGCTGATCCTCGACGAACCGACCCGCGGCGTCGACATCGGCGCCCGCGGCGAGATCCACCGCCTGATCCGCGCGTTGGCGGCGAAGGGCGTCGCCGTTCTGGTGATCTCCTCCGAGCCCGACGAACAGCCCGACCTCTGCGACCGCGTCCTGGTGATGGTCGAGGGCAGGATCGTCGCCGAGCTCGAGGGCCCCGCCCTCACCCGCAACGCCATCGTCGAGGCGAGCTACGCCCACGCCGCCCGGACCGAGGAGACGCATCCGTGACCGCGACCGCCAACCGTCGCCTGAGCCCGCAGGCCAAGGCCGCTCTCGGCATCTTCGCCCGTTATGCGACGATCGCCGGCCTCGTCGGCATGATCGTCGCCTTCTCGGTCCTGTCGCCGCGCGCCTTCCCGACGCTCAACAACTTCACCAACGTGCTCAATCAGGCCTCGCTGGCGATGATCATCGCCGCCGGCCTGACGCTGGCGGTGATCGTCGGCGAACTCGATCTGTCGATCGGCTTCGCCGCCAGCCTGCACGGCATCCTGGTCACCGGCCTGATCGTCTCGAGCGGCCTGCCGATCCCGGTGGCGGTCGCCGTGGTGCTGGTCGCCGGCGCGCTGATCGGCTTCGTCAACGGCCTGATCGTCACCAAGGCCAAGGTCAACTCGGTGATCGCCACCCTCGGCGTCGGCACCATCCTGACCGGCCTCGCCTTCGCCTATTCGGCCGGCGTGCCGATCGTCGCCGGCGTCCCCGAGGAGTTCCTGCAGCTCTCTCTCGGCCGCTGGCTGTTCGGCATCCCCAACAACATCGTGGTGATGGCGGTGGTGGTCGGCGGCCTGTGGACGCTGGTCGAGCGCACCGCGATCGGTCAGGAGATCCAGGCGGTCGGCGGCAACCCGTCGGCGGCCCGGCTCGCCGGCATCGACACCGACCGGATCAAGATCCTCGGCTTCGTCGTCTCCGGGGTCTGCGCCGCGCTGACCGGCATCCTGCTCGCGTCGCGGCTCGGCTCGGGCACGGCGAGCGCCGCCGACAGCTACCTGTTGACCGCCTTCGCCGCGGTGTTCCTCGGCTCGGCCACCCTGCGCGACGGCGAATTCCACGTCCTCGGCACGCTGATCGGCGCCCTGATCATCGCCTTCGGCTTCAACGGGCTGAACATCTTCGGCGCGCCGACCTTCTCGCAATACGTCCTGCAGGGTGCGATCCTGATCGTCGCCGTCGGCCTGTCGAGCCTCGGCCGTTCGATCGCCGAGAGCTGAGGAGAGAGAGATGTCGAAACCGACCGCCGCGGATTGGACCGTCCACGTCCTCGAATACGCCCGCTCACGGAACCAGCCGCTGGCCAGCCTGATCCAGGGCGCGCTCGACGACGGCGCCGTCGACCTGCCCTTCTCCTTCGTCCTCGCCCGCCGCGAAGGCCGGGTGGTGCTGATCGATTCCGGCTTCATGCGCGAGGGCTCCGGCGCCGCGATGAGCGAGAAGTTCGGCATCCCCGAATGGATCTCGCCGCTGCGCCTGCTCGCCGAGCTCGGCGTCGCCCCCGACGACGTCACCGACATCGTCCTGTCGCATGCCCATTTCGACCACATGGGCTCGATCGGAAAGTTCCCGAAGGCGACGATCCACGTCCAGAAACGCGAGATCCTCTCCTGGTACGAGCTTCTCGCCCTGCCGGCGAAGTTCGGCGCGCTGACCGAGATCATCAACCCGGACGACCTGCGCCGGGTCTTCGACGCCTCGCTCGAACACCGGCTGAACCTCGTCGACGGCGACGTCGACGACCTCCTGCCCGGCCTCGACGTCCGCCTCGGCGTCGGCCACACCCCCGGCCAGCAGTTCGTGGTGATCGCCACCGCCCGCGGCCGTCTCGTCGTCTCCGGCGACTGCGTCTACACCACCCGCAACCTGCGCGGCCCGACCGGCGACGGAACCTACGTACCGCTGTCGAACGCCGTCGGCAGCGCCTGGGATCAGCTCGTCACCATGGACCGGATCGATCGCGAACTCGACGGCGACCTCTCCCGGCTGATCATCCTGCACGACGGCGAGCGCTGGCCCGGTCTGCCGATCGTCACCGAGATCGACGGCTTCCGCATCGTCCGCGCCGCCTGAGCGGGCGCCGGCGGCGGCGGTCCGGTCGCCGTCGCCGCCCTCGCCACGCCTCCGGTCGGGTGGGACGGCCTCCCGGCACCGACCGCTCCGCCGTCCGCCGCCGCGGGCGACGGAGCGGTCGGGGACGAGGTGCCGCCGAAACCACCTTTCGACGAAAGAACGACGCGAAACACGCAACCTCGGCGTGCCGCCGAAGGCCGCGCGGAATCCGCTGTCTCATCCCCATCTCGCGGAGACTACCTTACCATACCACCTTGCGTGCGACCCGGATTGGGGGCAAACCTGTCTCGCCCGAGACCGCTCGACAAGCGGCGGGGGAGGTGCCGGAGCGCACCCGGCCGCGGCGACGCTGGTTCGCCCGGGGCCGCAAACGGGTAGGAAACGAGGGTAGGATGAAGACGCTCGCACTCGTGACGATGATGCTGTTCGCCTCCACCTGCGTGGCAGGTGCGGTCGAACTGAAGCTCGGCCATTTCGCCGCCGACGGCCATCCCTGCGATGTCGCCGCCAAGCAGTTCAAGGACAACGTCGAGAAGCGCACCAACGGCCAGGTCACCATCAGCCTGTTCGGCAACAACGCCCTCGGCTCGCCGCCGGAAGTGCTCGAGCAGGTTCTGCTCGGAGCCGTCGACATGAGCCTGTCCGGCCAGGATCAGATCGCCAAGCATCTGCCCTTCTACGACGTCATCTCGACGCCGTTCGGCTTCAAGAACTACGAGGTCGCCGACAAGGTGATCGACGGCCCGTTCAAGGCCTGGGCCGACCCGGAACTGGCCAAGAAGGGCCTCGTCCATCTCGCCGACTGGGAGTGGGGCTTCCGCCAGCTCACCAACTCGAAGAAGCCGGTGATGACGCCCGCCGACATGAGAGCCTGACCCAAAAGGCCGTTGCGCTCGGCGAGGTTGCGTGATTCACCGAT
>CALFRR010000062.1 GCA_937919435.1 uncultured Alphaproteobacteria bacterium | reverse complement strand
GGCGGGCGTGCGGGCGGTGATCGCCGCCTCGACGTCCTCGCTGGTGATCCGTCCACCCGGTCCGGTCCCGGTCAGCGTCGCCGGGTCGAGCCCGTGGGTCTCGGCGATCCGCCGCGCGAGCGGCGAGATCGACGGCTTGCGGCCCGGTGCGGCGGCGATCGCCGGAGCGGGGGACGCGACGGCGGCCGGGTCCGGTGTCGCGTCGGAGGACCCCGCGACGCTCGGACCGGGGATCGCCGCCGTCTCGCCCTCCGCCCCGACGATGCCGAGGAGGTCGCCGACCATCAGTTCGGCCCCCTCTTGCGCGACGATCGCCAGCAGCCGGCCGTCTTCGGGCACCTCCACCACGTTGGTGATCTTGTCGGTGGTCACCTCGACCAGCTCGTCGCCGCGGTGGACGAGGTCGCCTTCGTGTTTCAACCATTTGCCGACCGTGGCGGAGACCATGGTCAGACCCATCTTGGGCAGGCTCACCGAGGTGGTCATCTCGACCCTCTTTCGTTGCGGTGTTGGTCGGACGGGGAGACGGGGAGTGCGTCGGCAGGGTGGACGGCGGCGAGCCGGCGCAGCCGGACGGGGTCGGCGAAGAACCCGCGGTGCACCGCCCCGGCGAGCGCCCGCCGGACGTCGACCACCCATGGTCCGGTCGCCTCGAGCCCGATGTGACCGGTGTCGCCGTGGCCGAACTCGACCTCGCGTTCGCCGTCGAGCGCGATGATCGACGGCGGATCCTCGATCGCCACGCGGTCGCCGATCTCCAGCCGGCGCAGCCCGCCGACCCGGACCGGCAGAACCAGGCCCGGTGCGATCGGCGCGCAGAGGTTGGGCTCGCCGGCGGTGATGTCGACCACCGTCCCCCAGGGGTCGCGTGGGCCGACCGGGTCGAGGCAGCCGACGATCGAGGCGATGCCGATGTTGTGCGGCTCGCCGCGGGTCACCACCGCCCGCCGCAGGCCGGTCGTCTCCCACAGGGCCTTGGCGCCGATGAAGTGGTGGTCGAGCACCACCGCGTCGACCAGCGCCATGTCGACCGGCCGCCCGTTGCGGACGATCACCAGCCGTTTCGCCCGATGCAGCGCGTCGTCGAGGGTCTCGCCACCCGCCACCACACCGGCGGCGAGGCCGGCGATCGTCCCTTCCTCCATGTCGGGGAAGACGTTGTTGGTGCCGGTGGAGACCGGCAGCATCGGTGTGTCGCCGCAGACCTTGGCGACCAGCCGGTTGGTGCCGTCGCCGCCGAGGGTGACGATGCAGCCGAGCCCGGCGCCGGCCATGGCGCGGGCGGCGGTGGCGGTGTCCTCCGGCAGGCCGGTCACCACCATCGGGACGGCCTCCAGCCGCAACCCGAAGCGGGCGTCGCTGCGCATGCCGTCGCGGGCGTTTTCGACGATCCGGTAGTAGTCGGGCATGTAGACCACCCGGTCCACCCCGGCCGCCTCGCAGGCGATCAGGATGCGCCGGACGATCGACACCTTCTCCTGATTGTCGAACACCGTGCCGTGCGCCACCAGACGGCGGATGTCCCGTCCGGATGCGGGATTGGCGACGATGCCGACGGCGATCTCGCGCATGACGGAGGTCCGTTCGACGAGCCGACGATCGTCCGCCGCGGCGCGGGCCGCCGCGGTCGACCGGTTCGGCGAGGAGGGAGCCGCCCGCCGCGAGGGGCCGGCGGGCGGCGGTTCGCTCAGAACAGTTCCTTGACGGTGCGGACGATGTCCGCAGCCTGCGGAATGAACAGGGCTTCGAGCACCGGGCTGAACGGCACCGGCGTGTCGGGGGCGGTCACCCGCCGGATCGGCGCATCGAGCAGGTCGAAGCCGCGTTCGGCGATCAGCGCGGCGATCTCGCCGCCGAAGCCGCCGGTCCGGACCTCCTCGTGGACGATGACCGCCCGGCCGGTGCGGCCGACCGACTCGAGGATCGCCTCGGTGTCGAGCGGGGTGATCGTGCGGATGTCGAGCACTTCCGCCTCGATCCCGTCGGCGGCGAGGATCTCCGCCGCTTCGAGCGACTTGCCGAGCATCGCCGACCAGGTGACGATGGTCACGTCGCGGCCGTGCCGTTTGATCTCGGCCTTGCCGAGCGGCACCTCCCAGTCGCCGTCGGGGACCTCGCCGGTCATGCCGAACAGGCACTTGTGCTCGAGGTAGACGACCGGGTTGTTGTCGCGCACCGCCGCCAGCATCAGCCCCTTGGCGTCGGCCGGGGTGCCGGGCGCCACCACCTTGATGCCGGGAACGTGGGCGAACCACGCATCGAGGCTCTGGGAGTGCTGTGCGGCGGCGGAGAAGCCGGCGCCGCAGGGCGCCCGCACCACCAGCGGCACCGCGGTCTTGCCGCCGAACATGTAGTGCATCTTGGCGGCGTTGTTGAACAACTCGTCCATGCACACGCCCATGAAGTCGACGAACATGATCTCGACGATCGGGCGCAGGCCGACGGCGGCCGCTCCGGTCGCCAGTCCCATGATCGCGGTCTCGCTGATCGGCGTGTCGACCACCCGTTTCGGACCGAATTCCTCGTAGAGTCCCTTGGTCTGGCCGAAGCAGCCGCCGAAGGCACCGACGTCCTCGCCGGCGAGGAAGACGTTGGGATCGCTCTTCATCGCCTGGCGCATGCCGTCGCGCAGCGCTTCCATGTAGGTCATCTGGGTCATGACGGTTCTCCTCGGCTGCGCTCAGGCGGCGAAGACGTCGATCAGCAGATCGCGGGCGGTCGGCTGCGGGCTCGCCTCGGCGAACCGGACGGCGGCCTCGATCTCGGCTTCGACCTCCGCCCGGATCGCGGCGATCGCCGCCGCATCGGCGAAACCGAACTCCTGGAGCTGCGTCTCGAGCCGGGGCAGCGGATCGCGGGCGAGCCACGCCTTCTGTTCGGCGGCGTCCTTGTAGGTCGCCGGGTCGCCTTCGAAGTGGCCGCGCTGGCGCCAGGTCTTGTATTCGAGCAGGGTCGGACCGTCGCCGCGCCGGGCCCGGTCGACCGCCTCCGAGGCCGCCTCCCAGACCGCCACGACGTCGTTGCCGTCGACGGTGACGCCCGGAATCCCGTAGGCGCGGGCCCGGTCCGAGACGTCGTTGACGTTCATGTGGTGCGACTGCCGGTTGGAGATGCCGTAGAGGTTGTTCTCGCAGACGAACACCGCCGGCAGCTTGAAGGTCGAGGCGAGGTTCAGCGCCTCGTGGAAGGTGCCGCGGTTGGAGGCGCCGTCGCCGAAGAAGGCGACCGCCACCGAATCCGTGCCCCGATAGCGGCAGGCGAAGGCCGCCCCGCCGGCGATCGGCATGCCCGCCCCGACGATGCCGTTGGCGCCGAGGATGCCGAGATCGGAATCGGCGATGTGCATCGAGCCGCCCTTGCCGTGGCAATAGCCCGAGGCGCGGCCGTAGAGCTCGGCCATCATCAGGTCGAGCCGGCCGCCCTTGGCGATCAGATGGCCGTGACCGCGATGGGTCGAGGTGATGTAGTCGCGGTCGGTGAGGCAGGCGCAGACGCCGACGGCGATCGCCTCCTCGCCGATGTAGAGGTGCACGAAGCCGGGAACCTTCTGCGACGCGAACAGTTCGATCGCCTTGTTCTCGAACAGTCGGATCCGCAGCATGTTCCGGTACATGCCGAGCAGTCTTTCCGAATTGACCTTCATCGGGACCTCCCTGCGTCGCTGCGCGGACGTTTCTGGTTCTGCCCGTGTCCGATTGGGCACGCGGTCTCCTTCGGACGGCGGTCCGCGCGGGGTCGCGCCCGGTCGCGCCGGCCGCCGGTTCAGTCGATCGCGACGGTGACCGCCGCGACCGCGACGACGATCCGGTCGCCGGCCCCGAGCCGGTCGAGGTGCAGCCCCTCGGTGACCATGCCGCCGGCGTCGAGATCGAGCCTCACCCGCCCGAACGGCACCACCGCGCGGACCGCGTCGCCGTCGACCCGGTCGGGGGTCGGGCAGGCGACGTGCACCCGCACCGCCATCTCGTCCGGGTCCTGCAACCCGGCGATCTCGAACAGCCCGCACAGACACGAGCGCGAGATCGCGTCACGGACCGCCCGCGTCGCGGCCTTGGTGACGTCGCCACCGTGCAGATCGATGCCGGTGCCGAGTTCGACGACGTAACGTCTCATGGTCTGTGCACCTCCCGTCGACCGGCCGATGTCGTCCTCGCTCGATCGCAATGCCCGTGCCAGATCGCGAAACCATCGGAAAGCGCGGTCGATCACGTCGTTACTCCTGAATATCGACGCCGCGGATCGTTCGGTGTTCGAACACATCGTTCCGTCGATGTGTCGGATACCGTGGAGTCTGTCGGTGGCATGTTGAAATTCATATGAAATATTACAGGCTTTCGACGAAAGAAGTGTTCGAAGGTGGAACAGTGTACATGAAGACTGTTGCGTGATAGAAAATTACACGGCTTTCGCCGGCGGCATCCCGCCCGTCGATGCGCCTGCATGGCCGGCCTGGTCGAACGATCGAGAACCGAGGTCCAACTTCGGCATGTGGTGAGGCCCGCCGTGACCCTGCCGGTACATCGCCCGGACGCGCGTGCCGCCGATCGGCGACACCCGAGCTGCGGTCGTTCTCTCGACGGACCGCCGTCGCCGTTCGACGTCGGCGTGCCGCACATCCGCTACAGCGCCGGCCGGATCGATCACGCCACCTGGAAGCGGTTCGTCGACACCGGCGCCGTGGTCGGTCTCGATCCGGTGCTGGCCCAGTCGTGGCAGCGCTGCGTCGATCTCGGCGTGACGCCGAGCCGGCGCCATCCGGTGGTCCGGTCGGTGACCCTGAGCGACGCCGACGAAGCGATCCTCGACATGTCCCGCCGCCTCGATCCGATGCTCGCTCCGGCGCTCGAGGCCAACGGCTTCATGGTCTGCATCACCGACGCCGAGGGGCGGCTGGTGCGCAGCTACGGCGCCGCCGACACGCTGCGGCGGGCGGCACGGATGCATTTCGGCCCGGGCGCCGAATGGACCGAGCGCAGCGTCGGCACCAATGCGATCGGCACCGCGCTGGAAACCGGGCACATCGTCCAGATCTTCGGCGAGGAGCATTTCTGCCTCGACCATCATTCCTGGCGCTGCAGTGCCGCACCGTTCTTCGATCCGACGGGCCGGATGGTCGGATGCATCGACATCTCCAGCGCCGCCGACGTCGACCACGCGCTGGCGCTGCGGCTGGTGCTGTGGAGCGTGCGGGCCTTCGAACGCGAGCTGTTGCAGACCCATGCCCGCGAGCTCGAGTCCTGGCCGCAGGCGCTGCTCGCCGCCCTGCCGCCGCGCGGCGAGGGGGAGGGGCTGGTCGTCGTGCAGTCCGAAGGGCGCATCTGCAGCCTCGACGACGCCGCTCGCCGGCTGCTCGCCGACCGCTCCGCCGGGCTCGTCGGCCGGCCGGTCGGCGACGTCTTCGACATCGGTCCGCTCGCCACCGGGTCCGCCGACGTCGTCCCGGTGGCGATCGGTCTGCGCGGGAGGGGCCGCGCCGACGTCGCCGCCGAGGCGATGGTCCTGCGCTCGCCGGCCGGGCTCCGGCTCGGCCTGTTGATCCGCCTGCGCACGCTCTCGCGCTCGTCGCCGACCCGCCCCGCCGCCGTCGCGAGCCTCCGGGCGGAACTCCGGCCGGCGGTCCGCCCGCCGCCGCCGTTCGTCGGCGACGGCGAAGCCGCCCGCCACATCCGCCGCCAGATCGCCGCCTTCGCCCGGACCCCGTCGACGGTGCTGCTGACCGGCGAGAGCGGCACCGGCAAGGAGCTGGTGGCGCGCGGCATCCATGCCGAGGGTGAACGGCGCTACGGCCCCTTCGTCGCGGTCAACTGCGGCGCCTTCGTCCGCGACCTGATCCAGGCCGATCTGTTCGGTTACGAGAGCGGCGCCTTCACCGGTGCCGATCGGCGCGGCCGCCCGGGGCTGTTCGAGCAGGCCGATCGCGGCGTCCTGTTCCTCGACGAGATCTGCGAACTGCCGGTCGAGCAACAGGCCAATCTGCTGCGCGTGCTGGAGGAGCGGACGGTGACCCGGGTCGGCGGCCGGCTGCCGATCCCGGTCGACGTCAAGATCGTCGCCGCCACCAACCGCGACATGGCCGAGGAGGTGAGGGCCGGGCGGTTCCGCGCCGACCTGTTCCATCGGCTGTGCGTGGCGACGATCGAGCTGCCGCCACTGCGCGACCGGCTCTGCGACGTCCGCGCCCTGGTCGACCACCACTTCGCGCGGCTCTGTACCGAGATGGGGCTCTCCGGCCTGCGGATCGGGCCGGCGGTCTACGCCCTGTTCGAATCCCGCCCCTGGCCGGGCAACGTCCGGGCCCTGGTCAACGCGGTCGAATACGCCCTCAACCAGTGTTTCGTGGCGCCCTGGACGGTGATGGAGCCGGAGCACCTGCCCGCCGACCTGCGCGCCGCCGCCGCGGGGCCGGAGGCCGGGTTGCGGCTGGCGGAATCCCGGGCGATCGAGCGTGCGCTCGCCGATCACGCCGGCAACATCTCGCGCGCCGCCCGGGCACTCGGCATCGGCCGCAACACTCTCTACGCCAAGATCCGGCGCCTGCGGACCGCCGATCGCTGAACCCTCCGCCGGTCGCCGCACCCGGGTCCGCGCGCGGCCGCATGCCCGGCCACGGACGCCGCCGCCGTGACATATCGGCGCGCCGGAGGCCGCGCCGCGCCACCCGGAGCGCCGTCGACGACGGTCGTCGCCGGCTCCGCCGCGGCATCGGCCGACGTCGAGATCGTTCGCCGTCTCATTGTCATGAAACCGTCATGGTGCTACGAATCTCCGAAAAATCAGGAGGAAACCATGCGATTTCCGTTCAGGACTCTGGTCGCCACGGCGCTCGGCTCGTTTCTCGTGGTCGGTTCGGCGCAGGCGTTGACGGTCTATTCGAGCGTCGACGAAGAGAACGCCAAACGGCTTCTCGCCGCCTTCACCAAGGACACCGGCGTCGCCGTCCAGATGGTGTTCCTGTCCTCCGGTCCGGCGATGTCGCGGATCGAGGCCGAGAAGGCCCACCCGCAGGCCGACGTCTGGTTCGGCGCCCCGAGCGAGAACCACATCCTGGCCAAGGAACGCGGCCTGACCGAGCCCTACGCGACGCCGAACGCGCCCGCCCTGCCCGACCAGTTCAAGGACAAGGAGGGCTACTGGCACGCCATCTACACCAACCCGCTGGCCTTCGGGGTGCGCACCGACATCCTCGAGCGACGCAAGGCGCCGGTCCCCACCTCGTGGGAGGATCTGAAGAATCCGGCCTACAAGGGGCTGATCCAGATGCCTTCGCCGCAGTCGTCGGGGACCGCCTATTCGGTCATCCTGACCCTGATCCAGCAGCGCGGCGAAGATGCCGCCTTCGACTATCTGAAGGCGATGAATCCCAACATCCAGACCTACACCCAGAGCGGCACCGCGCCGTCGGGTGCGCTCGGCGTCGGCGAGACGCCGCTCGCCATCCAGTTCACCCCCGGCTTCCTGAAGCTCGCCGACGAGGGCTATCCGGTCAAGGTGGTGTTCCCGAGCGAGGGTGTCGGCTACGAGGTCGCCTCGATGTCGATCCTGAAGGGCGCGCAGAACACCGGCGACGCGAAGAAGCTGGTCGACTGGATGACCTCGAAGGCCGGCCAGAGCGCCCTCGGCGTCGCCAAGACCTACTTCCTGCCGGTCCGCACCGACGTTTCCGCCGGCGCCGGCATCACCGCACTCGACCAGATCAAGCTGATCCCGGTCGATTCCGGCTTCGCCGCGCAGAACAAGAAGCGGCTGATCGACCGCTGGGCCAAGCAGGTTCTCGGTCAGTGAGATGGCGGCCGTGACCCGTGACGCGCGCGCCGAACTGCGCCTCCTGGCACGGGATCCGCTGCTCCTGGTGCTGTTGGCGGCGATCGCCGTGGCGATCGTCGTCTTCGTCGTCTACCCGCTCCTCCGGGTGCTGATCGCCAGTTTCCAGGTCGACGGCGTCTGGTCGCTCGAGGGGTGGACCGAGCTCGCCGATCGCCGGCTCTACCGCAGCGCGCTCCTGAACAGCCTCGGGGTCGGCGCGCTGGTCGGCGTGCTCGGCGTCGTCCTCGGCTATCTCTGCGCCTTCGTGCTGACCCGCCTCGACGTCCCCGGCAAGACGTTCCTGCACTACGTCACCATCCTGCCGATCGTCTCGCCGCCCTTCGTCAGTGCCGTCTCGATCCTCTTCCTGTTCGGCTTCAACGGCCTCGTCACCCGGCAGTTCCTCGGCCTCGACGACTTCTCGATCTACGGCTTCCACGGGGTGGTGCTGTCGCAGGTCTTCACTTTCGCGCCGATCGCCTATCTGTCGCTCCGCGGCGTGCTCGCCTCGATCAGCCCGACCCTCGAGGACGCGGCGCTGAACGTCGGCGCCACCCGCTGGCAGACCTTCTGGAAGGTTTCGCTGCCCCTGTCGCTGCCCGGCATCGCCGGCGCCTTCCTGATCGTCTTCATCGAGTCGATGGCCGATTTCGGCAATCCGTTGGTGCTCGCCGGCGCCACCTTCCCGATGCTGGCGCCGCAGGCCTATCTGGAGATCACCGGCTCGTTCAACCTGTCGCGCGGCGCCACTCTGGCGATCGTGCTGTTGATCCCGTCACTCTCCGCCTTCGCCATCCAGCGCTGGTATCTGGCCAAGCGCCAGTACATCACCGTCACCGGCAAGCCGACCGCGTCGTCCTCGAAGATCGTCTCGCCGGCGGTGAAGTGGCTGCTCTACGGCATCGTCGTCGCCTTCGCGGCGCTGGTCGCCGCCTTCTATGCGGTGATCCTGGTCGGGGCCTTCACCAAGGTCTGGGGCTTCAACTACGCGCCGACGCTCGCCCATTTCGCCTATGTCTTCGACGTCGGTCTGCAGTCGGTGAAGGACACGCTGATCGTCGCGATCGTCACCACGCCGGTGAGCGGCCTGCTCGGCATGCTGGTGGCGTTCCTGGTGGTCCGGCGGACCTTCCCGGGGCGCACCGCGCTGGAGTTCGGTGCGATCCTGCCCTTCGCCGTCCCCGGCACGGTGGTCGGCATCGGCTACATCCTCGCCTTCAACGCGCCGCCGCTGCTGCTCACCGGCTCGCTCGCCGTCCTGGTGCTGTGCTTCGTCTTCCGTTACGTGCCGGTCGGCATCCAGTCGGGCATCGCGGTGCTGCGCCAGATCGATCCGTCGATCGAGGAGGCGGCCCAGAACCTCGGTGCCGACGGTCTGACCACCTTCCGAAAGGTGACGCTGCCGCTGATCGCACCGGCCTTCTTCTCCGGCCTCGTCTACGCCTTCGTGCGGGCGATGACCGCGATCAGCGCCGCGATCTTCCTGGTCTCGGCCAACTGGAACCTGATGACCGTGCAGATCCTCAATCAGGTCGGCTCCGGCCGGCTCGGGGTCTCCGCCGCCTTCAGCGTCGTGGTGATCGTCGTCGTGCTGATCGCCATCGGCGTGATCGGCCTCGTCGTCGACCGCTGGAGTCGCCACACCACGATGGTGAGACATCCATGACCGACAGCATCACGATCCGCGGCCTGAACAAGATCTTCGCCGGCCCCGAGGGCGGTACCGTCGCGGCGGTGCGCGACGTCGACCTCGAGATCGGCGCGGGACGGCTGGTGACCCTGCTCGGCCCCTCCGGTTGCGGCAAGACCACGCTTCTGCGGATGATCGCCGGCTTCGAGGAGCCGACCTCCGGCGACATCCTGTTCGGCGACCGCCGGATGAACGAGGTCCCGCCGAATCGCCGCGACACCGCCATGGTGTTCCAGTCCTACGCGATCTTCCCGCACCTCGACGTGTTCGAGAACGTCGCCTTCGGCCTGAGGCTCAGGAAGCTCGACGGCGCCGAGATCGAGACCCGGGTCAACCGGGTGCTCGGCCTGACCGGGCTCTCCGGCTACGCCCGGCGCTCGCCCAACCAGCTCTCCGGCGGCCAGCAGCAGCGCGTCGCGCTCGCCCGCTCGATCGTCATGGAGCCGCGGGTGCTGCTCTTCGACGAGCCGCTCTCGAACCTCGACGCCAAGCTGCGCGAGCAGATGCGGGTCGAGATCCGCGAGTTGCAACAGCGGGTCGGGATCACCGCGGTCTACGTCACCCACGATCAGGTCGAGGCGATGAGCATCTCCGACGAGATCGTGATCATGAACGCCGGCGCGGTCGAACAGCGCGGCAGCCCGCACGCGATCTACGCGCGGCCGGCGAGCCGCTTCGTCGCCGACTTCATCGGCAAGGCCAATTTCGTCGCCGCGACCGTCGTCGACGCGGGTCACGTCGACGTCGCCGGTCACCGGTTGGCGCTGCCCGATCCGGGGCGGCCGGCGGGAACCGCGGTGACGCTGGTCGTCCGGCCGGAAGCGGTGCACCTGTCGGTCGACGCCGGTCTCTTCGCCGGCACCGTGCGCCGGGTGATGTTCCTCGGCAACATCGCCGAGTACCTGATCGGCGTCGACGGGGTCGGCGACTGGCTGGTCGACGCGCCCAATCCGGCGGAGACCGGACTGTTCGAGGTCGGCGCCCGGATCCGGCTGGAGCCGTCGCCTTCGTCGGTGCACGTGCTGCCGGCCTGAGCCGCCGCCGCGCCGTCTCATGCACCGCGCGGGTCGGGGGGCGGCGCCTCGCTGCGGCGCGCCGCGGGGTCCGCGGCATGGACGGCGATCCGGTTCCGGCCGCCGCTCTTGGCGGCGTAGAGCGCCGCATCGGCGGCGCCGTGCAGGGCTCCGAGGTCCGCGCCGGTCTCGGCGACCCCGGCGACCCCGCCGCTCACCGTCATCCGGAGTTCGCCGGTCGGGATCGAGATCGGCAACGCGGCGATCCGCAGACGGATCGCATCGGCGGCGCGTGCCGCGGTCTCGGTGGCGACGTCGGGCAGGAACAGCGCGAACTCCTCGCCGCCGATCCGCGCCGCGATGCTGCCGGCGGGGGCCGCCGCCGACAGAGCGCCGGCGAAGGCGGCGAGCGCGCGGTCGCCGGCGGGGTGGCCGTGGGTGTCGTTGACCCGCTTGAAATGGTCGATGTCGAAGACGATCAGCGCGCCGCGGTCGTCGGCGGCGTCGAGATGCGGCTGCAGCCGATCGAGGAAGCTGCGGCGGTTGGCGAGCCCGGTCAGCGCATCGGTCTCCGCCGCGACGCGGAAGCGCTGTTCCGAACGTCGGCCGATCTGCACCAGCTGCACCAGACCGAGAAACACCGAGAACGCCGCCGACTCGAGCAGCGACGACGCGATCGCCCAGGTGCTCGGCAGCACCACGCCGGTCGGGTCGATCGCCCCGGTGAAGGTGTAGGCGATCAGGCCGAGCTGTTTCGTCAGGTGGACCGCGACCAGCGCGATGGTCGCGCCGACCGCCGGCATCGGCGTCGTCCGGTGACGGCGGACCAGCGTGTGGAGGATCGCCAACAGATAGACGGACTCGATCGCCGAAGCGGCGCACATGCGGACGTCGAGACCGTCGAACCTGTCGGCAAACGATGCGGCGAGCAGCCAGACGACGAGGCCGGCCCCGGCGAGCGCGGTGTCGTGGCGCCCGGACGGGCCGGAAAACCGGCGGTAGCCGACCCAGAGGGCGGCGAAACAGGCGAGCAGGATGCCCCCCGGCACTTCGAGCGGGGTCGACCCGGGAAACGGCCCGCGCAGCGCCACCGACAGCATCGCCGCCGTGGCGAGGGCGTGGCCGATGCTCCAGGCGAGCACGAAGGTCTCGCCGCGCGCCGATCTCCAGATCGCCCAGAGGCCGATCGAGATGCACAGGTTGGCCAGAGACGCGGTGACCAGGAGAGTCGGGACATCCAGAAAGGCGGCCATGCCGGCATGCTCGCGGGGTTTGCGGCCGAGGACGGCACGGCCGGCGGGGCTCGCTCGATCGCCGGCCGCGCACTCTCTCCGACCAGTGTTTGCCAAAGCGTCAACCCGCCGCGCGAAATCCGGTCGCGGTGCGAATGTCGAACGGAGCGAAGGAGTTGTGCCGGACGTTCGGGTGCCGGGGCGGCGCCTCGGCGGCGAGCGCGACGAATACGGCCGGGTTGCGGGACATTGCGTATGATGTTTTCAAAAAAATATCCTATCTTGGCGTGCCAATCGGAGGTCTTCATGCGCCGTCTCGTTCTCACCGCCGCCGTTCTCGCCCTCGCCACGCCGGCCTTCGCCCATTTCCAGGAGATCATTCCGTCCGCCGACGTCCTGCCCGACGGCGGCGAGGTGAAGCTCGACCTGATCTTCACCCATCCGATGGAGCGTGGCCCCGTCATGGAGATGGCCCGGCCGAAGAAGGTCGGAGTTCTCTACCGGGACGAGACGAAGGATCTCACCGCCGCCCTCACCGAGAAGAAGATCGACGGCAGGTCCGCCTGGAGCGTCGCCGCAAGGCTCGACAAGCCCGGCGCGGCGATCTTCTACGTCGAGCCGCAGCCCTATTGGGAGCAGGCCGAGAAGAAGTGGATCGTCCACTACGCCAAGGTGATCGTCGACGGTTTCGCGTCCGGTGAAGGCTGGACGACGTCGGTGGGGCTGCCGGTCGAGATCGAGCCGCTCGCCCGGCCGACCGGTCTGTGGACCGGCAATCTGTTCCGCGGCATCGTCCGTGCGAAGGGCGAGCCGGTTCCCTTCGCCGAAGTCGAGGTCGAATGGATGAACGACGGTTCGGTCGCCGCCCCGAACGAGGCCTTCGTCACCCAGGTGATCCGGGCCGATCGGGATGGCGTCTTCGCCTATGCGATGCCGCGGGCCGGCTGGTGGGGCTTCGCCGCCCTGGTCGACGGACCCGACGCCAGGGGGCCGAAGGGCGAGGCCGGCAAGACCGAGCTCGGCGGTCTGATCTGGGTGAAGGCGACCGACATGGGCGCGACCGCCGCCGCACCCGCGAAGTGAGGCGAACCCGATGGCCCACATCCCCGACGGCGTCCTCTCCGCGCCGGTGCTGATCGGCGGTGCCGCGCTGGCGCTCGGTGGGCTCGCCCTCGGCCTGCGCCGGCTCGACGAGGCGGACATTCCGAAGACCGCGATCCTGGCGACGGTGTTCTTCGTCGCCTCGCTCTTCGCCGTGCCGGTCGGCCCGTCGAGCATCCACCTGTTGCTCTCCGGCCTGATGGGGATCGTGCTCGGCACGCGAGCGATCCCCGCGGTGTTCGTCGGCCTGCTGCTCCAGGCGGTGTTGTTCGGCTTCGGCGGCCTGACCTCGCTCGGGGTCGACGTGGTCGACATCGCCTTTCCCGGGGTGATTCTCGGCGTCGTCGCCCGGTCCCTGCTGCGTGGCGCCTCGGGCGCCGGTGCGGCGGCGATCGGCGGCGGAGCGGCGGCGCTGTCGGTGATCGGCACCGCCGGATGCGTGTCGCTCGCTCTCGCCCTGTCGTCGGCCGACTATCTGCCGAGCCTGAAGATCGTCGGTCTCACCTATCTGCCGTTGGCGGCGGTCGAGGCGATCGTCACCGGTTTCGTCGTCGCCTTCCTGGTCCGGGTGAAGCCGGAGGTGCTGGCGCTCGAGGATCGCGAGGGAGAGCCCGCATGACGCGACGGTGGCATCGCATCTTCTCCCCGGTGGCGGTCTCGGCCGCCGTCGTTCTCGCTCTCGCCGGCCCGGCCGCGGCCCACCGACTGAAGCTGTTCGTCACCGCCGAGGACGGCGAGATCGGCGGCTACGCCTTCTTCGTCGGCGGTGGCCGGCCGGAAGGCGTCGAGTTCGTGGTCAAGGACGGCGGCGGGCGCGAAGTCTTCCGCGGCCGCACCGACGACCGGGGAAACTTCCGCTGGCGCCCGTCGCTCGCCGCCGACTACGCGATCACCGTCGATGCCGGCGACGGCCATTGGGTCGAAGGCCGGATCGAAGCCGACCGGCTCGCCTCCGCGATCGTCCCGACCGCGCCCGGGGCCGCGCCCGGAGCCGCGCCCGTCGCCGCGCCGCCGTCCGCGTCTCCGCCCGTCTCCGCCTCGCTCGCCTGTCCGGCACCGTTCGATCCGGCGATGCTCTCCCGGCTCGTCGCCGCCGAGGTCGACCGCGCCGTCGCCCGGCAGGTGCGCCCGCTGATCGAAGCCCAGGATCAGGCCGAGGGGCGGGTGCGGTTCAACGACGTGATGGGCGGGATCGGCATGATCGCCGGGCTCGCCGGTGCCTGGTCGTGGGCCGTCTCGCGACGCCGCCGGAGGGAGCCGTGAGCGACGCCGCCTTCGAGACTCCGGTCGCCCTCCGGCTCGATCGGCTGGACACGAGACTGCGGCTCGTCGCGGTGCTCGCCTGTGTGATCGCGATCCTCTCGGTGCGCTCGCCCTGGGTCCTGGCCGGGCTGCTGCCGGTCGCTCTGGCGACGACCGGGCTCTGCGGCCTCGGGGCGCGTGCGGTGCTCGCCCGTCTCGCCCATGTCGAGGGCTTTCTCTTGGTCCTGGCGCTGCTCCTGCCGCTCACCGTGCCGGGCGAGACCTGGGCGACACTCGGTCCGCTGACCCTGTCGGAGCCGGGGGTGGAACGGGCGTCGATGGTGCTGCTCCGGGTCAATCTCTGTGCGCTCGCGGTTCTGACCCTGCTCGGCGGGCTCGAGCCGGTCCGCCTCGGCCATGCCCTGGCGCGGCTCGGGATGCCGCGGAAGCTCGTCCATCTCCTGCTGTTCTCGGCGCGTTGGGTGGCCCTGTTCCGAGCCGAGGCGGCGCGTCTCGACGACGCCCTGCGGGCGCGCGCCTTCCGTCCGCGGACCTCGCTCCACACCCTGCGCACCCTCGCCCATTTCACCGGGCAACTTCTGGTGCGGGCCTTCGAACGGGCCGAGCGGGTCGACGAGGCGATGCGCTGTCGCGCCTTCTCGGGCCGGTTCGCGATGGTCGCCGACGAGCGTCCGGGAGGGTATGATGCGATCTTCGCCGCCGGCCTCGCATTCGGCCTCGCTCTTCCGATCCTGGTGGACCGCCTGATTTGACCCCTCTCTTCGATCTCGACCGGGTCGTCGTCGCACGCGCCGGCCGCCTGGTGCTCGACGGCGCGTCGCTGCGGCTCGACGACGGCGAACGGCTGGCGATCGTCGGGGCGAACGGCGCCGGCAAGACCACCCTGCTCAGGACCCTGGTCGGGCTCGAGCGGCCGAAGGCCGGCCGCCTCGTCGCCTTCGGGGCCGAGCGCCGGATCGAGGCCGACTTCCGCGAGGTCCGGGCGCTCGCCGGCTATCTGTTCCAGGATCCCGACGACCAGCTGTTCTCGCCGACGGTGATCGAAGACGTCGCCTTCGGGCCGCTGAACCTCGGTCTCACCCAGAAGGAAGCGGTCGCCCGGGCCGAAGCGACGCTCGACCGGCTGTCGCTCGCCCATCTCGCCCGCCGGGTCACCCACCGCCTGTCGGGCGGCGAGAAGCGGCTGGTCGGGCTCGCCACGGTCATGGCGATGCGGCCGCGGGCGCTGCTGCTCGACGAGCCGACCAACGCCCTCGACGAGGTCCATCTCGCGCGGCTGACCGGGATTCTCGCCGGCCTCGACACCGCGATGGTGATCGTCAGCCACGACCGGCTCTTCCTTCAGAAGCTGGCGACCCGGGCGCTGCTGCTGAAGGACGGCCGGCTGAGCGAGACCACCCTGCACCGTCACGTCCACGCCCACGATCACGTCCACATCCACGGGCTCGACGACGAGCACGGGCATCGTCACGAGGGCGAGGGGGCCTGACCGGCACCTTCGTCGCAGGGCGGCGAAAGGTTGACGCCGGTCAATGCCGCTTTCGCGGAAGTCGGCGAAGGATGACGCTCCCGTCGATCGACCGACCTTCGGATCACCCGATGCGCCTCACCCGGGCACTTCCTCTCAGACGCCTTCGCGGCGACCGGCTGCTGTGCTGGTTCGCCGTGCTGGTGATGGTGTTCCAGGTCGTCCTCACCACCGATCACCTCGGCGCCGGGGCCGGCCGCGCGGTCGCCGACCGCATCGACGAGGCCGGGCTCGGGATCCTCACGCTCTGCCACGGCGACGGCCCGATCGACCTGACGGCGGCCGACCCGAACGACGAGCGGCCGGCACCGTCGACCTCCGATCGCTGCGTGCTGTGCGCCTCGCCGGCGGTCGCCGGCGCCATGGTCGCGGCGACACCGCCGGTCCTTCCGCCGCCGTCGATTCCTCGGACCGAGCCGGCGCTGATCGCCTCCGCCGAGATCGTCCCCGTCCGCTCGCCGCTGCGCTACGGCACCGGCCGTGGTCCACCCGTTTCCGTCCGCCTCTGACGCTCCGTTCCACACCGCACGCCCTCCGGCGTGACCGCGTCTCATCCGACGGAAAGACCCACGCACATGACCGAGTTCTCGATCGATCGCCGCCGCCTCGTCGCCGGCACCGCCTTCGCGACCCTCTTCGCCACGCTTCCCGCCGCCGCACAGGACAAGCCGATGACGCCCTGGGCCTGGACCGACGCCAACGGGCTGGTCAAGGATCTGCCCAAGGACGCGAATCCGACCGTCGACGACACCGGGAAGTTCCCCCGCTGCCGCTATTGCGGCATGGAGCGGGCGAAGTTCTCGGCCACCCGTCATCTGATCCACTACGAGGACGACGCGGTCGACGCCACCTGCTCGCTGCATTGTGCGGCGGTCGCCCTCTCGCTCAACATGGACAAGGGCCCGAAGGCGATCCTGGTCGGCGACGCCGGCGGTGCCGGCGAGATCAAGCCGCTGGTCCTCGTCGACAAGGCGTTCTACGTGATCGACCCGTCGAAGCCGGGGGTGATGACCAAGGTGTCGAACGCGGCCTTCGCCGACAAGGCCAAGGCCGAAGCGGCGGCCGCGGCCGAAGCCTCGAAGAAGGCCGGCGCCGAGGTCGTCGATTTCGACACCGCACTGCGCAAGGCCTATCTGGTGATGGCCGACGACACCATCATGCTGCGCAAGCGCCGGTCCGAGATGCGCAAGAAGGCGATGTGACCGGCGCCGAGCGCCCGTTTCCACGCCTCCCGCCCGGCGGTCTTCGCCGGGCGGTCCCGTTCGCCGGAGTCGATCGATGACACCTCCACGCCCGCCCTGCCGGCCGGATCGCCGCGCCCTTCTCTTCGGCCTCGCCGCCTTCGCCTGTGCAGCGGTGCCCGCCGCGGCCGAGGCCGACCGGGCCGGGACGATCGATCTGCCGAAGCCCGGCGACCGCGACGTCTGCCGGGTGTGCGGCATGTTCGTCGCCAAATACCCCTATTGGATCGCCACGGTCCGGTTCCGCGACGGCCACGCCGAACATTTCGACGGTGCCAAGGACCTGTGGAAGTACCTCCACGACGTGCCCCACTGGTCGCCCGGCCGGACCGCGGAGACGATCGAGGCGATCGGCGTCACCTCCTATTACGAGGGTGAGCGGATCGAGGCGAAGCCCGCCTGGTACGTGATCGGCTCCGACGTCCTCGGCCCGATGGGCCACGAACTGGTTCCCCACGCCACCGAGGCCGACGCGAAGGAGTTCCTCGCCGACCACAAGGGCCGCCGCATCCTGCGGGCGTCCGAGATCACCCCGGCGCTGCTCGCGGCGCTCGACGACGGGCGGTTCGAATGAGGCTCCGATCCCGACGGCGCGGCTCGACCCTGGTGGCGGTCTGGTTCGCCCTCCTCTTCGCGGGGGGCGCGGCGGTGGTCGGTGCGACCGTGATCGGCGACGACGGCGCGGCACGGCGCGCCCGGACCGCCGGGCTGGTCGAGGCGCTGGCGCTCTCCGATCCGGCGCTGTTCACCGAGGCCCGCTACACCCGCAATCCGTCGCTCGCCGACCTCGCCTCCGCCTTCCAGGACGGACCGGCGAGCCTCGATCACTTCCCGACGGGATCGCTGGTCGTCGCTCCCCGCCGGTTCCCCGGCGGCCGCCTCGAAGCCTCGGAGAACTGAGCCATGCGTGCCGCCTTCGAACGCCGCCGCCATCTCCTCGATTTCGCCGTGCGCTCGCTGGCGCGCCGGCCGACCCGCAACCTCGGTCTGATCCTGGTCTACGGACTGGTGGTGTTCCTGGTCGGCTCGGTGATGCTGTGGGGCTCGGCGGTGCGCCGGGAGGCTTCGGCGATCCTGGCCGGCGGTCCGGAGATCACCGCCCAGGCGATGGTGATGGGTCGTCACGACCTCACCGTCGATGCCGACGTCGCCCTGTTGAAGGGCCTGCGCGGCGTCCGCCGGGTCGAGCCGCGGCTCTGGGGCTACCTGTGGGACAGCGCCGGAGCGGCGAACTATACCCTGATGGTGCCGAGCACCGCCGCGACCGATCTCGCCGTCGCCAAGGGCGAGGCGATCGTCGGCGAGGGCGTCGCCCGCGCCCGGCGGCTCGCGCCGGGCAAGATGCTGTTCCTCGTCTCGCCGTCGGGCCGGTTCCTGAAGACCCGGGTCAAGGCGGTGCTGCCCGCCGAGTCGGCGCTGGTCTCCGCCGATCTGGTGCTGGTCGAGGAGAGCGACTTCCGCGCCTTCTTCGAACTGCCGGACGGCGTGTGGACCGACGTGGCGCTCACCGTGGCCAACCCGAGCGAGGTCGGCACCATCTCCGGCAAGGCGGCACTGAAGCTGCCGCACCATCGTTTCGTCACCCGCGCCGACATGAGCCGTTCGGCCGAGGCGCTGTTCTCCTGGCGCGAGGGCCTGACCCTCGCCCTGCTCGCCGGGGCGCTGGTCGCCTTCGCCATCCTCGCCTTCGACCGGGCCTCCGGTCTGTCGGCCGAGGAACGGCGGGAGATCGGCATCCTCAAGGCGATCGGCTGGGAGACCGGCGACGTGATCGCGTCGAAGCTCTTCGAGGGGGCGCTGATCTCGCTCACCGCCTTCCTCCTCGGCGTCCTCGCCGCCTGGGTCCACGTCTTCCTGTTCTCCGCCGGCCTGTTCGAACCGGTGCTGAAGGGCTGGGCGACGCTCTACCCGCGGTTTCCCCTGTCGCCGCGGATCGACGCCCTGGAGATCGCCACGTTGGGCATGCTGACCGTCGTTCCGTTCATGGCGGCGATCCTGGTGCCGGTGTGGCGCACCGCCTCCGCCGATCCCGATGCCGTGATGCGCTGAGGTTCCCGATGATCACCCTCGAAGCGGTCACCAAGACGTTCGCCCAGGGCCGTCACGATCGGGTCGACGCGGTCCGCTCGGTCGATCTCGACGTCGCCGACGGCCGCGTCACCGTGCTGCGCGGACCCTCCGGCTCGGGCAAGACCACGCTGCTCACCCTGATCGGTTGCCTCGCCCGTCCGACCTCGGGCCGGATACGGATCGACGGCGAGACGGTCTCGGGTCTGCCCGAGCGCTTCCTCACCGAGACGCGGCGGCGGACCTTCGGTTTCGTCTTCCAGAAGTTCAACCTGATCCGCGGCCTGTCGGCGCTCGACAACGTCGTCCTGCCGGCCTTCCCGCTCGGCGTGCCGAGCCGCACGCTGAGCGATCGGGCGATGCGGCTGCTCGACCGCTTCGGCCTCGCCGACCGGGCGGGGTTGCCGGCCGAGCACCTCTCCGGCGGCGAAGCGCAGCGCGTCGCCATCGCCCGGGCGCTGATCAACGATCCGGCGGTCATCATCGCCGACGAACCGACCGCCAGTCTCGACGGCGACCGGGTCGCCCAGTTCCTGGCGATCGCCGAGGATCTGAAGCGGTCGGGCAAGACCGTGCTGATCACCAGCCACGACCCGCGGATCACCGAGGCGAGCCTCGTCGATGCGCTGGTCACCATGGCCGACGGCCGGATCGTCGAGGTGGCCGGATGATCTTCCATCCGCCGATCCTGGCGCTGATCGGCGCCTCGCTGCTCTCCGCGGTGGTCCTCGCCGGGGCGGCTCTGTTCGCCGTCCGGCTGTTGCGCCACTGGGATCCGGCGAGCGGTGCCGAGCGCCAGATCGGGCTGGAGCGGACGACCACCCTGGTCTCCACCGTCGTCGCCTTCGTGCTGGTCCTCGAAGCGGCGAGCCTGGTGCTGTTCGCCTTCAACGCCGACCGGATGGCGCCGTTGTTCGTCGGCGCGATGTGCGCGGTCGGCAGTCTCCAGGCGAGCCCCTGGGGCTTTCCGGCGCTGTGGGCGAAGATCGCGGTCTTCTTCGCCGCCTTCGTCTGGCTCGCCGTCGACCGGCTCGACGGCCGCACCCGCGACTATGCCCTGACCCGCACCAAATACGTCGGTCTGCTCGCTCTGGCGCCGCTGGTCTTCGCCGAGGGCGGGATCGAACTCGCCTATTTCCTCGATCTGAAGGCCGACACCATCACCTCCTGCTGCGGCAAGCTGTTCGGCGAGAGCCGGCCGAACTTCGGCGGTGATCTCGCCTCGCTCGATCCGAAGCTCGCCCTCGGTCTGCTCGCCGCCGGCGTCGCGGCGGCGGTGGTCGCGGGGCTGCCGGCGGCGGGCAGCCGGATCGCGGCCGTGGCTCTCGGCGTCCTGTCGCTCGCCGTCTTCGGGCTGGCGCTGGCGGCGATCGTCGCGGCGATCGGCCCCTACGTCTACGAGATGCCGCACCACCATTGCCCGTTCTGCATCCTCAAACGGGAATACGGCCACGTCGGCTTCGCGCTCTATCTGCCGCTGTTCCTGGCGACCGGCGCGGGGCTCTCCGCGGGCACCCTGGCGCTGGTCGCCGGGAACCGGGCGGAGATGGTGGCGGCGCGGCGCGGCCTGTCGCGGATCGCGATCGCCGGTCACCTCGTCTTCGCCCTGGCCGCCGCCACCCTGGTCGCCACCTCCGGCCTGAAGCTCTGAACCGGCGATCGGACGCGGATCGCGGGGCCGTCGACCACCGGGCGCCGGCTCTGTGCGCCTCGCCGCGTGGGCGGCCGACGGAACGCGATCCCTGCCCGCCGCCCGCGTCGTGCCGTCGGCCGGTGGCGGCACGTCCGATCCCGGGGCTCGGCCTTTCGTCGCCCGACCGCCGTCGCCGCCGCGGTGACAGTTCGCTGACAGGACCGCCCTCGACGATGACCGTGGACCGGGCGTGGGGTGCCCGGGTCCGACGGCAGTGCCGGCGCGATCGGCTCCGAGGAGGGAACCGGACCGTGCCGGCTCGCCCGGCGGACCGACGGACATCCCGCCGCGGCGAGCCGCATCCGCGGCGCCGGCCGTGCGGAACGAAACGAACGACGTCGAACCAAAGAAGACACTCTCGGGGAAACGACCATGTCCAAAGCTCTGCGACTCGCTCTGCCGCTTCTCGCCTGCGTCACCTGGTCGGCACAGGCCGCCGACTATCCGACACAGCCGATGGAATTCGTCGCCCCCGCCGGTCCCGGTGGCGGTTGGGACACCACCATCCGCGCCGTCGCCAAGGTGCTCGCGGACACCAAGCTGTCGCCGGTTCCGATGCCGGTCACCAACCGCACCGGCGGCGGCGGCGGCGTCAACCTCGCCTACATGCAGAAGAAGCCGAAGTCCGACACCATCATCACGGTCTATTCGCCGCCGCTGCTGCTGATCAACCTCACCGGTACGACGCCGCTCTCCTACAAGGATCTGACGCCGCTGGCGGCGCTGATCTCCGACTACGGCGCCTTCGCGGTCCGCACCGATTCGCCCTACAAGACGATCGGCGACGTGATGGAGGCGCTGAAGAAGGATCCCAACGCCGTGAAGTTCGGCGGGACCTCGTCGGCGGGCAGCATGGATCACATCGCCTTCCTGATGATGGCCAGGGCGGCCGGCGTCAAAGAGCTGAAGAAGCTCAACTACATCAGCTACCAGGACGCGGCCGGCACCGCCCAGTTGCTCGGCGGGCATCTCGATCTGCTGACCACCGGTCTCACCGAGCTGGCCGGCCAGATCAAGGGCGGCGAGATCCGCATCCTCTGCTACACCGCCGCCAAGCCGCTGCCGGGTCGCGATGCCTACCCGACCTGCCGCCAGGCCGGCATCCCCGCCGACATGCCGAACTGGCGCGGCCTCTTCGGCACCAAGGAGATGCCCGCTCAGGCCCAGACCTTCTGGCGCGATGCGCTGGGCAAGATGGTCAAGTCCAAGGAATGGGCCGATACCCGCGCCCAGTTCGGATGGGACGACATCTACATGGACGGCCCGGAATTCGGCAAGTTCCTCGACAAGGCCAACGAGGAATACAAGACCGTCCTCGGCGAACTCGGCATGCTCGCCAAGTGATCGCTCCGTAGAGCCATCGAGGATCGTACCGCGGCGATGTCGTCGAACACCGCCGCGGCGTCCTCGACCCGAGGGGGGACGTCGTCATGTCGAATCAGAGCCTGCTGCGGAACAGCAGCTTCCTCGCCGGAATCTTCGCCATTCTCGTCGGCCTCGCCTGGGGCTTCGGCAGTTTCACCATGCGCGACGCCGCGCTCGGCGATCCCGATGCGCCGCGTTACTTCCCGTGGCTGATCTCGGCGCTCTCGGTCGTCTCGGGGATCGTCCTGGTGATCCGGGAGATCCTCCATCCGACCGGCGGAAAGCCGGTGCGTTTCGAATTCACCAGCACCTATCGTGCGGCGTTGATCGGATCGGTGCTCGGCATCGTCTACGCGCAGGTTTTCGAAGAGGCCGGCTTCATACCGTCGACGATCATCTTCGTCGGAGGGGTTGCCTTCGCCTACAACGGATTCTCCCGTTGGAAGACGAACCTCGTCACCGCGGTGCTGTTCTCGATCGCCGTCTATTTCATCTTCACGGCCCTCGGAAAGCCTCTGGTGGCCTTCCCGCAGTTCTGATGCGCCGGGACTCGATGGGAGTTCGAGATCATGGTCGAAATCTTCAACAACATGTTGCTCGGGTTCAGCGTCTGCCTGACGCCCGAGAATCTCTTCCTGGTGACCCTCGGCAGCATCGTCGGCACGATCATCGGCATGCTGCCCGGCCTCGGGCCGGCGACCGGCGTCGCGGTGCTGTTGCCGATGACCTACTTCATGGGCCCGACCGGCGCCCTGATCACCATGGCCGGCATCTACTACGGCGCCATGTTCGGCGGATCGCGCTCGTCGATCCTGCTCAACACGCCGGGTGACGGCGCCGCGGTCGCCTCCTGCTTCGACGGCTATCCGATGGCCTGCCAGGGCCGAGCGGAGGCGGCGCTGGCGATCTCGGCGATCGCCTCGTTCATCGGCGGCATGTTGGCGACGATCGCCTTCGTCTTCGCCGCGGTCTGGGTCGCGCGCTTCGCCCTGCGCTTCGGGCCGGCGGAGTATTTCGCGCTGATGGTCTTCGCGCTGGTCGCCACCGCCTCGCTCTCGAAGGGCAACATGGTGCGCGGCTTCGTCTCCACCGCCCTCGGTCTGATGGTCGCGACGATCGGTCTCGACGGTCTGTCGGGCGTCGACCGCTACACCTTCGGGTTCCTCGAGCTGCAGGGCGGCCTCGACTTCCTGATCGTCATCATCGGCTTCTACGCGCTGGTCGAAGTCTACAAATGCGCCGACGAAGCGACGGTCACCCGGAAGATCCAGACCAAGTTCGGCCGCATCTGGATCACCAAGGAGGACTGGAAGCGCTGTCTGGTGCCGATCCTGCGTTCCGCGCCGCTCGGCTTCTTCATCGGCATCCTGCCGGGCGCCGGCGGGACGATGGCGGCGTTGATGGCCTACAACAACGAGAAGACCCTCTCGGCCGACCCGGAAGCCTTCGGCAAGGGCGAGATCATCGGCCTCGCCGCGCCGGAATCGGCCAACAACGCCTGCTCGGTCGGCGCGATGATCCCGATGCTGACCCTCGGCGTGCCCGGCTCCGGCGTCACCGCGGTGATGATGGGCGCCCTGCTGATGCTCGGCATCCAGCCCGGGCCGACGCTGTTCCAGGATCACCCGACGGTGGTCTGGGGACTGGTCGCCTCGATGTTCGTCGGCAACGTGGTCTGCGTCATCGTCAATCTGCCGCTCGCCTCGCTGCTCGTCCGGGTGCTCGCGGTGCCGGGCCGGATCCTCTATCCGATCGTGCTCGGTCTCGCCTATCTCGGCATCTACGCGATCGACGACAGCCCGTTCACCTTCTATCCGCTGATCATCTTCGGCCTGATGGGGCTGTTGCTCGAGTTCCTCGACATTCCCACCGCGCCCTTCATCCTGGCCTCGATCGTCGGCGGCATGATGGAGACCAATTTCCGCCGGGCGCTCAAACTCTCCGACGGCGACCTCGGTTTCCTCACCCATTCGACGATCTCGGTGGTGCTCTACGCCCTGACCGTCGCCGTGGTGATCTGGCCGCTGTTCCAGGCATGGCGGCGGAAGCGCCGGCAGGCCACGCCGGCCTGAACCGGCTCCGGCCGGTCGCCGCCGGCCCGGGAGAATCACGAGGGCGGAGCACGGCTCCGCCCTCGGTGTGTCGATGCGGACGGCGCCTCCGTCGTCCGCCGGGATTGCGTCGACCCCCGTCTCGTGGCTTCTTCTTCCCGGCTCGGTGAGATCCCGCAGAGGATCCGCCGCGGGGAAGGGACCGAAGCCATGATCGACGCATCCGCCGTATCGTGTCCTCCGACCGGCATCGTTCGATGTCCGTCGTCGTCCCTCGGCCTCTCGGGCGGCATGTCCGCGTCCGCGACGGCCGGCGGCGATCGCTGAGGAGACGACGATGCACGTCCTCGTCGTCGAAGATTCGGAGGATCTCGGCGAAGCCGTCACCACCTGCCTGCGCCGGGCCGGCTATGCGGTCGATCTCGTCGCCGACGGCGAGGCCGCCGAAGGGCTCCTGTCCACCGAGGTCTACCAACTGGTCATTCTCGACCTGATGCTGCCCGGCCTCGATGGCCAGACCATCCTGAAGCGTCTGAGGCGGAAGGAGGATGCGACGCCGGTTCTGGTCGTCACCGCCCGATCGCAGGTCGACTGCAAGGTGAACGTGCTCGACATCGGCGCCGACGACTATCTGGTCAAGCCGTTCGATCTGCGGGAACTCGAGGCGCGGTGCCGGGTGCTGCTGCGCCGCGCACACGGTCAGGCCTCCTCCCGCACGACGATCGGCAACATCGTCTTCGACGCCGCCGCGAAGGAGATCCTGGTCGGCGACCGGCGGATCGATCTCGGCTCGCGCGAGTTCCGTCTGTTCGAGATCCTGCTCGGCAATCTCGGGCGGGTGATGAGCAAGGACGCGCTGATCGACCGTCTGTTCAGCCTCGATCAGGCGGTCGCGCCGAACGTCATCGAGCTCTACGTCTCGCGCCTCAGACGAAAACTGGAAGGCGCGTCGATCGGCATCCGAACGGTTCATGGAATGGGGTATGTGGCCGAGAGACGATCGGATCTTTAGACAGGGGTCGCTGCTCCGGCGGCTGCTGTTCGTCGTCTTCGCCGCGCTGGCGATCCTGTCGCTCGCCCTCGTCGGCTTTCTCAACGCCTTCGCCACGCATGCCGCCTCGAGCGCCTTCGATCAGCTGTTGTCGGCGGCGGCGCTGTCGATCGCCGATTCGGTGCATGCCGAAGACGACGTGACCGTCGATCTCCCCTATTCGTCGCTGAGCATCCTCGGGATGGCCCGCCGCGACCGCGTCTTCTACAAGCTGTTGCGCTCCGACGGCAGTCTGATCACCGGCTACGCCGATCTGCCGGGCAGGCCGGCGACCACCGCGACCCCGCGTTTCGACGACGCCATCTACAGGGGCGTCGCGATCCGATCGGTCCGCGTCGGGCGTCTGGTCGGCCACATCCAACACGGCGAATGGATCACCATCGTCGTCGCCCAGACCCGCGAGGAGCGCGAGACCCTCGCCCAGAGCATCCTGACCCATGCCTTCGCCCCCCTGGTGCCGGCTCTGCTGTTCGGCGTCGGCATGGTCTGGTTCGGCATCCACAAGACGTTGTCGCCGCTGCGGGCGCTGGAGGAGGACATCCGTCGGCGTGGTCCGAACAACTTCCAGCCGATCGGCATCGTCCTGCCCAAGGAGGTCCGCCCCCTGCTCGACGCGGTCAACTCGCTGATGGCCCGGCTGGAGAGCAATCTGGAGACCTCCCGGATCTTCCTCGCCGATGCGGCGCACGAGATCCGAACGCCGCTCGCCGCCCTGCGGGCCCAGGCGGAGCTGCTGGTGGAAGGAGAGACCGATCCCGATCGGTTGCGGGCGCTGGTGCGCCGCATCCACCGCAATGCGGTCGGCGCCAGCGAACTGACCACCCAGTTGCTCAACCACGCCGCCATCGTCCACCGCAGCGAAGCGATCGAGACCGAGCCGGTCGACCTCGGTCGCCTCGCCGCCAGGGTCGTCGAGCGGGCGACCGTGGTCGCCGAGGACGTCGTCGTGGTGCTCGACGTCGATCCGCCGGGCGGGTCGGTGATCGTCGACGGCGATCCGATCATCCTGCGCGAGGCGCTGGCCAATCTCCTCGGCAACGCGATCCGCTACGCCGGCCGGTCGGGACCGATCCGGGTGACCGCGGTTCCGGCCGGCGCGGGGACCGGGCCGGTGCTCGGCGTCGCCGATCACGGGCCGGGGATCGCCGACGACGAGAAGGCGGAGGTCCTGAAGCGCTTCACCCGTGGGCGCGAGGCCGCCGGCACCACCGGAAGCGGACTCGGGCTGGCGATCGTCGCGGTGGCGGCGGAGGCTCACGGCGCGGCCCTGGAGCTCACCGACACACCCGGCGGCGGCCTCACCGCCCGTCTGGTGTTTCCTCCGCCTCGACCGCCGGACGACGATCGGCCCGGGCGCGGCGGATGGTGGCGTCGGCTCCTGCCGATGGTCCTCGCCTGTGTCGTCGGGTTCCCGGCGATCGCCGAGGAACCGGTTCTCTATCCGACCGCCGGGGTTCGATCGACGTTGCTGCGGATCGCCTCGGCCACCGACCGGCGGCTGATGGAGCCGCTGATCCTCGACTTCCAGGAGCACTATCCGACGATCGCCGTCGAATACACCGACATGCTGAGCTCCGATCTCTATCGGATCACCGTCGCCGCGCAGGAGGGCGAGGCGCCGGATCTGGTCATCAGCCCGGCGATCGATCTCCAGGTGAAGCTGGTCAACGACGGCCACACTCGGCCGCACGTCTCGCCCGCCACCGCCCGGTTGCCCGCCTGGGCCAACTGGCGCGACGAACTGTTCTGCTTCTCCGAAGAGCCGGCGTTGATCGTCACCAATCGCGATCTGGTTCCCGAGCCGATGGTGCCGCATTCGCGCGACGCGCTGATCCGTCTGCTGCGGGAGCAACCGGAGCGCTTCCAGAACCGGGTCGCCACCTACGAGACCGCGGACAGCGGGGTCGGCCATCTGATGGCGTCGCAGGATTCGATCCTGTCGAGCCGCTATTGGCAGCTGATGGCGATCTTCGGAGCCCGCAGCGTCGTGCTCGCCAACCGGACCGGCGACATGCTCGACGCCATCGAGAAGGGCGACGTGCTGATCGGCTACAACGTGCTCGGCACCTATGCCCGGGAGCGCCGCGACGCCGGCGCACCGATCCGCATCGTCCTGCCCTCCGACTACACCCTGGTCGTCCCGCGGTCGGCGATCATCCCGCGCATGGCGGCACAGCCGGTGAGCGCCGGACACTTCGTCGACTACCTGCTGTCGCCGGAAGGCCAGGCCAAGATCACCGCCACGATGGGGCTGCCGACGATCGACGACGCCTCGCCCTTCGCGTTGTTCTCCGCCTATGGCGGCACCGGTGCGCCGAGTCCGATCCACCGCATGGCGGTCGGCCCCGGTCTCCTGGTGTTCCTCGACCGGCTCAAGCGGGAGCGGTTCCTGCGGAACTGGATGGAGGTCGTCCGGCCGATGCCGTGACCGGCCGGAGGCGTGGGCGGCGGGTAGGTCCGCAGACGCCGGTGCGCCCCGGGGGGTGTGGCGGTGTCGAGCGTTGAAACCCGCGCCGCCGCGGCCCACAGTGGCCGTCGCGCCGCCGCCGGCGCCGATCTTCCCCTGCGAGGTTCCGATGCCCAACGATCCCCGGCCGCGCCTCGGCCTGCGTCCCGTGATCAACGTCTCCGGCACGATGACCGCGCTCGGTGCCTCGATCGTCGTGCCCGAGGCGATCGCCGCGATGGTCGAGATCCTGCCGCAGTTCGTCGAGATCGCCGATCTGCAACGGCTGGCGAGCCGGGCGATCGCCGCGGCGACCGGCGCGGAGGCCGGACTGGTCACCGCCTCTTCGGCCGCCGGCATCACCCTGTCGATCGCCGCGACGCTGACCGGCTGCGACCTCGCGGCGGCCGAGCGCCTGCCGGAGATCGCCGGGGCGAAGACCGAGGTCGTGGTCCTCGCCGGCCATCTCGTCGACTACGGCGCGCCGATCGACCGGTCGATCCGCCTCGCCGGCGCCCGTGTCGTCCCGGTCGGTCAGGCGACCTCGGCCCGGCCGTATCAACTGGCCGGTGCGATCGGCGAACGCACCGCCGCGGCGCTCTACGTCGTCTCTCACCACGTCGCCCGCTCCGGGATGATCCCCTTCGAAAGCTTCGTCGAGATCGCCCGTGCGGCCGGTGTTCCGGTGATCGTCGATGCGGCGTCCGAATACGATCTCACCCGCTTCGTCGCCGGCGGTGCCGATCTCGTCGTCTATTCGGCCCACAAGTTCCTCGGCGGCCCGACCGCCGGTCTGATCGCCGGCCGCAAGGCGCTGGTCCGCGCCGCCCATCTCCAGAACCGCGGCATCGGCCGCGGCATGAAGGTCGGCAAGGAGAGCATCCTCGGGGCGATCGCGGCGCTCGACGCCTGGGCGCGGCGCGACCACGCCGCGGTGCGCCGTCGCGAGCGTGCCGCGCTCGACGGATGGGCGGAGGTCCTCGCCGGACGCGCCGGCATCCGCGC
>CALFRR010000061.1 GCA_937919435.1 uncultured Alphaproteobacteria bacterium | reverse complement strand
CATCGCGGGCGCGGCGGCCGGCGGCGTTGGGCTGGGCGTGGCCGGCGTCGCGGCGCTCGCCGCCACCGGGGCGACGCTCGCCGCCTTCACCGCCCTGACGGCGATCGCCATGGCGATTGTGGCCGCGATGGCCCTGATGCTGACGGTCGCCGCGGTCGAACCGGCCGGGACGCCAGACTTCGACCTCCAGCACCTCGGGTTCCTGCTGCGCGGCGGCCTCTTCGGCGGTCGGAGCCGCCGCTTCCTCGGGCGCGCTCGCCTCGGCTTCGTCGGCGACCGGTTCGGCGGGCGTCTCGGCGGCGATCTCCGCGGTCTCCGGAGCCGTCTCGACGGCCTCGGCGACGATCGGCTCGACGGCTTCGACCGGGGTCTCGGCGACCGTCTCGACCGTGGGCTCTGCGATCGTCTCGACCGGGGTCTCCGCGGGCGTTTCGGCCGAGGTCTCGGCCGGCACCGTTTCGACCGCCGGGGCGGGGGGGATCGGCGCGGTCTCGCCGGCCGGCACGACCACGGCGGCGGGCAGGACCCGCGGCGCCGGCTTCGGCAGGGCGCGCTTCTCGCCGCGATAGCCGAGCGACCGCAGCACCGAGGCGAAGTCTTCGCCGGAGCAGCCGAGCAGCGAGGTCATCGCCACCGTGACGGTGAAGGCACCGCCGCCGGGCACCGCACCTTCCGGCGGGGTGACCGAAGGATCGAGCGGCTTCCAGGCGACCAGCGGCCGGATGATGTCGGCGAGCCGTTCCAGGATGTCGATGCGCACCGCCCGCTCGCCGCAGACGCGGAAGCCGGCGATCCGGTAGAGCGCCTTGGGGATCGCCTTGTCGACCGGGATCGAGGTGCGGCCGGAGGCGGAGAGATGGTTGAGGTCGGCGGCGCCGTGGGTGTCGACCTCGGCGTGCGACAGAGCCCACAGCCGGGCGATCAGACCCGACGGGGCGGGCTTCAGGAGCGACGGCAGGAAGACGTGGTAGGCGCCGAAGCGGACCCCGTACTTCCTGAGCGAGGCGCGCATGGTCTGATCGAGCGCCTTGACCTCTTCGGCGACCTGTGACCGCTCGAGCACGCCGAAGGCTTCCACCAGCTGGAAGGCCAGACCGCGGGCGAGGCCGTCGAGGTCGGCGGCGTCGCGCAGATCGACCAGCGGCTTCAGCTGGACCGCGACGTGGGTGGCGAGCCACAGCTCCAGCCGGGCCTGCACCCGATCGCGCAGGGTGCCGGTCAACGGTTCGTCGGCGAGCAGCAGGACCGAGGGCCGCAGCGGCTCGGGACCGCCGGTCAGGCGGGCGACGGTGTCGCCGAGCCAGCGCAGCGATCCGTCGGCGGCGAGCACGATCTCGGGGTCGTTGGCCCGGGAGAGGCGATCGGCCCGCTGTTCGATCTCGCCGGCGAGCGACTTCACCGCCGCTGCCCTGAGTGCCTTGCCGTCTTCGCCTTCCGCGGTCGGATCGGCGACGAACCGGAAGCCCTGCAGGTGGCCGACCCGATGTCCTTCGACGAGGACGTCGCCGCCGGTGGTGATCTCCGCTTCGATCATCGCGTTCTCTCTCAGACGTCTCATGAGGACGGAAGTTCGCCTGTCGACGAAGCGCCGCGTCAGGCTTTCGTGCAAGGCATCGGACAGGCGATCCTCGGTCGCGCGTGTCTTGTCGCGCCAGTGGGAGGGGTCCGTCAACCAGTCCGGTCGATTGGCGACGAAGGTCCACGTCCTGACATGGGCGATCCTCGCCGACAGAGTGTCGATGTCGCCATCGACCCGATCGGCTTCCGCCACCCGCCGGGCGATGAAGTCGTCGGGGATCGTGCCTCTTTCGACGAGGAAGCGAAAGAGGGTGGCGACGAGATCGGCGTGATTGGCGGGCGCGATCTTGCGATAATCCGGCACTTGGCAGACGTCCCAGAGCAGCGCGACACGCGCGTCTCCACGGGCGAGAGCGGCGATTTCCGCGTCGCGTGCCGCATGTTCCAGGGCACTCTGGTCGTCGGCGAGGGGCGCGCGGGTCAATCCCTCCTCGCTCGGAGGGGCGTCGAGGGTGCGACGCAGAGCCGCGAGCGACGAAAAGTCGAGTCTCGGGTTGCGCCACTGCAGACGGGCCAACGGCTGGAAGCGATGGGTCTCCAACTGCTCGACGAGGTCGTCGGGAAACGGTTCGACCCGGCCGGTGACGCCGAAGGTGCCGTCCTTCAGGTGGCGTCCGGCGCGCCCGGCGATCTGGCCGAGTTCGGCCGCATTGAGGTTGCGATATTGATAGCCGTCGAACTTCCGGTTGCCTGCGAAGGCGACGTGGTCGACCTCGAGGTTCAGTCCCATGCCGATCGCGTCGGTGGCGACCAGCTGGTCGACGTCGCCGGACTGGAACAGTTCCACCTGTGCGTTGCGGGTGCGCGGGCTGAGGGCGCCGAGCACCACCGCGGCGCCGCCGCGCTGGCGGCGGATCAGCTCGGCGATGCCGTAGACCTCCTCCGCGGAGAAGGCGACGATCGCGGTGCGCGGCGGCAGGCGCAGCAGCTTCTTCGATCCGGCCCAGGTCAGTTGCGACATCCGCGGGCGGGTGACCACGGTGATCCCGGGGATCAGCTTCTCCAGCAGATCGCGCACCGTCAGGGCGCCGAGCAGCAGGGTCTCGTGGCGGCCGCGCAGATTGAGGATACGGTCGGTGAAGACGTGGCCGCGCTCGAGATCGCCGGCGAGCTGGACCTCGTCGATGGCGACGAAGTCGACCTCGGTGCGCCGCGGCATCGCCTCGACGGTCGACACCCAGTAGCGGGCCTTCGGCGGCAGGATCTTCTCTTCGCCGGTGACCAGGGCCACCGCATCCTCGCCGGCCCGCGCGACCACCCGGCCGTAGACCTCGCGCGCCAGAAGGCGCAGCGGCAGGCCGATCAGGCCGGACGGTTGGGCGAGCATCCGCTCGATGGCGTGGTGGGTCTTGCCGGTGTTGGTCGGGCCGAGCACGGCCGTGACGGTGCGCGCCCGGATCTGCGGCGGCAGAACGGGCAGGCTGTCGGAGGCGGACGGTGGCGGATTCGATCGCGTCACTCGATGGTCCCGCAGGTCCGTCCGGCGTGGCCGAACGGCGTTGGTCTCGCGTCGGGTCCGGCGGGCGCGCGGATCCGGGACTCCGGTCGCCCCATCTGTCGGCCGATGGGACGGGGGAGAGGGACCTGTAGCACAGCTCGTCGCGAAATTCCTCTGTCGATCGCCGATGCCGCGGCCGAGGTGTTCGTATCCACACTTCCCCGGCAACCGGAACGAGTCTCGAACGAATGGCGTCCGAATCGCTGTCCGTCGGAGATTCCGATTCCGTTCTCCACACGATCTGGTGTCGTTCGGGTGGAGAGGGCCGGATTTCGCGAGTCCGGTCCGCGGGTTGACGCCGATCGCGTTCATCGGCCCGTGCCGGTTCGGGACGCGGCCCGGCGGACGGCGTGGAGTACAATTCAGGGTCGCATCCGCGGGCGTGCACCGGCTCGTCGTTCATCTTCCGCCGGAAACGGGAACAGACCGTCGACGAATCGGCTCTATCTCAGATGTTCTCGTTCTCTTCTCTCGTGATCTCGTCGGGGCTGCCGGCAGAGGTGCGGAGGCGAGCCACGGTTCGCGACCGGATGGGGCAGATCCTCGATCGGCCGCGGTGAGGATTCCGTCCCGGTTCGGCACGGCCGGGTCCGCGGTGCGCGATCCGCGTCGGCGGACGGGGCGAGGTTCGGCGGGCGTGGTGGTCGGCCGGCGTTCACCGTCGGAGCGAGACGGGAACGACTCGGCGACGAATCACCGTCGTCGCCGAATTCGCACTTCGTTCTCACGAGATCTGGTGGTCGGAAGGCTCGTCGGCCCGAGATCCGGATCTGCCTCCCGGAGTCGCCGCGTCGTCGCGGGCTCCGGCGTCAACCGTCCCGTCCCGAAGCGGGACTTTCGCGGTGGATCGGCCGCCACGCCGGTGCGGCGGGACCGATCGGAACGGTTCGGGCGATTTCGTTCACCGATGGGCCGGGACGGGAACGACTCGGCGACGAATCGCTGATTTCCGCATGTTCTTGTCTTGTTCTCTCCGTATCTGGTCCCGGCCGGCGAGCGCGGCTCGAGATGTGGGACCGGTGGGGGCGGGCCGACGGGCGCCGGGGTGGCGGTCGTCAACCGCCTCGTCCCGGTTCGGGACCGATCGAGCGACGCATCGGCCGTCCGGTCGCGGGCGTCCGGTCGGAGCTCAGTTCGTCGAGGGAGAGGACGGCGCGGCCGAACGGCGTCGAGGCGGCGGCATGGACCGGGATGCGCAGCGCCGACCCGCCGGGGCGTCCGAGGGTCACCTCGATGTCGTCGGTCGCCGCCATCCTGCGGACGTTCGGCTGGGTGGCACGGTGGCCGGCGATCGGGACCCAGCGGGCGGCGCAGGTCTCGACCGGACCGGCGATGCCGGCGGGGGCCGGGACGCCGTCGCCGCCCTTCGTCAGGCGGAGGTCCCAGCGGGTCCAGCCGTCGAACACCGACAGGGTGCGGGCGCAGGCCGGTGCGGCACCGGGCAGCAGAGCGGCGGTCAGCGGATCGAGCACGCCGAAGCGATGGCGGTCGGTGAGCGGCACCAGATCGGCGGCGGCCTTCGGGGGCGGCGCGACGGACGCCGTGACGATGTCGCCGCTCGCGAAGCCCAGGGTCACGTCGGTCGGACGCCTGCCGGTGCCGCCGGTCATCCGGTAGCGGCGCGGGTCGAGCCGCGGGTCCGCCAGACGCCCCTCGGCGGAGACCTCGCCGCGGGCGGGCGCGACCAGACCGACCGGGCCGACGGTGCGCCAGACCACTTTCGCCCGATAGCCGCCGGCCTCGGTCAGAAGCGTCAGTTCGGCACGGGCGATCGGCAGACCGAGGAGGCTCAGCGAATAGCCGGCGCGGATCTCGGCCGGGGCCGCGGCGGCGGCGGAGCCGGCGAGCGAGAGGACGAGGCACGAGGCGAGGAGGCTGAAGCGCGATCCGGTCATCGGGCGACGAGCTCCGACGGGCGGGAAAATCCGTCCGGTTCGCAGATTTCGAGCCGATACGGGCTATTCTGCGGCGACGGAGAAGGATAGGGTCCGCCGCGAACTCGACCTCTCAGCCCCGCACGGCACGCGTGCCAACTGCGGACGGAGGCCCGAGCGTGCGGACGGAGGGCTTCCCCGGACGCGGGGAACGGCTTGACGCACCCGCGGCTCGACACTATAGGAAAGCCCACTTTTCCGACACCTCGTGAGACGTGGACACACCGGCGTCCCATCGGACCCGGTCGAAAGAAGGATGTTTCCCATGGCTCGGCGCTGCGAACTGACCGGCAAGGCGGTTCTGACCGGCAACAACGTCAGCCACGCCAACAACAAGACCCGTCGTCGCTTCCTGCCCAACCTCGTCGCCGTGACGCTGATCTCGGAGGCCCTCGGCGAGAACGTGCGGCTGTAGATCTCGGCCCACGCACTGCGCTCGGTCGCGCATCGGGGCGGCCTCGACGCGTTCCTGCTCAAGGCGTCCGATCTCGAACTGTCGCAGCGGGCTCAGGTGCTGAAGCGCCAGATCGCCCAGAAGGTCGCCGCGGCGCAGGCCGCCGCCGCCTGATGCGCAGGACCTCGCCCCTCGCGGGCCTGACGGGAACCGCCCACGGAGCCTCCGCGGGCGGCGTTCCGCGTTCGGCCTGGGTCGCCGCGATCACCGCGATGGTGGTGGTCGTCTGCGCGTCGAACGTCCTCGTCCAGTATCCGGTCGACGCGAAGCTCGGCGGGATCGATCTCGCCGATCTGCTGACCTGGGGTGCCTTCTCCTATCCGGCGGCGTTCCTGGTCACCGACCTGACCAACCGGCGCTTCGGCGTCTCGGCGGCGCGTCGGGTGGTGGTGGCCGGCTTCGCGGTGGCGGTGGTGCTGTCGATGGCTCTGGCGACGCCGCGGATCGCCGTCGCTTCGGCCTCGGCGTTCCTGGTCGGTCAGCTCCTCGACGTCACCGTGTTCGACCGGCTGCGCCGGGCGGTGTCCTGGTGGAAGGCCCCGTTCGTCGGCTCGCTGCTCGGTTCGGCGACCGACACCACGGTGTTCTTCTCGCTCGCCTTCGCCTCGGTCTTCGGCCTGTTCGGTGCGGCGGATGCCTTCGCCGGCGAGAGTGCGCCGCTGCTCGGCGTCTTCGCGGTCGAAGTGCCGCGCTGGGTGAGCTGGGCGATCGCCGACTTCGCGGTGAAGCTCGGCTTCGCCGGGCTGTTCCTGGTGCCCTACCGGCTGCTGATGAACGTGCTCTGGCCGATCCCGAACCGGACCGCCTCGATCTGAGGCGAAGACCCGTTTCCCGAAGACGAAGAGAGCCCGATCGCGGATCCGCGGTCGGGCTCTTTCGCATTCCGAGATGTCCGGCTCAGGGCGTCGGCACCGATCCGGTGGTCTCGATCGCGGGTGAACCGTCGGCGCTGCGCGACGACTTGACCTCGAAGCGATAGGCGTAGACCTGCAGGAGGCCGATCGGGGTGCCGACTACGATCTTGTAGGGCAGCAGCACCCGGGCATCGTCGACCGGGACGAACCAGATCGAGAACTCGAGATTGCGTTCGAACTTCTCCTCCTCCGGCGACAGCGGACGGTAGCCGGCGATCGGCTTGTAGCCGACCGCGCAGACCAGCGCCGGGCCGGAATAGCCCTCCTTGCCCTGCACCTCCATCCGGGTGCCGTAGATCATCCGGAGATCGTAGCGGACGCGGCCGTCGAAGACGCGGGCGGTGCGGTCGCAGTTCTCCTTGGCCATCGGATCGCGGCCGGGCGGGACGGAGAGGACGAAGGCGGCGAGCGGATCGATCACGTTGCGCTTGTGCTCGGGCTGCAACGGGATGCGCCGATCCCAGCCGGGCAGACGCAGCTCGTTGGCGCTGAGCCGGTCGACGGTGCCGCCGTTGAAGCTCATCTCGACGACGTTCGCCTGAGGCCCGCCCTCGATCGCCAACGAATATCCCTTGGAGACGACGTCGCGGCCGCCGGTCTTCCCGGAGGCGGCGGCGCTCGCCGAACGGTTGGCGATCAGGCTGGCGAGGCCGCGGATCTGCGCGTCGATCGCGGCCCTGTACTCGCCGTTGCCGGAAAGGCCGAAGTCGAGATTGCCGGAGCCGATCGGGAAGCCGGCGATGGTCGCCGCATAGGTGGCCTGCAGCCGGGTCTCGGCGGCGGCGGCCGGGTGCGGTCCGGCGATCTGGGTCGCCAGGCCGAAGACGGCGAGACCGCCGAGAATCGTGCGATGAACCGGCATCGAAGCCACCTCCGTCGGGCCGTCACGGGTCGAAGGGCCCGGCGGAGGGACCGGCGGAAGGCCGGTCCGGATCGCCCGGAACCGCCTCCTTTGTTGATCGGGTAACCTTATCGAAGGGTTAACCCGCGGCGCTTTCGCGCGTCCGGGGCCGTCGGCCGGAGCGGGCGTCGCCACGTCCGGCGGCCCGGGCGGCGTCGCGGGCGTGCTCGTCGAAGAGGTTGGCGAGCTGGTCGGTCATCGCCCCGGCGAGGTCCTCGGCATCGACGATGGTCACCGCGCGGCGATAGTAGCGGGTGACGTCGTGGCCGATGCCGATGGCGATCAGTTCGACCGGCGAGCGGGTCTCGATCTCCTCGATCACCCGCCGGAGGTGCCGTTCGAGGTAGTTGCCGGGATTGACCGACAGGGTGGAATCGTCGACCGGGGCGCCGTCGGAGATCATCATCAGGATGCGGCGGCTCTCGGGGCGTCCGAGCAGCCGCTCGTGGGCCCAGGCCAGCGCCTCGCCGTCGATGTTCTCCTTGAGCAGGCCCTCGCGCATCATCAGACCGAGGTTGCGGCGCGACCGCCGCCAGGGGGCGTCGGCGGCCTTGTAGACGATGTGGCGAAGGTCGTTGAGCCGGCCGGGGGTGGCCGGCTTGCCGGCCTGCAGCCAGGCTTCGCGGGACTGGCCGCCCTTCCAGAGATCGGAAGAGCGTCGGGTAGGGAAAGAGTGTAGATCTCGGTGGTCGCCG
>CALFRR010000060.1 GCA_937919435.1 uncultured Alphaproteobacteria bacterium | reverse complement strand
CCAGGCCGCCATTTCCCTCCATGACCGTTCGCTGCTGCTGCGCGAGATCCTCGCGCCGGTGCCCTTCCCCTACCGGCTGCTGCTCGGCAACCACGACCTCAGGGACGTGTTCGTCGAGGTCTTCCCTGACCACCCGCGCGCCGCCTCGGGCCACGTGCAGTCGCATCTCGACACACCGCACGGGCGGCTCCTGTTCCTCGACAGCAGCGAGCCCGGGGTGATCGGCGGGATCTACGACGCCGACCGTCTCGCCTGGCTCGACGCGGCGCTCGCCGAGGCCGGACCGAAGCCGGTCACGGTGTTCGTCCATCATTCGCCGTTCGACGACGGGCTCGCCCACTTCGTCCACATCGGCATGCACGACGGCGGGGCGGTCCGCGATCGCCTGAAGCGCCACCCCGGCGGGGTCCGCCACGTCGTCTTCGGCCACGTCCACGTGCCGATGGCCGGCATCGACGCCGACGGGCTGTCGTATTCCTCGGGACAGGCCTGCGCCCACCAGTTCATCACCGATCCCGACGATCCCGCGCCGTTCTGGACGAACGGGGCCCCGACCTATCGAGTGCTCAGGCTCGGCGACTTCGGCTTCCGCACCTACGAGACCGCGGTCGGCCTGCCGATGCTCGCCCGTGCGACGCCCTGCGTCGGTCCGTGAGCGGCGGCGATGGCCGAGGAACTGCGGCCGGCATCGCTACCCGCAGGGATTGCAAACGCGCACGAACGGGCGTCGAATGACGCCCGTTCCATTCTGCCCCGGGGGCGACGATGTGGTCGCGTCTTCTTCTCCTCGTATCCGCCGTCCTGGTCCTCGGTTCCGCCACGGCCGAAGCCGCGCCGGAGACCTGCAGCGCACCGCTGCCGTTCTCCGCCGATCAGACGGAGGTCCGCCTGATCGGAGCGCCGGGCGCGCACTGCGTGTTCAACACCACCCGTGAGCACGCCGACCGACACTGGGTGATCGAGATCCTCGAACCGCCGAAGAACGGTACGGTGAAGGTGACGGCCGGCGCCACCAAGGCCAACCCGGCCGCCTGGATCCACGAATACCGGCCGAACTCGAGCGATCCGGTCACCGACCGCTGGGTCTATCGGGCCTGTGGCCACAAGGCGACCGGCGACACCATCTGCGAGACGCACGCCGTCGGCGTCGAACTCTCGGCGGCGGCGGCCGACGAACGCAGACTCGTCTGCCGGGCGGTGACGCCGGTTCCGGTCGACTTCGCCACCGATGCGGCGGTGACGCTCGCCGGCCCCAAGGGATCGGAGTGTTACTTCTGGTTCCCGCACGCGCCGGCCTTCTGGTACGACTTTCCCGAGCGCCCGGGGCACGGGACCGTCGCCTTCCGCCGGCCGAATCTCTTCCTCTACCGACCGTCGTCGAAAGAGGTCGAGGCCGACCGCTATCGGGTGCGGCTCTGTTCGGAGAAGGAGCGGGTGAACTGCACCACGCTCGACGTCACCGTCCACTACGGTCCGGTGGCGCGGATGCGGTGAGCGCCGGCCCCTCGCCTTCCGGGCGGGCCGCCTCGTCGGAACGATCGCGCAACGGGCGTTCCTCGAGCAGGAACAGGATGGCGATGGCGATCACCTGCCACAGTGCCGCGAGGGCGAAGATCCGCGCGAAGGCGACTCCGGTTCCGGCGACCGCCGGGGCGTCGGCGGCGTGACCGACGGCGTCGCCGCCGGAGAGGCCGGACAGGCCGAGGGCGGCGCCGAACACCGCGACGGTGACCACCGAGCCGAGCGACCGCAGGAAGGCGAGCGTCCCGGTGGCCACGCCGAGATCGCGCCGCTCGACGGCGTTCTGGACCGCGATCATCGAGATCGGGAACAGTGTTCCGGTGCCGGCGCCGGCGCCGAACAAGAGCAGTTCGCCCGACCAGAAGCCGAGCCGGCCCGCCCCCAGCGCCAGCCCGATGTCACAGACGACGGCGATCACCAGCCCGCACTGGGCGAAGCGGCGGTAGTGCCGCATGTGGCGGCTGGCGCGGCCGGCGAGATTGGCGCCGATCACCGTGCCGACCGACAGTGCCATCAGTCCGAGCCCGGCCTGGGCGGGACCGAGGCCGTGGACCAGGGTGAACCACAGCGGCGCGAAGACGGCGAGGCCGACCTGGGCGCCGGTGGCGAAGAACATCGCGCTCGACGCCGAGGCGATCACCGGATGGGCGAGGATCGGTACCGGGATCAACGCTTCTTCGGTCCTCGCGACGTGGCGGGCGAAGCCGGCGAAGAGCACCACCGATCCGCCGAGCAGAGCGAGGATCTCGATCGACCCCCAGGGCAGCGTCCGCCCGCCCCAGGTCAGCGCCAGCATCAGCGCGACGGTGGCGCCGACCACCAGAGCGGAGCCGACCAGATCGAGTCGTGCCGGGCGTCGGACGTCGGCGATCCGACGCATCGAGCGATGGATCATCACCACCGCGACGGCGGCAATCGGCAGATTGACCCAGAAGATCAGCGACCACGAGAGATGCTCGGCGAACAGGCCGCCGATCAGCGGCCCGGAGAGCGAGGCGGTCGCCCACACCGCGGAGATGTAGACCATGTAGCGGCCACGTTCGATCGGCGGGACGACGTCGCCGATGATCGTCTGGACCAGCGCCACGAGACCACCGCCGCCGAGGCCCTGGAGCGCCCGACCGAGGATCAGCACTGCCATGTTCGGCGCCGCCGCACAGGCGATCGAGCCGACGGTGAACAGCCCGACGGCGACGTAGAGGGTCGGCCGGCGGCCCTCCAGATCGGCGAGCTTGCCGTAGAGCGGGGTGACCGCGGTCGAGGTCAGGAAATAGGCCGAGACCACCCAGGACAGCCATTCGGGATGGCCGAGATCACGGCCGATGGTCGGCAGAGCCGGCGCGACGATGGTCTGATCGATCGCGGCGAGCAACAGCGTGACCAGGGCGCCGACGATGATCGGCATCCGCTCGGCGTGGGTCAGCGTGGCTGGCGGCATGGGCGGCGATCTTCCGAAGGAGGAGGACGGACGGCGGGCGGCGGTGTCGCCCGGCGATCGCAGGTGGCGGCGCCCTCCCCGACTCAGTCGCCGACCGCCCGCGCCGCATCGGCGAGCGCTTCGGGCAACGCGGCGGCGAGCAGGGCGAGATCGGCGTCGGTGCCGGCGGAGATGCGGATGCACCGGTCCATCGGCGCGACGCCGGGCTTGCGGACGAACAGGTCGCGGGCGACCAGCCCGTCGAGCACGGCCCGGGCGAAGCGGCCGTCGCGGCCACAGTCGACGGCGACGAAATTGGTCGCCGAGGGCAGCGCCGACAAGCCGTTGGCACGGGCGATGCGGCCGATCTCGGCCTTCGAACGGTCGACCGCGGCGATCACCCCGGCGAGCCATTCGCCGTCGTCGAGCGCGGCGAGCGCCCCGGCCTGGACCATCCGGCCGAGGCCGAAGTGGTTGCGGATCTTGTCGAAGGCCTTCGCCACCGCGGGCGCGCCGATGCCGTAGGCGACGCGGATGCCGGCGAGCCCGTAGGCCTTGGAGAAGGTGCGGAACCGGAGCACCCGCGGATCGTCGGGATCGATCTGCGGCAGGACACCGTCGGGCGCGAACTCGCCGTAGGCCTCGTCGAGCAGCAGGACGCAGTCGTCGGGCAGCCGGGCGAGCGCCCGCTTCACCTCGGAGGCCTCCCACCAGGTCGCCATCGGATTGTCCGGGTTGGCGAAATAGACGAGCGGCGCGCGAGTCGCGATGGCGCGGTCGACCAGACCGTCGAGATCCTCGCGATCGTCGACATAGGCGACGCGCTCGAAGACGCCGCCTTCCGCCGCGACGTGATAATCGAAGGTCGGGTAGCCGCCGAGCGAGGTCACCACCGGCGTGCCCTTCTCTACGAACAGGCGCACCGAGAGGCCGAGCAGCGCGTCGATCCCCTCCCCGACCACGACGTGATCGGGAGTGACGCCGTGGCGGGCGGCGATCGCCGCCTTCAGGTCGTGGACCTCCGGATCGCCGTAGAGCCAGGCCTCGTCGGCGGCGGCACGCATCGCCGCGACGGCCTTCGGCGAGGGTCCGAAGACGCTCTCGTTGGCGCCGATGCGGGCCCGGAACGGGCGGCCGCGGGTCCGCTCCATCGCCTCGGCGGCGACGAAGGGAACGGTCGAGGGCAGTGCGGCCTTGAGCGGCGTGAAGCGAGGCATGGGCGGGCGGCATCCTGATGGCGCGCGGAACGGACGACCTCCTCTAACCACCGGGTCGCGGGCCTGTCGACGAATTTCGTTCTCCCGCCTTGATCGAGCCATGAATTTCAGGCATGCAGACGATCGCGACGCTGCGATGCGGGAAAACGATCCCCATGCGGAGGTCAGGAGACGCGTGACGGATGTCGACGCGGGTGCCAGAGGCTCCGAACGGGAGCACGGCCCGGACATCTTCTCCGACCGTCGATCGCACATCACCCCGACAGCCCCCCTTCACGCGGGGATCGTCATTCGATCCCGACGCCCGCGCGCCCACATCCGGTCGCCGCGCCCGGGGGCTCTCTCGTCTACGCAAGGCCAACACTTGACCCAATTCTCCGATTTCGGCCTCGCCGATCCGATCCTCGCCGCTCTGACCTCGGAAGGCTACGATCGACCGACGCCGATCCAATCCCAGGCGATCACTCCGGTGATGGCCGGCCGCGACCTCTGTGGCATCGCCCAGACCGGCACCGGCAAGACCGCCGCCTTCGCTCTGCCGCTGCTCCATCGGCTCGCCGGCAACCCCAGGCGGATGCCGGCCCACGCGCCGCGCACGCTGGTGCTCGCCCCGACCCGTGAACTCGCCGCCCAGATCGCCGAGAGCTTCCGCACCTATGCCGGCACCCTGCCGATCGACGTGCAGGTGGTGTTCGGCGGCGTCGCCATCGGCCGCCAGGAACGCGCCCTGATGCGCGCTCCGGACGTGCTGGTGGCCACCCCCGGCCGGCTGCTCGATCTGGTCGACCGCGGCTCCTGCCGGCTCGACATGGTCGAGGCGCTGGTCCTCGACGAGGCCGACCAGATGCTCGACCTCGGATTCATCCATGCCCTGAAGAAGATCGCCAAGCTGCTGCCGAAGAAGCGGCAGACGCTGTTCTTCTCGGCGACCATGCCCAAGGCGATCGCCGATCTCGCCGCCGGCTACCTCACCGATCCGGTGCAGGTGGCGGTGGCGCCGGTCGCCGCGACCGTCGATCGGGTCGAGCAGAGCGTCTATTTCTGCGAGACCAAGGCGAAGCAGGCGCTGCTCGAGCATCTGCTGGTCGATCCGGCGTTCGAGCGGGTGATCGTGTTCACCCGCACCAAGCACGGCGCCGACCGGGTGGTGAAGAGCCTCGACCGAGCCGGGCTCGAAGCGGTGGCGATCCACGGCAACAAGAGCCAGCCGCAGCGCGAGAAGGCGCTCGCCGCCTTCAAGAGCGGCCAGATCCGGGTGCTGGTGGCGACCGACATCGCGGCGCGCGGCATCGACATCGACGACGTCAGCCACGTCATCAACTACGAGTTGCCGAACATTCCGGAGAGCTACGTCCACCGGATCGGCCGGACCGCGCGGGCCGGCAACGGCGGCATCGCCGTCTCGTTCTGCAACGACGAGGAACGCGCCTATCTGAAGACCATCGAGAAGCTGACCCGCCGCACCGTGGCGGTCACCACGCTGCCGAAGGGTCTGCGGGAACGGGCCGCCGAGATCGCCCGCCAGTCCAAGGCGACGATCGACGACGACGATCTGCGGCGCGAGCCGCGGCGGCACGCCGGTCGTCCCTCCGACGAGCGGCGCGGCGGCGAACGGCGTGGGCCGAAGGCCGCACCGCGCACCGCCGAGGCGGGTCCGCGGGGCCCGAGGGGACCGCGCGAGGAGTTCCGCGGCCGCGACGAGAGCCGTCGCGACGACGCCCGTCGCCCCGAAGGGCGGCGCGAGGACAACCGCTGGGCCGACGAAGTGGCCCGGCGTGATGGTCGCCGCACCGACGCCGGCCCCAACCGGGGCCACGACGGCGAGCGGAACCGCAACGAGGCGCAGCGGCGCGACGATCGGGTCCAGGCCCCGCCGAAGGCGATGCGCGACACCCGCCATGGCGAGCCGATCGGCGCCGGCCGGCGCAGCGAAGCGAGCGACCACGTCCGTTTCGCCGCTGCGCGCGATCAGCACCAGGGCGAGCGCAAGCGCGCCCCGGCGGCACAGGGCGCCGGCCCGCGGCGCGGCTCCGGCCGTCCGCAGCGCGACGCCTGAGGCCGGCCGACGGGCTCCGGTGTTCGAGAAGCCGAGCCCCCTCTCCCTGTCCCTCCCCCTCCAGGGGGGAGGGAACGCGGTGGAGACGACCGGCGCAGGATCACCGCACCGTCGGGCCGAGAGGTCCGAAGCCGGGCGGATCGATCCGAGCGATCATCGACGAACGAAAGCGGCCCCGGAGCGATCCGGGGCCGTTCTTTCATCCGAAAGGGCGTCGGCTCAGCGCAGGAAGCTCGGCAGCGGCGCGCCCCAGATGTGGACGCCGTTCCGGTCCTTCTCGGGGGCCGGCGCATAGGGGCCGGTGCCGGCCGGACCGGAGCGCGGCTTCGCGACGATCAGACACCAGTAGATGTCGCCCTTCTTCTTGCCGCTGGCCACCGAGCCGATGCCCATCCGGGTCATCTCGGCGTCCTTCATGCCGCGGTCGTGGGGCGGCGACTTCTTCCAGCCGGCGATCGTCTGCTCGATGGTGCGGTAGCCCCAGCCGAGGTTCTCGCCGGCGGTGGCGTAAGCGTAGCCGGCGGCGTGCAGGCGCTTCTCGAGCCCACCCCAGGGCTGGAGTTCGTGGGTGAACTGGCCGGCGGCGGCGAGTTTGCCGGCATAGTCGGTGGCGGCGCGGACCAGATCGGGATCCACGGTGAGCGGCCCGGCGCCGGCGGTGGCGCGATAGGCGTTGAGCAGACGGGCCGCCTTCTCCGGATCGACCGGGACATAGGCGACGTCGTCGATGGTCTCTTCCATCATCGGCTTCGGCGCACAGGCGGCGACGAGGCCGGCGAGGCCGAGCGCGAGGACGGCCCGACGGGACGACGGCTCGGTCGCCGCGACCGGGACGGCCGGGCGGGACACCGCGCCGGACGGGGCGGGAGCGAGAATGCGGAAAACGGTCATGCGACTCTCCGGAGGCGGCGGAACGCCGGCTCCCTGGCACCCGATCTGGGCGACGGCGTGGCGGTGTCGGTTCGGTATGTGACGGGTGGGGCGACCAGCGGGGCGACGGACGTCCGCGCCCCGGTTCACTCCGGCTTCTTCTTGCCGCCGCCGATCTTCGGTTCGGTGCCGGCGATCAGACGGCGGATGTTGGCCTCGTGGCGGATGAACACCAGCACGGCGAGGGCGATCAGCACCAGCGCCAGAGTGCCCGAGGCCCAACCGCCGAGGAACAGGCCGACCGGCACCACCACCGCGGCGGTCAGCGCCGACAGCGAGGAGATGCGGAAGGCGAAGGCCATCACCAGCCACACCCCGCCGAAGGCGAAGGCGGCCGGCCACCACAGGCCGAGCAGGCAGCCGATGTAGGTCGCCACCCCCTTGCCGCCCTTGAAGTTCAGCCAGACCGGGAAGACATGGCCGAGGAAGGCGCCGACCGCCGCCGCCATCGCCGCGCCCTCGCCGGCGAAATGGCGGGCGATCAGGATCGCCACCGTGCCCTTCAGGGCGTCGCCGAGGAAGGTGGCGAGCGCCAGCCCCTTGCGCCCGGTCCTGAGCACGTTGGTGGCGCCGATGTTGCCCGAGCCGATCGCCCGGATGTCGCCGAGCCCGGCGAGGCGGCAGATCACGAGGCCGAACGGGATCGACCCGAGGAGATAGCCGAACAGAGCGGCGGCGGCGACGAGCGACATCGGAAGACCCTCGACGGACGGGGGCGAGACGATCAGGCGGGACGCGAATGGATGGTACGCCCGTCGACGAGCGTGCGCACCACCCGACCGACGAAACGCGCGTCCTCGAACGGCGAGTTCTTCGAGCGGGAGTTGAGCTCGTGGCGATCGAGCACCCAGGGCACGTCCGGATCGATCACCGCGAGGTCGGCACGGGCGCCGGGCACCAGCCGTCCGGCGTCGAGACCGAGGCGCCTGGCCGGGGCGAGCGACAGGACCTCGACCAGCCGGCTCCAAGAGAGGCGGCCGTCGTGGACGAGGCGCAGCGCGGCGGGCAACAGCGTCTCGAGCCCGATCGCCCCTTCCGCCGCTTCGGCGAAGGGATGGCGCTTCATCTCGACGTCCTGCGGATCGTGGCTCGACACGACGATGTCGATGGTGCCGTCGGCGAGACCGTCGATCACCGCCTGCCGGTCGGCCTCGGCCCTGAGCGGCGGCGAGAACTTCAGGAACGACCGGTAGGTGCCGATGTCGAGTTCGTTGAGCGAGAGATGGTTGATCGACACCGCGGCGGTGACGTCGAGCCCACGCTCCTTGGCCCGGCGCAGCACCTCGACCGAATCCGAGGTCGACACCTGCTGGGCGTGGTAGCGGCCGCGGGTCAGGGCGACGAGGCGCATGTCGCGCTCGAGCATGATCGTCTCGGCCTCGCGCGGGATGCCGGGCAGGCCGAGGCGGGAGGCGAACTCGCCCTCGGTGGCGACGCCGGCCGAGGCGAGCGTCGGCTCTTCGACGTGGTGGACGATCAGCGCCTCGAAGTCGCGGGCATAGGTCAGCGCCCGGCGCATCACCAGACCGGAGGCGACCGACCTGCGGCCGTCGCCGAAGGCGACCGCGCCGGCTTCCGAGAGAAGGCCGAACTCGGTGGTCTCCTGGCCGGCGAGGCCCTTGGTCAGCGCCGCCATCGGATGGATGCGGACGGCCGACTGCTCTCGGGCACGCCGCAGCACGAAGTCGACCAGCGCCGGATCGTCGATCACCGGATCGGTGTCGGGCATGGTGACGATGGTGGTGACGCCGCCGGCGGCGGCCGCGGCGGACGCCGAGACGAAGGTCTCGCGGTGTTCGTGTCCGGGTTCGCCGAGGAACACCCGCATGTCGACGAGGCCGGGGACGATCACCTTGCCGCGGGCGTCGACGACCTCCCAGCCCTCGGGCGAGCCCTGGTTGAGGACGTCGGGGCCGGCGGCGAGGATGCGGCCCTCGGCGACGATCACCGAGCCGACCGCATCGAGGTCGCGGGAGGGGTCGACGATGCGGGCGCCGGCGAAGACGGTCGGGCGGAGGTCGGCGCGCCGCTCTCCGGAACGGGCGGTCGAGACGGGCGAGGTCATGGGCAGCCCCTTCAGAAGTTCGGCAGGTGTTCGGCGAGGGCTTCGAGCACCGCCATGCGGACGGCGACACCCATCTCGACCTGCTCGGAAATGAGCGACTGCGGCCCGTCGGCGACTTCCGGGTCGATCTCGACACCGCGGTTCATCGGCCCGGGATGCATGACGAGCGCGTCCGGCGCGGCGTGGGAGAGCTTCTCCTGGTCGAGCCCCCAATAATGGAAGTACTCGCGCACCGAGGGGACGAAGGAACCGGTCATCCGTTCGCGCTGCAGGCGCAGCATCATCACGATGTCGGCACCGGCGATGCCCTTGCGCATGTCGGTGAAGGTCTCCACCCCGAGCCGATCGACGCCGGCCGGCATCAGGGTCGAGGGACCGACCAGCCGGACCCGGGCACCGAGCGCACCGAGCAACAGCAGGTTGGAGCGGGCGACCCGGGAATGGACGATGTCGCCGCAGATGGCGACGGTCAGCCCTTCGATCCGGCCCTTGTGGCGACGGATGGTCAGGGCATCGAGCAACGCCTGGGTCGGATGCTCGTGGGCGCCGTCGCCGGCGTTGATCACCGAGCAGGAGACCTTGCGGGCGAGCAGGTGGACCGCGCCGGCGGCATGGTGGCGGACCACCAGGATGTCCGGCCGCATCGCATTGAGCGTCGCGGCGGTGTCGATCAGGGTCTCGCCCTTCTTCACCGACGAGGAGGCGACCGACATGTTCATCACGTCGGCGCCGAGCCGTTTGCCGGCGATCTCGAAGGACGACTGCGTCCTGGTCGAGGCTTCGAAGAACAGATTGATCTGGGTGCGTCCCCTCAGGACGTTCTTCTTCTTCTCGACCTGCCGGGAGACCTGAACCTCCTCCTCGGCCTTGTCGAGCAGCGCCTGGATCTCGAGGGGCGAAAGGCCTTCGATGCCGAGCAGATGTCGGTGCGGGAAGGCGGGGGTCGGGGGGGTCGATGGTTTGCTGGTCATCGAAGTGGATCTCATAGGGGCAACCGGCCTCCGCCACAAGGGCGGCGTCCCGCCGCGGGCGTTCGTCCCCGGAAGTTTTTTTCCGGGCGGCGGCGGGCGATGTGGCGACGGAAGAGCACGCGCCGCACCGACCACGGGGCGGAAACCACCGCAGGGAAGCGACTTTTCCGTCCTGCGCGCGCATCCGCCTCTCCTTCCCGCCCCCGACAGTCGATAGACTTCGGGGAACATCCGAATCGGGGGACGGCATGGGCGGCGCGACGGGAGACAGAAGCGCGGTTCGGATCCCGCCGTTCACGCCGCGCAATCTCTTCGATACCGATGCGATCCTGATCGGCGCGCTCGAGGGCACACTCGACCCGGCGGCCGATGCGGCACTGGCCGAGCACGGCGCCTACTGGGGATCGAGCGAGGTGCGCGAACTGGTCCGGCTGGCCGAGGCGAACCCGCCGAAGCTGGTCGATCGCGATCCGTTCGGCGAGCGGCTCGATGCGGTCGAATACCATCCGGCCCGCCATGCGCTGGTCAGGCGCGGCATGGAGGCCGGCTTCGGCGTGTCGCTGCACGACGAGGACGACGCCGACACGTCGCACCGCCACGCCCGCCGCACCGCCCGTCTCCTGATGACCGCGGAGACCGACACCGCCCATCTCGGCGTCGCGGTGACCACCTCGGCAGTGCTCGGCACGCTGATCGCGGCCGGCGAGATCGGCGACGAATGGTTCGCCCGCACCCTGCCGCGCCGCTTCGACCACCGTTTCCTGCCGGTCGCGGAGAAGACCGGAGTGAGCCTCGGCCTGTCGCTGATCGAGCGCAACGGCAGTTTTCCGGCGAGCCAGCCGGAGACCCGGGCGCGGATCGACGACGTCGGCAACGCCCGACTCGACGGCCATGCCTGGTTCCTCGCCGCGCCGATGAACGACGCCTTCCTGACCGCGGCACGGACTCCGGACGGCCCCGCCCTGTTCCTCGTGCCGCGCCACGGCTCCGACGGCCGGACCAACGGGGTCCGGCTGGAGAGACTGAAGCAGACGATCGGCGCCCGTGGCGAAGCGGTCGCCGAGGCCACCCTGGTCGACTGCGAGGCGGTCGGGGTGGGCACCGCGGAGACCGCGCCGGACCTCGTCCAGAAGCTCCTGCAGGCGCTGCGCCACGACGCCGCGACGATCGCCGCCGGGCTCGCCCGCGGCGCGCTGGCCCGCGCCGTCCATCACGTCCGCCACCGCCGGATCGCCGGGGAGGCGCTGATCGACCAACCGCTGATGACCCGGGTGTTGGCCGACGCGACGCTCGACACCGCCGCGGCGACGGCGCTGGCGGTCCGTCTCGGCCATGCCCTCGACCGCGCCGGCGACGACGAGGGCGAGGCGGCCTATGCCCGGCTGGTGATCCCGGCGGCCCGCTACTTCGTCGCCAAGACGGCGACCGCGGTGACCGCGGAGGCGATCGAATGCCTCGGCGCCAACGGCTTCGCCGAGGACCACGAACTCGCCCGTCTGCACCGCGACGCGTTGCTGCCGGCGCTGGTCGGCGGGGCCGGCAACACCCTGGCGCTCGACGTGCTGCGCTTCGCCGAGGAGAGCCCGGAGGGATTCGCCGCGGCGATCGGGCGGATCGCGGTCGATCTCGACCGGACGACCAGCCAGGCCTCGGCCGATCTGATCCGCGGCGCGGCGGAAGCCTGCGTCGCCGACCAGGGTTCGGCCCGGATCCTGATCGAGCAGGTGGCGCTGGCCGCGGCTTCCGCCGCCCTCCACCGCTTCGCGCCGCGGGTGATCACCGAAGCCTTCGCCGACACCCGCCTCGACGGGCCGTGGCGGGCGAGCTTCGGCATGCTCGACGGCCGATTCGACGCTCGCGGCATCGTCGACTACGCCTTCCCGGAAGCGTGAGCCGCGGCGGTTCGGCTCGCCCCGCCGGACCGTAGCGCGTCGGGGACCGCATCCCGCCGGACGCGGAAGCATACTTCCGGTTGCTTATGGCGACATACTCTCGCGTGATAAGGTGTGTTCGGTTCCGGTTCGTCGCGGCGGCGATGCGGTCGGTGGCCAGCGGCGGCGGAGGTTCGCGGCCGGTCAGGCGGTGGGGCCGGAGCGGTCGTCGCTGCGGTCGGGGCGCAACGAGAGGCCGGCGGCTTCGAGCCGGGCCATGTCGATGAGGTAACCGAGGAACGGGAAACCGCTCTGCATCGCGAGATCCCGCAACTCCGCCGTCGCCTGTTCGATATAGGCGGCGACCTCTGCGGGTCGGGTCGAGGCACGGACCGCTGGATTCATCGGTACTCTCCCCCGGAGCGCCGCCGGCACCGAGCACGACGGACATCGTCCATGGCCGCGCGCGCGCCGGTCTTCGGCGCGACGGGTCTCGACATGGACGCGACGTCATTCTATACGTTGTATGTCAGCGGTCCATCAACCTGTGATTGTTTGTTTCGGATTCGGGTGGTGGTGCGGACCGGGTGCGGGCATGCTCCCGATCCGTGGCGGTCCCCCGACGCCGCGACCGGGCCGGGCGATCGGCGCCCGGACGGGGCCGGACCGGGATGCGAATCTCGACCTCTCCACCCGGCGGAAGGCGCCCCTTCGGCCGCCTCCGACCGCGCCGTCGGCGCACGTCTCCGGCCACGGTGGGGGAGCGCAGCCCCCCTCGCGAGCGTCCGACGATGCGCCGGCCACGGCGGAATTCCGCGGCGGCGGCGGAGTTCCGACGGGATGTCTCCCGGCGAAACTTGACAAGCCGGGCGGCTTCGGTCACTTTGCCGGCCACTTCGAATTCGAGGCGCGGCCCGTGTGGACCTCACGCGGGCCGTCGCTTTCGGGAAGACCTTCCAGAGGGATTGCCGCCATGGCCAAGGCGACCACCATCAAGATCAAGCTCGTGTCGACCGCGGACACCGGCTACTTCTACGTCACCAAGAAGAACTCGCGTACCATGACCGAGAAGTTCTCGGCCAAGAAGTACGACCCCGTCGCGCGCAAGCACGTCGAGTTCAAGGAAGCCAAGATCAAGTGATCCGCTGACGGACCACTTTCGATCGAAGATGCGAAAGCCGCCCGTTTCGAGGCGGCTTTTTCATTTTCCGCTGACGGGAATCCGCCGGATCGCCCGCATTCCCGCGGACCGATCTTCACCGACGCGGCGCGACGTCTCCCATCCGCCGCCGCCTCTGTCGGAACCGGCGCCGACGCGCTATTCCAGTCGCCGGTCCGGTGCGCGGTCGCCCGGGCGGCAGCGGAGAACGGACGGTGACGGCCAACACGATCCTCACGGCGGACCTCGGCGGTTCCTCGCTGAAGGCCGGGCTGTTCGCCGACGACGGCGAACTGCTCGCCACCGCCTCGGTACCGCTCGGCTTCGACGAGCCCGGCGACGGGTCGTCGGAAGCCGACCCCGAGATCTGGTGGCGCGCTTTGATTGCCGCCTTCGCCGAACTCGCCGGAGCGACCGGCGACGCCTTCGATCGGATCGCCGGCATCGCCCTCTGCGGCTTCACCCGAACCCAGGTGATGCTCGATGCGGACGATCGCGTGGTCCGGCCGGCGATCGGCTTCCGCGACGCCCGGTCCGCCGCTGAGGTCGCCGCGGCACTCGCCCGCCCGGGTGTCGCCGACCATCCGCAGGCCCGGCATCTCAACGTCTACCATCCGCTCGCCCGCCTGCTCCGGGTCGCCGCGCTGCAACCGGAGCTCTGGGCGCGGGTCGACGCGATTCTGGAACCGAAGGACTTCCTGACCCTCCGCCTGACCGGCGAGCGGGCCTCCGATCCGGTGTCGCAGCACTGGCTGATCGGCGCGACGAGAGGCGGCGCGGGGTCGCTCGCCACACTCGCCGGGCTGTCGGTGCCGGCGCTGCCGCGGCTCCTGCCGCCGCACGGGACGGTCGGCCGGGTCGCGGCGTCCCATGCCGATCCGACGTTGCGGCGGCTCGTCGGCTCACCCGTGTTCTGCGGCGGCAACGACAGCTGGACGGCGGTCGCCGGGCTCGGCGCGCTCACCCCCGGACGGGCCTACGGCATCTCCGGCTCGTCGGAAGTGTTCGGCCTGCTCGCCCGCCGGGACGCGGATGCCGAGGGCCTGCTCACCCTGCCGTGGGGCGACGGGCTCTGGCAGATCGGCGGCCCCGGCCTCAACGGCGCCAATGCGCTCGCCTGGATCGTCGACACGCTCGACCGCTCCGGGCGGCCGTTCGAAGTCCGGCTCGCCGACCTGCTCGCCGGCCCGGTCTGCGACGCACCGCTCCTGTTCCTGCCGCATCTCCTGGGCGAACGCACGCCTCATTGGGACGCCGATCTGCGCGGCGCCTTCCTCGGGCTCACGGACCGGCACGGGCCGGCCGATCTGGTCGGCGCAGTGATGGCCGGCGTCGCCCACCTCAATCGCGACGTGCTCGAGCGGGCCGAGGCGGCGGCCGGTGAAACCGCACTCGAGGTCCGGCTCGGCGGCGGCGGGGCGGCGAGCCCGGTCTGGAACCGGATCCGCGCCGACGTCCTCGGCCGCGAGATCGTCGCCATGCAGAACCGGCAGATGGGTCTCACCGGGTGTTTCGCGGTGGCGAAGGTGGGGCTCGGCGAGGCCCCGAACCTCGCCGCGGCGATCGACGGGACCGGGCTCGCGTTCGAACGGTTCCGCCCCGATCCGACGGGCCGCGCCCGCGCCGACCGGTCGCACGCGATCTTCCGCGACGCCCATCGGGCGACCACCGAGATCTCCCACCGGCTGGCGCGGACGGCCGAACCGCGCTGAAACGGCGAGAAGAGCGAATGGCAGGGATGCCGAACGCCGCGAGGCGGTCGGAAGGACTTGCGCAGAGCCGCCTCGGATGCGAGCTTCGCCCGACCTTCCCGAGCGGGTCCGGTACGGGCTTCCCCGTGACCGGCGTCGTGGTTCGGGTCGCCATCGGTGACGGGTGCGTCGCCCTCGGGGACCCGGGCGATCGGCGATCCCCCGCCCCTTCCGATCGGTGACCGACAGGATGAAGTCCCTCCGGCCGTTCCTGGCGACCTATGGCACGGCACTCGCCGGGCTCTGCGTCGTCCTGGTCTTCGCCGTCCTCTCTCCGGTGTTCCTGAAGCCGGCCAACCTCGCCATCATCCTCAGGGAGACGGCGTTCCTCGGCATCCTGTCGCTCGGCTTCACCCTGGCGTTGACCACCGCCGAGCTCGATCTGTCGATCGCCGACGTCGCCAGCCTCGCCGCGGTGGTCACCGGCGCACTGGTCCACGGCGGGTTCGGCGCGCCGGCGGCGGTCGCCGCGGGGCTCACGATCGGGCTCGTCTGCGGGCTCGCCAACGGCGCCGTGGTCACCCGCCTGGCGATGCCGTCGCTGATCGCCACCCTCGGAGTCGCGGCGATCGCCAAGGGGCTGGGCTTCATGATCACGCAGGGCGTCGCCTTCGTCGGCCGTTGGCCGACCAGCTTCACCGGCCTCGCCCGCGGCTCGCTGTTCGGCCTGTCGAATCTCGTCTGGTGGCTGATCGCGGTCGGTTTCGCCGCCTGGGTGCTGCTCGGCTGGACCCGCACCGGCGCCCATCTCAGGGCCACCGGCGAGGCGGAGGAAGCGGCGCGGCTGGCCGGCGTGCGGACCGGACGGATGAAGCGGCTGGGCCTCGCGGCCTGCGGCTTGGCGGCGGGACTGACCGGCGTACTGCTCGCCTCGAGCCTGTCGTCGGCGGCACCGAACATGGCCGGCGACCACTTCCTCTATGCGATCGCCGCGGTGTTGCTGGGCATGACGATGTTCGAGCCGGGCCGGCCGAACGTCGCCGGCACCATCGTCGCGGCCTTCTCGCTGAAGGCGCTGGGCAACGGCCTCGTGCTGGTCGGCGCCGCCTACTACGTCCAGGACATCGTCCTCGGCGGCGTCATCATCGCATCGGTCGCGCTGTCGGCCGGGGCACTCGGGCGGGCGGCCTTCGTCGAGAAACTGAGTTTCCGGCGGCCTTGAAGGGGAGAGACAACCACATGAACCAGATTTCGCGTCGCGGGCTGATGGGCGGAGCCCTCGCCCTCTCGACGGTCGCGCTCGCCGGCGGCGGCGTCGCGGCGGCGGCCGACTTCAATCTGGCGATCGTCGCCTTCCAGATGTCGTCGGAGACCCATGCCCGGGCCGCCAACGCCGCCGCGGCGGCGGCCAAGGCGAAGGGCTGGACGACGACGATCCTCAATTCCGAGGGCTCGCTGCCCAAGCATTCCGAGCAGCTGGAGACGTTGATCCAGGCGAAGCCGTCGGCGATCGTGATCGCCATGGGCAAGCCGGTGGAGGCCGAGGAACAGCTCAAGAAGGCCAGGGACGCCGGCATCCCGGTGATCATGGTGATGTCCGGCGCCTCGCCGCACATCCTCTTCGACATCGAGGCGAACGAGTACAAGGTCGGCGCCGAGGCGGCGCTGTGGCTGTTCGGACAGATGGGCTTCCGCGGCAACATCCTCGCCGCCCGGTTCGACGGCAACGTCGGCACCCGGATCCGCGGCCGCCTGCTCGACGCGGTGCTGGCCGAGAACACCGGCATCAAGGTGCTGGCCAGCCATTCGATGGCCCGCACCCAGTCGTGGCGCGACGACGTCCGCCAGGGCATGCAGACGCTGCTGCTCCAGCACGGCGCCGCCGTCGAGGGCCTCTGGGCCTCGTTCGACGGCCAGGCCTTCGTCGTCGACGACATCCTGAAGGCGCAAGGGAAGAAGAAGGGCGAGATCAAGTTCGTCTCGATCGACGGCGGCCAGGAGACCTATCGGCGGATCGCCGATCCGGAGTCGACCCTCCAGGCGACGGTGGCGATCCCCTTCGAGGCGATGGGCGAGAAGGCGGTGGAGGCGCTCGAGCGGATCGTGGTGAAGAAGGAGCCGAAGACGGCGCTGACCGCCGGGCCCTATCTGTTCATGGACGCCGCTCTGGTCGACGCCACCAACGTCGAGAAGTTCCTGAAGTGACCGCCGCCGTGACGCCGTTCCTGTCGCTCTCGAGCGTCACCAAGTCCTACGGCGCGGTCGAAGCGCTGAAGGGCATCGACCTCGACGTCCACGAGGGCGAGGTGCTGGCGCTGGTCGGCGACAACGGCGCCGGCAAGTCGAGCCTGGTCAAGATCCTCGCCGGCGCCCATCCGCCGTCGGCGGGGGAGATCCGGCTCCGGGGCGAAGCGGTCCGCTTCGCCTCGCCCGGCGATGCGCTCGCCAAGGGGATCGCGACGATCTACCAGGATCTGGCGGTCGCCCCGCGGCTGTCGATCACCGAGAACATCTTCCTCGGCTCCGAACTGACCCGCGGACCGTTCGGTCTGCCGGTGCCGCGGCTCCTCGACAAGGCCGGGATGGCACGCGAGGCGAAGGCGCTGCTGTCGCGGCTGTCGGTCAACGTCGCCCATCCCGACACGCCGGTCGAACGCCTCTCCGGCGGCCAACGGCAGGCGGTGGCGCTGTCCCGGGCGCTGCGCTGGGACGCCCGGATGATCATCATGGACGAACCGACCGCGGCACTCGGCGTCCAGGAGACGCGGATGGTGCTCGACCTGATCCGCCGCCTGCACGACGAGGGCCGCACGGTCGTGCTGATCAGCCACAACATGGCCGACGTCTGCGCGGTGTCGACCCGGGTGGCGGTGCTGAAGGGTGGGCGCAAGGTGATCGACCGGACGACCGACGGCATCGACGCCGACCGGCTCGGCCACATGGTGATGACCGGACGGGACCACTGATCGGGCCGCCTCCGGCGCCGGCGACGCCCGCGCAACGACGACCCGGCCGATCGGCTCTCGCCAACCGCGCCCCGATCGGGCGATCATACCGACGAACAAGGAAACGCGAATCGACATCGCCCGCGCCGCGGACGAGGTCGATTCGGGTTCCCGGCCCCTCCTTCATCGGAGGTGCTTCGAGATCACGCAGGGCCGTGGCAGCGGCCCTTCAGAACCGGACATCGAGACGGACGAACATGACACAGGATGAACAGAGCCGCGGCTTCCGCTCGCTCGTCGAGCAGATCCAGTCGCGCGGCGAGGAACCGATCCGGGATGCCCGCGAGCGGCCGCTCGCCCCCCGGCGGCGGCAGCGCCCGGTGGCGGCTGAGGACCCGTCGGCGGTGACGGCCCCGTCCCAGGGGACCGCCCTACCCTCGCGACTGCTCGAGCGGCGCTGGCTCTGAAGCCGACCGGGCGTGTCCCTCGCGTTCGGCGCGACGGGGTGTCGATGGAATCGGAAAAGGCAGGAACGCATCCGAGGCGCGGATGGTCGGCCGGGCGAGATCCCAAGAGGAGGCCACTCCGGATCTCTCCCGGCCGACACGACCCGGCATGGCGAGGATGTGCGGCGGACTCGCCGTGCCGGGCATCCGCGGTCTCCGTTCGATCCGTGGTCTCGGGAGCGGCCGAGACGGAGGACAAAGTGAAGAACGGAGCCTCGCAGTAACCCTAGCGAGGGATGTCGCCGTTCACCAGCGAGGAGAGAAATCTTCCCGCCGGGATCTGAAACGTAAGTAAATCGTTAATCTTAATTTCGGACCCGACGCGACGTCAGGCGCGCTCCGACATCGGGGAAGCGCGCCTTCGAGACGGACGAAGGGTCGTCGCCCCCGCTCAGGCGGCGCGGGCGACCACTCGGTTGCGGCCGGAGCGCTTGGCTTCGTAGAGCCCGTCATCGGCCCGCTTGAGGATCGAATCGACGGTGTCGGCCGAACTCTCCAGAGAGCCGATGCCGATCGACACGGTGCGGTCGAGCGACTGGCCGTCGGGAAGCGCGAAGGGCTCGCGGGCGACCCGGTCGCGGATCCGCTCGGCGACCACCCCGGCCTGGGTGAGATCGGTGTCCGGCAGGATGACGACGAACTCTTCGCCGCCGAAGCGGCAGACCAGATCGACGCCGCGGACGCTGCCGGTCAGACGTCCGGCGAGATCCCGAAGGACCGCGTCGCCGGCATCGTGGCCGTGTTCGTCGTTGACCCGCTTGAAGTGATCGACGTCGACGATCAGCAGGGCGAGGCTGCGATCCTCGGTGCGCGCCGTCTCGAGCGCCTGCTCGAGATGGGTCGTGAGGAAGCGACGGTTGTGCAGCCCGGTCAGCCCGTCGGTGATCGCCATCTCGACGGTCATCAGCAGGCTGTCGCGGAGCCGGTCCGAATAGAGCTTGCGCCGCAGCTGGGTCTTGATCCGGGCCTGCAGCTCGGCCTTGTCGATCGGGCGCAACAGATAGTCGTTGACCCCCATGTCGAGACCACGCAGCAGGCGGGCGCGATCGTCGGCCTCGGTGATCACCAGGATCGGCAGATGCCGGGTGCGTTCGATCGAGCGCAATTGCGAGACCAGCCGCAGACCATCGAAGTTCGACAGGCCGAGGTTGACGATCACCAGATCGAAGACGCCGTCGGTGGCGTGGAACAGGGCCTGCTGGGGATCGGTCTCGACCCGCACCTCGTGACGCCCGCCGATCGCCGTGACGATCCGCTCGAAGGACGAGCGGCGATCGTCGACGAGCAGGATCCGGCCGGGCGGAACCGTCGGATCGAGCAACGGGGCGACCGAATCGTCGAAGCCCATGTCGCGCCCGATGCGGGCCCGCAGGCGCAGTTCGTCGGTCAGCGTCTTCAGCCGGATCAGGCTCTTGACCCGGGTGACCAGCGCCAGATCGTTGACCGGCTTGACCAGGAAGTCGTCGGCCCCGGCCTCGAGGCCACGGACCCGGTCGGCGACCTGATCGAGCGCGGTGACCATCACCACCGGCACGTGGACGGTGACCGGATCGGCCTTCAGCCGGCGGCAGACCTCGAATCCGTCGAGCCCCGGCATCATCACGTCGAGCAGCACCAGATCGGGCACCGAACGCCGACAGGCTTCGAGTGCCTTCTCTCCGGACAGCGCGGTCGACACGTCGAAGTACTCGGCGGTCAGGCGCGCCTCGAGCAGTTTGAGGTTCGCCGGTATGTCGTCGACGACCAGAATGCGCCCCGTCATCTCTCCCCCGTCGTTTCCGTCCGTCGTCCCGTCTCAGGCGTCGCCGAGATAGGAGCGGACCGTCTCGAGGAATTTCACCACCGAGATGGGCTTGGAGATGTAGGCCTCGCAACCGCCCTGGCGGATACGCTCCTCGTCCCCCTTCATCGCGAAGGCGGTCACCGCGATGACCGGAACCGCCTTCAGATCATCGTCTTCCTTCAGCCACTTGGTGACTTCGAGACCGGAGACCTCGGGAAGCTGGATGTCCATCAGGATCAGGTCGGGATGCTCGGCGCGCGCGATGTCCATCGCTTCGAAGCCGTTGCGGCTCTGCAACGTGCGGTAGCCGTGGGCTTCGAGAAGGTCGTGGAAGAGCTTCATGTTGAGCTCGTTGTCCTCCACGATGAGGACCGTCTTGGCCATATGCTGCTCCCTCGGGCCACCCCCCCCGGCGGCCGGATCCGGGCGCGTCGCGAACCGCGACTTTCGCCGTCCCGGACTGTATCCTCCATTCCTTACGGAAGAGAAAAGGAGACCTCGGATGGATCCCTGGGACGGCCGCCGTCGCGCCGGACTCGACCGGCAGGAGGCGGAGGAGATCGCGGTGGCGGCGTTCACCCACATCGCCGGAGAACCCGAGCTGCTCGGCCGATTCCTCGCCCAGACCGGGCTCGGTCCGGAGACCATCCGGGCGGCGTCGGAAGACCCCGGCTTCTTCGCCGCGGTGCTCGAATTCCTGATGGGCGACGAGGCCGAACTGCTGGTCTTCGCCGAGCGCCGGCGGATCCGGCCGACGATGATCGCCGCCGCCCGCCACCGGCTCGATCCGATCGGCGACGCGCCATGAACGAACCACCGCCCACCGTCGGCGATCCGAGCCCGGCACGGCCGCTGCTGGTGGTCGACGTCGACGAAGTGGTGCTGCGCTTCGTCGGGCCGCTGGAGCGACGCCTCGCCGCATCCGGCCATCGCTTCACCCCGGCGAGCTTCGCGATCACCGGCAACGTCTACCGCGTCGGATCGAATCAGCCGATCGGCGCCGACGAGGTGCGGCGGCTGATCGACGCCTTCTACGACAGCGACGGCGCCGGCCAGCCGCCGGTCGAAGGGGCCGCGGCGGCATTGCGGCGTCTCGCCGCGAGCTGCGAGCCATGGCTGCTGTCCAACCTGCCCGCTCGCCACGCCGAGGCCCGCCGCGCCCGACTCGCCGCGCTCGGCATCGATCTGCCGCTGCTCGTCAACGAGGGGCCGAAGGGACCGGCGGTGGCGGCGCTCGCCGGACCGGACCCGGAGGCGCGCGGGGTGATCTTCGTCGACGACGGGCCGGTCCATCTCGCTTCGGTGCGCGATCGGGTGCCGGCGGTGCGGCTGGTGCAGTTCGTCGACGACGAGCGCTTCTTCGCGATGGCGCCCGAGGTGCCGGGCGTGTGGCTGAAGACCCGCTCCTGGGCGGAGGTGGTGGCCCGCATCGAGGCGCTGCCGCAGGTCGCGGCCCGGCTCGCCGGAGACGCCGCCGGGGCGGGTCGAACGACTCCGGCCGACGGCGGCGACGAACCGCCGGATCCGCCGATGTTCCCCGTTTGATCCGAACCGGACTTGCACTAGACTCGCCGCCATGTCGGCAGCCGGTTCTCCCCCTTCCGCCTCGCCGCCCCGGCCGAAGGCGTTCTGTCGCGACTGTCTCACGCCGGTGAGACGGGGGGCGCAGCGTTGCCCGCGCTGCGGCGGGCCGCGGATCCTCGATCACGACGAACTCGACACGCTGTCGATCGCCCACATCGACTGCGACGCCTTCTATGCGGCGGTGGAGAAGCGCGACGACCCTTCGCTCGCCGACCGACCGGTGATCGTCGGCGGCGGGCGGCGCGGGGTCGTCTCGACCTGCTGCTACGTCGCCCGGATCCACGGGGTGAAGTCGGCGATGCCGATGTGGCGGGCGCTGGAGGCCTGCCCGGACGCGGTGGTGATCCGCCCGAACAGGGAGAAATACGCCGCGGTCGGCCACGAGATCCGGCGGATGATGCTGGAACTGACGCCGTTGGTCGAACCGCTGTCGATCGACGAGGCGTTCCTCGATCTCTCCGGTACCGAGTTGCTGCACCACGGCTCGCCGGCGCTGACGCTGGCGCGCTTCGCCCGCACCATCGAGGAGCGGATCGGGATCACCGTCTCGGTCGGGCTGTCGCACAACAAGTTCCTCGCCAAGATCGCCTCCGACCTCGACAAGCCGCGCGGCTTCTCGGTGATCGGTCGGGCCGAGACGCTCGACTTCCTGGCGCCGCGGCCGGTCGGGACGATCTGGGGCGTGGGGCGGGCGACCACCGAGGGGCTCCACGCCGAGGGGCTGCACACCGTCGCCGACCTGAGGCGGGCCGACGAAGCGGCGCTGATCCGCCGGTTCGGAGTGCTCGGCCGGCGACTGAAGGCACTGGCCGTCGGCGACGACCGCCGCCGGGTCGATCCCGAGCACGACGTCAAGAGCATCTCCAACGAGATCACCCTGGACACCGACGTCTCCGATCCGGCGGAACTCGAGCGGCTGCTGTTCCGGCTGGCGACCAAGGTGTCGCGCCGGCTGAAGGCGGCGGGGCTCGGCGGGCACACCGTCCAGCTGAAACTGAAGACCCCCGACTTCCGCCAGCACGGCCGCAACCGCCGCCTCGGCGATCCGACGGCGCTCGCCGATCGGATCTTCCGGGTCGGACGCGAGCTGCTGGCCAAGGAGGCCGACGGGCGCCGCTTCCGGCTGATCGGCATCGGGGTCGCCGACATGGTGCCGATCGACCGCTGCGATCCGCCCGACCTCGTCGACGAGGGCGCGGGACGGCGGGCCAGGGCGGAAGCGGCGGTCGACGCGCTCCGGGCGAAGTTCGGCGACGACGTGGTCGAGTCCGGGCGGGTGTTCCGGCCGCGGCCGAAGCCGGAGCCCACCACCACGGCGAGACGCGATCTCGCACAGGGCGAGCACCGCGAACCACAGGATCCTCAGCGGCAGACGGCGGCGGATCCCGACTCGATGCGGGCGAGCGACCCGCGCAGGACGAAGTCGCCGTAGTCGAGCCGCAGCCGGCGGGTGATGCCGTTGTCGTAGAGCAGGAAGCTCATCTGGTACTCGGGCACCTGATCGCCGGAACGGGCGGCGGCGAGGGCGAAGTACGAGATCGTCACCGGCCAGTGGCGCCGGCCGGCGAGGAGAGCGGACGCGGCGGCGGCCGGCTCGTCGGCATCCGCGGCGGAGTCGACGGCCGGCGGACCGATCACCACCGAGGTGCGGAAAGTGCGCTCGCCGTGTTCGGAGCCATCGTAGAGGTCGATCTCGGCGAAACGTCGATCGGCTTCGGCGGCGTCGATGATCGCGGCGAGATGGCGGGTCGGGAACTCCGCCGGGGCGAGACTGACGGTCTTGTCGCCGGGGCGGACCAGCCGGACGTCGACGGTGCCGGCGCCGCGGGTGGCGACGCCCTTGGTCTCTTCGATCTGCCGGGCGTCGACGAAGTTCTGATTTAGGAAGTCGAAGCTGCGGCCGTCGGCCTCCTCCCAGGACGAGGTGCGCAGGTCGGTGACCCGGCTGGTGCCGTCCTGGTTGAGGATGCGGGTGACCAGCCGGAAGCGGCTGGTGAAGCCTTCGCAGACCGAGCCGCCGAACTCGTAGACCAGCCGGCCCTCGACGCCGACCACCTCGGTGCGCTCCGAGCGGCGTTCGAGGCGGACGTCGTAGATCGCGCGATGGGCGGAGAGGCCGGCGAGCACTTCGGCCGGTGCCGCAGCGGCGGCGATCGTGGCCGAAAGAAAGGCGAAGATCGCGACGAGGGAACCGCAACGGCGGATCGACGGCATCGGGGACCTCGGGACGGGCGCGACGATCGCCGACGAACGCGGCATCGACCGACGGAGACGACGGACCCTTCCTTTTGGTACCGTTCGCCCCTGAAAGCAATTCCCCTGCCGCGCAGGACCCGCGGCGGTTGGACGATTGCGGCAGACTAGACTTTCCGACTAGAAGAGTCGCGGCGACGTCGCCGCCGCCTCCACCCACGCGCAGAATCGGAGCGCCGCATGAGCCTCGTCGAAGCCCGCCTCACCGAACTCGGAGTCCAGTTGCCGACGCCGACCGCCCCGGCCGCCAACTACGTCCCCTTCGTCCGCTCGGGAAACCATCTCTACGTCTCCGGCCAGCTGCCGATGGGACCGGCGGGTCTCGCCCACGTCGGCCGCCTCGGCGCCGAGATCGACGTCGAATCCGGCCGGGCCGCGGCGCGGCTCTGCGCCATCAACCTGATCGCACAGGTCCGGGCGGCGATCGGCGACCTCGATCGGGTCGTCCGGGTGGTGAAGCTCACCGGCTTCGTCGCCTCGGCCCCGGACTTCGGCGAGCAGCCGAAGGTGGTCAACGGCGCCTCCGACTTCTTCGTCGAAGTGTTCGGCGACAAGGGGCGGCATGCGCGTTCGGCCGTCGGCGTCGCCGCCCTGCCGTTCGGCGTGGCGGTCGAGGTGGAAGGCATCTTCGAAGTCGCCTGATGCATCGCAACCGGCCACAGGCCATCCGCGAGAGCAGTTTCCAATGGACATTTCCTGGCTCACCCGCCGCCCGATCGCCCACCGTGGGCTCCATGACGCCTCCCGGGGCATCATCGAGAACACTCTGCCGGCGGCCGAGGCGGCGATCGCAAAGAACTATTCGATCGAATGCGACGTGCTGCTGTCCGCCGACGGCACCGTCATGGTCTTCCACGACGACACGCTGGAACGGCTGACGCTCGCCGCCGGCGCGGTCGGCAACAAGACGCTCGCCGAATTCAAGGCACTGCCGATGCGCGGCACCGACGCCAAGGTGCCGACGCTCGAGGAACTGCTCGATCTGGTCGACGGCCGGGTCGGGCTGATCGTCGAGATGAAGAGCCTGTTCCCGCGCCACGCCGACGAGCGGCTGGTCGAACGGGTGGCGGCGCTGCTGTCGCGCTACCAGGGGCCGGTGGTGACCAAGTCGTTCGATCCCGAACAACTCGCCGCCGCCAATCGCCTGATGCCCGGGATCGCCAACGGCATCGTCGCCGACGATGCGTCGAATCCGGAGGACTACGGCCGATCGACCCGCATCGACCGATTCGTCCTGCGCCATCTGCTGCACATGCCGCGGACCCGGCCGCGGTTCGTCTCCTACTGCGTGAACGACCTGCCGGCGCCCGGCCCCTGGGTGGCCCGCCACCTCTTCGGCCTGCCGGTGATCTCTTGGACGGTGCGCAGCCCCGCCGACCGCGCCAGGGCGCTCGCTTCGGCCGATCAGATCATCTTCGAGGGCTTCGATCCGGACACCACGCCGCTCTGATGCGGACGCCCCGATACCACCGGATTCCGGCGGGATCCGGCGGCATCGGCGGTGCCGTGGCGGCCCGCCCTGATTTCGCCGGAAGTCGACGACAGTCTCGGCCGTGCCGAACGGCTCGCTTCGTGCGGGCCGCTCCGAAACCGCTTCACGATGGATTCGAGCGGACCGATACGGCTCCGGTCTCGAGGAGGTTGTCCACGATGGTGCTCTCGAAGCCCGTTCTCGCTCTCGGCATCGCCGCCGTTCTCGTCGCCGCCGAACTCGGTGCGACCGGGCCGGCCGCCGCCTACGACCGCGGCGGCGTCGCCGCGGCCGGTGCCGCGGGGCTGGTCGGCGGTCTGATTCTCGGCGGCGCGCTGGCTCAGCCGGCTCCGCCGCCGCCCGAAGAGGAGATCGTCGTCCGTCGGCGCCCGGTCCGTGTCTACGAGGAAGAGGAAGTGGTCGTGCCGCGTCGGTGCTGGCGCGAGGAATGGCGCGATCGCTGGGGCGACATCCATTTCCGCCGCGTCTGCCGGTGAAGCGCACCGCAGCCGGACGCCGCGCGGCGACCCACCGGTGGGTTCGGTGAGCCGGATCGACCATCGTCACGGGAGACACGCGTCCGAACCGACGCGGCCGAGGAGACCGGAGGGCCGATGGAAGACCCGTTCGACGGGGCGGTGAGCGTCCGCGTCGTCACCGCCGCCGGGGAGATCTCGTCCGCCGACTGGAATCGTTGTGCGGCCGGTGACGGGATCGCGGCCGACGGGCGTCCGGCCGATCCGTTCGTCGACCACGCCTTCTTCCGCGCACTGGAGGACTCCGGTGCCGCCTCCCCCGAGACCGGCTGGCATCCTCGCCATCTGGTCGTCGACGGGCCGGACGGACGGCCGATCGGCATCGTCCCGGCCTACGCCAAGACCCACAGCCTCGGCGAATACGTCTTCGACCACGGCTGGGCCCGTGCCTGGGAGGACGCGGGTGGGCGCTACTATCCGAAACTCCAGGCGAGCGTCCCGTTCACCCCGGTCACCGGCCCGCGGCTGCTGGTGGCGCCGGGCGAGGCGACGGCCCGCACCGACATCCGGCGGGTGCTGGTGGCGGCGCTCGCCGAGATGACCACCGGCGCCGGCCTGTCCTCGGCGCACGCGACGTTTCTCGGATCCCGGGACCTCGGCGTCTTCGCCGAAGCCGGCTGGTCGATCCGGGAGGACCGCCAGTACCATTGGCCGAACCGCGGCTATCGCGACTTCGCCGACTTCCTCGACACGCTGCTCGGGCGCAAACGCAAGCAGATCCTGCGCGAACGCCGCGAGGCGGTGGCCGGCGGGGTCGAGATCGTCGCCCTGCGCGGTGCCGAGATCGGCGAAGCCGACTGGGACGCCTTCTTCGACTTCTACATCGACACCGGTTCGCGCAAATGGGGGCGGCCCTACCTCGGACGCCGCTTCTTCTCGATGATCGGCGAGACGATGGGCGACCGCGTGCTGCTGCTGGTGGCGCGCGAAGCCGGGCGGCCGATCGGCGGGGCCCTCAACTTCGTCGGCGCCGACGCGCTCTACGGCCGCTGGTGGGGAACCACCGACGGGCGGCCGTTCCTGCACTTCGAGACCTGCTACTACGCGGCGATCGACTGGGCGATCGCCCACGGCCTCTCGCGGGTCGAAGCGGGGGCACAGGGCGAGCACAAACTGGCGCGCGGCTATCTGCCGGTCGCCACCCGCTCGGCGCATCTCATCGCCGATCCCGGCTTCCGCGTCGCGGTCGACCGGTTCCTGGACCGCGAGACGGCGGCGCTGGCGGCGAGCGACCCGGACCTCCGCGCGCAGACGCCCTACGCCGACCGCGATCGCCCGAATCCCGATCCCGGCGCTTGACCGGTCGCCCGTGCGGCGGGACAGTCTTCGGGGACGAACAGAAAGAGGTCCGACGATGACCCCCGCCTACGACGACCAGAACGTCTTCGCCAAGATCCTGCGCGGCGAGATCCCCGCCCACGTCGTCCACGAGGACGAGCACACGCTCGCCTTCATGGACGTGATGCCGGCGGTCGACGGCCATGTGCTGGTGATTCCGAAGGCGCCGGCCCGCACCATCCTCGACATCGCGCCGGCCGACCTCGGCCACGTGATCGCGACGGTGCAGAAGATCGCGGTCGCGGCGCAACAGGCCTTCCTCGCCGACGGCATCACCATCCAGCAGTTCAACGAGAAGGCCGGCGGGCAGGAGGTGTTCCACCTGCACTTCCACGTCCTGCCGCGCCAGATGGCCGACCGCATCCGCCCGCTGCCGCGGCCCTTCGCCGATCCGAAGATCCTCGCCGCCCACGCGGAGAAGCTGCGCGCGGCGCTCTGATGTCGGGTCCGCGACCGCCGGACCCGTCCGAACGTCGCGCGCACCGCACACCGATCACGGGGGCCGCGGCCACCGGCTCTCGGCGGCCCCCGGACCCGGGCGAGACCCTGCGGAAGCAGGGGCGACCACCGGCGGAGACCGGACCCGTCCGACCGGACCTTCCGCCATCGGCGGGCTCCCTCCGACCGGAGCGGTCGGTGGCGCCGGCCGTGGAGATCGCGCGGACGACGATGCCCGCACGCGGACCGAGGATCACCGTCGCCGTCCGGCGACGCCGAAAGAGGGGAAAGACGCGATGGGCCTTCTCACCTGGATCCTGGTCGGCGCGATCGCCGGCTGGCTCGCCGGTCTCTTGGTGCGCGGCGGCGGCTTCGGCTTCCTCACCAACGTGGTGGTCGGCATCGCCGGTGCGGCGATCGCCGGATTCGTGCTGCCGCGCCTCGGGTTCTGGGTCGGCGGCGGCTTCTTCCGCGAGATCTTCCACGCGACGATCGGCGCGGTGATCCTGCTGGTGCTGCTGTCGCTGGTGCCGCGGCTCGGCCGCTGACCCGGGCGAAGACCGGCCCCCGTTCCACGGGCCGTGGCCGGAACGCCGACACGGCGCGCCGAACGCCTCGGCCGTACTCTCCGGTGCGACGACCCGGTCGGGCCGGCGCCGACCGTTTCCACGGCGGTGACGACGTACCCACACCGCGCGACGCCGCGACCAGCCGGCACCGAACCGCACGGCGGGGGCCGGCGGCGCAGCGTTTTCGCCCGCCCGGCGACGAGGGACCCGGCCGCGCCGGTGACAGACGCCCGCCAGCGCCCGGGCGCACGCACCCCGACCGGAGGCCCCCCGCCCGGCGGACCGGGACGGCGCCGTCACACCGGGCGGTGGCAGACCGCTTCGATGTTGTGGCCGTCGGGGTCGAGGACGAAGGCGCCCCAGTAGTTCGGGTGATAGTGGGGCCTGAGGCCGGGCGCGCCGTTGTCGATGCCGCCGGCGGCGAGCGCCGCGGCATGGAAGGCGTCGACGGTGGCGCGATCCTTCGCCGCGAAGGCGACGTGGAGCCGGCCGCCGAGCGCGCCGCCCGAGGCGATCCAGAAATCGGGTTTGCCGTCGGCACCGAAGCCGACATGGGCGTGACGGCCGGTCTCTTCGGCGGAGACCTCCATCACGACCGAATAGCCGAGCGGCGCCAGCGCCTTCTCGTAGAAGGCCCGGGAGCGCGCGAGGTCGGCGACGGGGAATCCCAAGTGATCGATCATGGCGACGAACTTCGTTGTGAGAGCGACGGCGGGCACGGAGAGATCTAGAACATATCAAGAACAGCCACAAGCCCCCTCGCGTGAGGCGGAGCGCCGCAGGGGGCGCGGCGCGGGGCGACGCCGATGCTCGGGCCGGACGAGTGGGGCAGGTTCTCGCGATGCCCTCGCCGACCGGCGGGGATCGGGCTCCTCCATCTCCTCTCGCCAGAGGAGACGGGAAGCGGCTCGGTCGGAGCCCGTGGGATCGGTCGGCGAGGCTTCGGTCCGCTCGCTGTCGCCCTCCCCGAAGTCCGCCGTCGTCCCCGGCGAGCGCAGCGGAGGAGCAGGGACCTACGGATCTCACACCCCGTCGAGACGTCGATGGATCCCCTTCCCCTCCGCTGCGCTCCGGCCGGGGACGACGGGGGTTGGCCGTACGGCCGGGCCCGGAGATCCGTCGGCGACGTGGGGGCCCCAAATCCCTCGACGAGGGCGCAGGCCCCTGAGCCCCGCTTCCCTCCCCTCCCCCGAACGCGAAGCGGCCCGGCGGGGTCTCGCCCGCCGGGCCGTCGGACTTCGCTCCGGGCGACGAGGCTCAGCCCTCGCTCGGCTCCTTCTTGACCACCGCGCGCGGCTTGGCGGGCACCGGCAGGCCGCTCTTCGGCGCCCGCTTGGCCTTGGCCTTGGCCGGCTTCTCGGCCTCGACCTCGGGTTCCGGCTTCGGCGTCGCCACCACGGCCACGGAGGCGATCGCCTCGAGCTGCAGCTTGTCGCGACCCTCCTCGTCCTTGCCGACGGTCACCTTGACCACGCCGCCACGCTTCAGCTTGCCGAACAGAACCTCGTCGGCGAGCGGCTTCTTGATGTGCTCCTGGATCACCCGGCCGAGCGGACGGGCGCCCATCTGGCGATCGTAGCCGTTGGTCGCCAGCCAATCGACCGCCGCGTCGTCGAGTTCGAAGGTGACGTTGCGGTCGGCGAGCTGCGCCTCGAGCTGCATCACGAACTTGGTGACGACCTGACGGATCACCTCCAGCGGCAGGTTCTGGAAGGTCACCACGGCGTCGAGACGGTTGCGGAACTCCGGCGTGAACAGCCGGTTGATCGCCTCGGTGTCGTCGCCCTCGCGCTTCGACCGGTTGAAGCCGATCGGCGCCTTGGCGAGGTCGGCGGCCCCGGCGTTGGTGGTCATGATCAGGATGACGTTGCGGAAGTCGACCTGCTTGCCGTTGTGGTCGGTGAGCCGGCCGTGGTCCATCACCTGCAACAGGATGTTGTAGAGATCAGGATGGGCCTTCTCGATCTCGTCGAGCAGCAGCACGCAGTGCGGATGCTGGTCGACGCCGTCGGTCAGGAGACCGCCCTGATCGAAGCCGACATAGCCGGGAGGCGCACCGATCAGCCGACTGACGGTGTGGCGCTCCATGTACTCCGACATGTCGAAGCGCAGGATCTCCACCCCGAGCAGCTTGGCGAGCTGGCGGGCGACCTCGGTCTTGCCGACGCCGGTCGGGCCGGCGAACAGGTAGGAGCCGATCGGCTTCTCCGGCTCGCGCAGGCCGGCGCGGGCCAGCTTGATCGCCGCGGCGAGCATCTCGATCGCCTTGTCCTGGCCGTAGACGACCCGCGTCAGGTTGGCCTGGAGATGCTCCAGCACCTCGGCGTCGTTCTTCGACACCGACTTCGGCGGGATCCGGGCCATCGTCGCGATGGTCTCCTCGATCTCGCGCACGCCGATGATCTTGCGCCGCTTCGATTCGGTCACCAGCATCTGCGCCGCACCGGATTCGTCGATCACGTCGATCGCCTTGTCCGGCAGCTTGCGGTCGGAGATGTAGCGGGCCGCCAGCTCCACCGCCGCCTTGACCGCGTCGTTGGTGTAGCGGACCTTGTGGTGCTCCTCGAAATAGGGCTTCAGCCCCTTCAGGATCTCGATCGCGTCGGGGATCGACGGCTCGTTGACGTCGATCTTCTGGAAGCGCCGGACCAGCGCCCGGTCCTTCTCGAAGAACTGCCGATACTCCTTGTAGGTGGTCGAGCCGATGCAGCGGACATTGCCCGATGCGAGGGCAGGCTTGAGCAGATTCGAGGCATCCATCGCCCCGCCAGAGGTCGCCCCGGCGCCGATCACGGTGTGGATCTCGTCGATGAACATGATCGCCTTGGGGTAGTCCTCGATCTCCTTGACCACCTGCTTCAGCCGCTCCTCGAAGTCGCCGCGGTAGCGGGTTCCGGCGAGCAGGGCGCCCATGTCGAGGGCGAAGACGGTCGAACCGATCAGGACTTCCGGCACGTCGCCCTCGACGATGCGGCGGGCGAGACCTTCGGCGATCGCCGTCTTGCCGACGCCGGGATCACCGACGTAGAGCGGATTGTTCTTCGAACGGCGGCAGAGCACCTGAATGGTGCGTGCGATCTCGGCATCGCGTCCGATCAGAGGATCGATCTTGCCCTTCAGCGCCTTGTCGTTGAGGTTGACGCAGTAGGCTTCGAGAGCGTCGGTCTTCTTCTTGGCTTCGGCGGTGGTTTCCGTGGTCGACATGTCGTCCTCCGCTCCGCGAGGGGGCCGAGCCTCCGACATGCCGGCCCGCTTGGCGATGCCGTGGCTGATGTAGTTGACCGCGTCGTAACGGGTCATGTCCTGCTCTTGCAGGAAATAGGCCGCATGGGACTCGCGTTCGGCGAAGATCGCGACGAGGACGTTGGCGCCGGTCACTTCCTCGCGACCGGACGACTGCACATGGATCACCGCCCGCTGGATCACGCGCTGGAATCCGGCGGTCGGCTTGGCGTCGTCACCGTCGTCGGTGACGAGGTTCTCGAGCTCGGTGTCGACGTATTCCACCAGATTGCGCCGGAGCACGTCGACGTCGACGTTGCAGGCGCGCATCACCGCCGTCGCGTCCTGATCTTCGAGCAGGGCGAGCAGCAGATGCTCCAGGGTGGCGTATTCCTGATGGCGCTCGTTGGCGAGGTGGAGTGCGTGATGGAGCGCCTTCTCGAGACTGCGGGAAAAGGACGGCACGTCGAAGACCTCACTGCTTTTCCATGACGCACTGCAACGGGTGCTGGTTCTTCCGAGCGAAATCCATCACCTGGGTGACCTTGGTCTCGGCCACCTCGTAGGTGAAGATGCCGCATTCGCCGACACCGTGATGGTGGACGTGCAGCATGATGCGCGTCGCCTCCTCGCGCCCCTTGTTGAAGAAGCGTTCGATGACGTGCACGACGAACTCCATCGGCGTGTAATCGTCGTTGAGCAGGAGCACCCGGTAGAGGCTCGGGCGCTTCAGCTTCGGACGGGTGTGGGTGACGACGCCCTGATCGGGATCGTCAGGTCCGGACCGCTGGGGTTCGCGGCTCATTGTCGGCTCTCCGACGCGCATGATCTTCTTCGAAAGCACCGGTGACGGGCAGCCGATGCGCCTGGCGTTGAACGAGGGCGGAAGCCCGGCGAGAGTCCTTGGGAAGGCCGCCCCTCCCGGACACGGGCTGGGAGCCCGCTCCGGACGATGTGGGGATGCTTCTCACGATATTGTAGGGCAGAACGCGCCCATCGCAACGTCGTGAACGGCTCATTGCATGGGCAGCCGGAGAACCGGTTCCCGTGGTCCGCGAACGACGAAGGCCCGGTCGTCACCGACCGGGCCTCGCATCTCGTCCGTTCCGGCCCGACGGGCCGAGGTCGATCGATCACTTCGCCGGCTTGGGGACCAGCGCCTCGAAGGGCTTCACCGCCTCCTTGGCGAGGTCGGCCCACAGCTCGCCGACCCGAGTCGAGCGCGCCACGAAGGCATCGTAGGACTTCTTGGCGTAGTCGGCCTGGATCTCGACGACCTTGTCCAGCGTCTTGGCGCCGGCGATCCGCTCGAGCGCCGCGGAACCTTCCTCGAACGACGCCTTCGTATACTCGGCGTACTCGACGGCGATCGCCTGGAGCCCCTTGGAGAAGGTGCCGAGCGCCTTGGTGGTGGTGTCGGCGTTGTCCTTGGCGAACTTCTGGAAGTCTTCGACGGTGGTCATGACGGCGGTCCTCTCGATGGGAACCCGCGTCGCGCGGGGTCGGATCAACGGATCGAACCGACCATCGGCCGACCCTTGTTGCAGTGCAATATGAACAGCCGAAACGCCGCCGTCAAGCGCTATTTTTGCAGTGCACAATAGAAAGGTTTCGTTCTCCTTTACGCTTCATCAACCGAGCCGACGGCATTCTGCGGGCTGTGCCCGGCACGTCACAGACGCCCTTGCTTCCGCCCCCTTCGGAGCTCGAGCCGTGTGAAGGCGGACCTCCGAGGATCGGGGTGAGGCGTGGTGCCGGCACGATGGTTCGAGGCGTCCGTCGTCCAGGACGGGCGGCGGCTTCGAGGATGTGGCAGTGCAGTACAAGCGCGTAGCGGAACGGGTTCGTCTCGTCGCCGCGGTTCTGTTGAGCGTGATCGTCGGTGTCGGATCGGCCACTCAGGCCGACGCGGCACGGCGGCACCACCATCGGTCGACCGCCGCCAAGGTCCAACGCGGCGGCGACGACGACATCGGCTCTTCGGCGCGCTATGCGGCCCACGTGGTCGACGACAAGACCGGCCGGGTTCTGTTCTCCAAGAACGCCGATGCGCCGCGCCATCCCGCCTCGCTGACCAAGATGATGACCCTGTTCATCCTCTTCGAGGAACTCAGGAAGGGGCGGATGTCGATGGACAGCCGTCTCACCGTGTCGCGCCACGCCGCCGAACAGGCGCCCTCCAAGCTCGGCTTCCGTCCGGGACAGACGATCGCGGTCGAAGACGCGATCCGCGCGCTGGTGACCAAGTCGGCCAACGACGTCGCGGTGGCGATCGCCGAGAACATCGGCGGTTCGGAGGATGCCTTCGCGCGCCGGATGACCTCCACCGCCAAACGGATCGGCATGCGCGGCACCGTCTTCTACAATGCCTCGGGTCTGCCGAATTCGCGCCAGATCACCACCGCACGCGACATGGTCACCCTCGGCCGGGCGCTGCAGGAACGCTTCCCCGCCTATTACCGCTATTTTTCGACCCGCAGCTTCGCCTGGGGCGGCGGCGCCATCCCCAACCACAACCGGCTGCTCTATCGGCTGGAAGGCGTGGACGGGATCAAGACCGGCTACACCGACGCCTCCGGCTTCAACCTGGTCTCCTCGCTCCGGCGCGACAACCGCCATCTGGTCGCCGCCGTGCTCGGCGGGTCCTCGGCGCGGGCCCGCGACGACCACATGATCAAGCTGTTGACCAGCCACATCGGCGAGGCCTCGACCGGCGGCAAGAGCTCGTCCGTGTTCAGCGAGAACCGGGTCGCGGATGCCGACCTCGGCGACGACGACGCGCCTGCCGGTGTCCTCGCCTATGCCGGGGACGTCCCGCCGCCGGTCTCCGCGCCGCGCGAGATCGTCGCGGTCGCCGCGATCGTGCCCGAACGGGCCACCGCCGAAGGGCCGGTCGATCTCGTCCGGTCGACCGCCGCCGCGCCGCGCAACGCCAATGCGCCCCGGATCGCCTCGTCGGAGCAGATCGTCCTGCCCCGGATGGAGACCGAGACCCGCACCTCGGCCGATCACGGCGCCGCGGTGGCGATGGCCCGAGCGATCCTGCTGCCGGTGGCGGCGACCGGCCGCGGACCGGCGGGCGAGGTTCCGCGGCCGGTGGCGCGTGCCGCGGCACAGCCCGAACCCGCCCGCGCGACGGTGCCGGTGGAACAGGCCAGGGTGGTCTCCTCCGAGCCGATCCGGGTCCGCACCGCCTCGATCACGCCGCCGGTCTCCCGCCCGGTGACCGACGCGACCGAAACGACCGGCAGCCTCGGCGCCAAGCGCAAGGTCGAGGAGCCGGCTCCGAAGAGCGACGTGCGCGGCTGGCTCGTCCAGATCGGCGCCTACGACCGCGAGAGCGCCGCCAAGGCCGCCCTGGCCAAGGCCAAGGAACGGCTGTCCGGTCCGCTCGGCCGGCTGGAGCCGATCACCGAGACGACCGGCGACGGCGGCGGGCGTCTGTGGCGCGCGCGCTTCGCCGGACTGAAGGATCAGAAGGCCGCGGAGGCCGCGTGCAAGGAACTCCGCCGCAAGGATTTCGCCTGTCTAGCTCTGCGTCAGTGATTGGAGCGCGTGCCATGTCGGCCGATCAGACGATCTTTGGCTTCGTTGATCTTGGCGGCCAGGAAGTTGGATCCACCAACATCCGGGTGGACCGCCTTCATCAGCCGTCGATGGGCCTCGCGAATCTCCGCTTCGCCGGCGCCTGGGCGAAGGCCGAGAATCTGATGGGCCTCCTCGTCGGTCATCGCGCCCGGGCGCGGCGGGCGTCCCTGCCCCGCAGCCGGACCCTGATCCACGTGCTGACGCCACAGGGGCGCCCGGCGATCGAGATATGCTTCGAGCAGGGATCGGCTCTCCGGGTCTGAACCGACCTCGTCACGCAACGACAGGAGATCGGCGATCGACAGATGCGCCAGCTCCCTCCCCTCGAAACGGCCGGCCAGGACCCGGCCGGAGAGAGTTCCGCTGCGGTGATCGACGTCCATCTCCAGCGCGGCGGAACGCACCGTCGAGCGGGCGGCGGCTCCGGCGCCACCTCCTCCGAGGGAGAACAGGCCGCGCCAGGGGCCGAGGAACGGTTTGACCCAGCGGGCGAAGGCCCCGGCGTGTGCTCCGGCGAGCGACAGCCCGAACAGGAAGATCGGAACCGCCACCAGCACCCGGCCGGTGACCATCAGGGCGGCGGCGAGCGCCATCAGCGCCGCCGCACCGGCACGCCGCAGGACGATCGCCAGCGATTTCGGGTCGGCCGAGACGAAGCCCTGGATCAGGACGATCAGCCCGACCAACGCCGCGACACCCAACAGAACCGAGTTCATCCGATGATCTCCATGGCGAGCCGATCGGCGCCGGCGCTCCGCGGAACCGGGGCCGGCGCTCGTCGACCTCGGACATAGCACCGCCGGCCGCATCCGCCCATCCCTCCCCGGGCGCCCGGCACGGCGAAACCGCCCCCCGGGACCCGCACGGGCCGAGACGCTATCGATGTCCCTCCGGGGGCGCCGGGGATGGTCGACGGGCCGGCGCGCCCCATCTCCTCGTCGTCGGCGACCGGCGGCCGGTCCGCCGAGCGACGCGAGGAGGACACGATGGGCGCACACCCGGCGATACCGGAAGGCTGGAACGGCGACGCGACGGCGATCGAGCGAATCTATCGCTTCGCCGACTTTCCCCAGGCGATCGGCTTCATGATGGAGGCGGCGACCTGGTGCGAGGCGGCGAACCACCATCCCGAATGGAGCAACGTGTGGAACCGGGTCGCGGTCCGACTGACCACGCACGACGCCGGAGGGGTGACCGAGAAGGACATCGCGCTGGCGCGGCGGTTCGATGCGATCTTCGCCACACGGCGGAGCGGCTGAACCGCCGAACGGCGCCGCCCGGTCAGCGGCCGTAGCGGCGTTGGATGGTGGTGTCGGAGCGCACGTAACCGGAAACGCCGACCGAGGTGTTGCCGAACTGATAGGTGGTGGTGCCGTTGCGCCGGTCGATCGCGACGCCCGAGCCGGTCACCGCGGGCCGGGTGGTGGCGCAGGGCTGAGGCCGGGCGAAGGCGGGATTGCCGACCATTCGGTCGCGCGGCGTGGCACAGGACGCGGCGGCGGCCGGTCCGGTGAGCAGGGCTCCCGCGACGAGCGCACCGGCGAGTGCGAGCGGCAGTCCACCGATGCAGGGTCTGAGATGTGGCATCGATCGGGGCTCCCGACGGTTGGAGCGAGGCTTCATCCTACCGCGTCCACTCTCGCCCCGGAATGCGGTGATCGCGCGGCGGATCAGAGCAGGCCGAGGCCGGCGAGTTCGCGCAGGAACTCCACCGGCAGATCGGCGACCGCCTCCCCGGCGGCCCGCAGATCGCGCGGCGCTGTCTCGGCGGCGAAGTAGCGCCAGCCCTGGAACGGTCGACAGGGACGCGCCTCGACCTCGACCACCTCGCCCGACAGGACGATGTCGCAATGGGGAACGCCCGCCGCGTCGACCACCGAGCGCAGATCGAGGATCGCCTCGCGGACCCGGATCTGCCCCTTGATCACCCAATAGAGCGAGCCGCCGTCGAGGATCTCCTCGACCTTCTTCGGCATCATCCGGGTGCGGTGGACATGATGGGGCTCTCGCCCGGCACGGCGCGCTTCGGAAAGGCGCTGGGCGATCCAGTCGGTCAGGTCTTCGATGCCGTCGCAGCCGACGCAGAGCTTGATGAGATGGAGTGCCATGAACCGTCGAGAGGGGATCGGAGCGGAGCGAACCGCGGGTGGGCGATCCTAGTCGATGTCGCGACGGGACTGAACCACGCGCCGGCCCTCCCCCTGCCCTGCACCCGATCGTGATCTCCACGACCGGGCGCGGGTGGGGCTCCGCTCAGTCCTCGACCTCGTCGCTCGGCACCAGCGCGGTCTCGAGGTCGGCCGCCGCCTTCCAGGCGCGGAAGGCGGGGAGATCGAGGACCGCATCGACATAGGCGCGGATGTCGGCGTCGAGCGGCCAGGCGTAGGTGTCGAGCCGGGTGGCGACCGGCGCGTACATCGCGTCGGCGGCCGAGAAGGCACCGAACAGGAACGGTCCGCCGGCGCCGAAGCGCGCACGCGCGGCGCGCCACAGCTCCACGATCCGGGCGACGTCGGCCGCCGCCTTCTCGCCGCCGCGCGGCTTCCAGGCGAAGCGCTTGCGCAGGTTCATCGGACAGGCGGAGCGCAGCGCCTGGAAACCGGCGTGCATCTCGTTGGAGATCGCCCGGGCCTCGGCACGGGCCGCGACGTCGGTCGGCCAGATCGGCAGATCGGGGTGGCGCTCGGCGAGATACTCGACGATCGCCAGCGTCTCCCAGACCCGGATGTCGCCGTCGACGAGGCAGGGAACCCGGCCGGACGGCGACCAGCGCAGGATCTCGGCCTTGCTCTCGGGCAGGTCGAGCAGCACCCCGACCTCCCGGAACGGCAGGCCGAAATGGGTCATCACCAGCCAGGGGCGGAGCGACCAGGACGAATAGCGCTTGTTGGCGATCACCAGCGTGGGAACGGACATCGGTGGATCCTCTCGTCTACGGCATCGCCGCCGAGAGCGGTGCCTCGGAGACGCAGCCGGACGGTGCCACCCGCTCCTCGCGAGGTCCAACCGATTTTCCTGAAGAGGTCGATCACCGGCGTTGACCGATCGCGCATGGCGGAATCGTGACGACGCCCCGTCCCGCCGATCGCGGCCTCTCACGTCCCCCGTGAAGGCCGCGCGCCGGTCGGCCCGGCAAAACCGCCACGCCGCACGCCAGAGCGGCACCGAGCGCCGACACAGCTCACCGACGATCACGCGGACGCGACCGAAGCGCCGTCGAAGAACGGCGGAATCGTGGCGCAATACGCTGTTTTCATTATCTTTTTTTAATTTGAAGGCGAAGCCGGTGCGGCGCATGGTGCGTGTCGAGGCGGTCGCCCCTCCCCCCCGAAGACCTCACGACCGCCGAGCCATCCCGGAACCGGAATTCCCGAAACGAAGACCGAAAGGACATCGTCATGCGCAAGATCCTCACCACCGCCGTCGTCGTCGCCGAGATCGTCGCGGTCTCCGCCGGCGCCGCCTTCGCCTCCCAGCCGATGATCCAGACGACCACCTCGAAGCAGACCATGATGCAAACGGACAACGTCTGGGCGCGCAACGGCGCCGCCGCCGTCGCCATCCAGGAGGACTTCGAGCGGCAGTCGAACGACCACGGCAACTGATCCGATCCGACCCGACGCGACCCCCGCCGCATCGCCCGCCCGGAAGCCCCCCGGGCGGGCGAGGTGCGTTCGGGGGTTTTCCGCGAGGCCGGTTCGCGCTAGATCTCAACGATGCCCGACATCGCCGCACTCGACCTCACGGCCTCGCTCTGGTTCCTGTTCGCCTGGCACTGCGTCGATCCGTTGATCGAACGCTTCCGGCTGGCCGGCGTCTCGCTGACCCAGCTGATGGACGGCCAACGCGATCGCTGGATGGAGGTGATGCGCGGCCGCGAACTCCGGATGGTCGACACCGCGATCATGGCGAGCCTACAGAACGGCACCGCCTTCTTCGCGTCGTCCTCGCTGATCGCGCTCGGCGGCTCGTTCGCCCTCCTCAACCAGACCGACCGGATGGTCGAGATCTTCCGGGATCTGCCGGTCCACGTCGCCACCACCAAGGCGGTGCTGGAGGGCAAGATCCTCTGCCTCGCCGCGATCTACGCCTTCGCGTTCTTCAAATTCGGCTGGTCCTACCGGCTGTTCAACTATTCGGCGATCCTGCTCGGCGCGGTGCCGCCGCGCGAGGAGGCGACGAGCCCGGCGATGGATCGGGCGATCGCCCGGGCCGGCGTGATGCAGATCGATGCCGGGCACCATTTCCAGTCCGGGCTCAAGACGCTGTTCTTCTCGGTCGGCTTCTTCGGCTGGTTCATCAACGCCTGGGTGTTCGTCGCCGCGACGACCTTCGTGCTGCTGGTGCTGATGCGCCGGCAGTATCTGTCGCGGGCCCGCGCCGCCCTGCTCGACGACGCCCCGACCGAGAAACCGGCGGGGACCGATCCCGTCTGACGGAAGCCGGAAACGACGAAGGGCCCCGCGAGGGGCCCTTGCCATGTCCTTCGACGGTCGGCCGGATCAGGCGACGTCGGTCATCTTCTTGACGATCTTGCCGACCAGCCCGTAGGCCACCGCCTCTTCCGGACCCATCCAGAAGTCGCGGTCGGTGTCCTTCTCGATCCGCTCGATCGGCTGTCCGGTCGCGTCCGAGAACAGCAGGTTCAGGCGGTCGCGCATCTTGATGATCTCGCGCGCCTGGATCTCGATGTCGGTCGCCGGACCACCGGCGCCGCCGGACGGCTGATGCAGCAGGAAGCGGGTGTTGGGCAGGCAGAAGCGGCGCTCGCGCGGCACCGAGATGTAGATCAGCGCGCCGGCCGAGGCGACCCAGCCGACGCCGATCATCCGGACCGGAGCCGGGATGAAGTCGATCACGTCGTGGATCATGTCGCCGCTCTCGACGTGACCGCCGGGCGAGCAGACGATCATGTCGATCGGATCGGAGGAGGCGTGCGACAGCGCCAGTAGCCGCGCGGTGACGTCGCGGGCGAGCTCCTGGGTGATCGAGCCGGTGACGAGAACCGTGCGGGCGTCGAACAGATGCTTGTCGACCGGCACCGACTGCGGGGTCTTCGTCTTCTCGTCGTCCTCTTCCTCTTCGTCGAGGCGGGTGTACCAATAGGTCTTCGGGCTGGTGATCATGGCGCTTTCCGGGTGGGACGAGCGGGAGGCTCGCGCGGGACGGATCTTCTCGGTTCCCTAGATTTAGTGATCGGACGTCGGCCTGTCGACCCTCGCGCCGACGATCCTCTGCGCGAAGGTGAAGGGTCGGCGAGACCGCCGGTTCAGCCGCGCCGGCCGAAGCAGACGGCGCGGAACCGCTTCGCCGGTTCGGCTAGGCCGGCGACCGGCAGGCTCAGACTCGCCGCACCGACGGTCGCGATCAGCGGACCGGGGCCGTCGAGCACCGAGACCAGAGACTTCTCGATCACCCGCCGGCCCTTGGCATCGGCGTCGACGTCGGCGCGGAAGGCGATCCCGCCGTCGGACGCTTCGTCGGCGACCTCGCCGGTGAACGAATGGCGGGCGCCGCCGGAGGCGAGATCGAGCCGAGCGACCGCGGCGACGGCGAGGCCGGGCAGTTTGGCCATCACGCCGACGAGGTCGACGTCGGTCAGGCAGGACAGCCGGAACAGGCGCGGGCCGGCGGCGGTCTCGGTGTGGATCAGGAAGGCGCGGCCGCGACGGTCGATCACGGTCGACCATCCGGCGGGATCGCCGGGATCGGCCGCGGCGGGCGCCGGCGAGAGGGGCAGCGCGAGAAGGAAAATCGCGGCGAGGCGGAACGGAAGAGACATCGACGGATCTCCGGAGGGAGCATCGTCGGCGGCGGTCGAGCCGGGTTCGGCCGCGGCCGACGGCGGGCTCAGTCGAGGAACGGCAATCCGGCGCAGACCATCCGGCCGGTCCTGGCGTCGAGCACCAGACGGCCGTCGATCGGGCTGTCGGGATTGCCGTTCGGTGCGGCGATCACCACCCGGATCGACCAGACCGGCGCCGATCCGCCGCCACAGGGCGTGGCCGAACGGGTGGTGCGGACCACTTCGCGGATGTTGGCGCGCACCTCGGCGTCGGTGGAGCCGTAGGGATCGCCCTTCAGGATCTTCACCGCGGCGGCGATCGCCTTGGCTTCGGTGCCGAGTTCGGCGGCCGAGGCGGGTCCGGCGGCGAGCAGTACGGCGAGAAGCAGGAGACGGGTACGGGGCATCGTCGAACCTCCCCGAGTCGGGCGGGGAACCCGCCACGCGGCGATGGTGGACCCGGCGTGGCGATCGCGCCAGAGGAATGCACGCGCCGGCCGCGAGTTTCCCCGAGCGACCCGCGAAACGACGCGGCGCGACGGTGCGGCCGGTCCGGTCAGGCGATGCCGTACCACCAGGTGGCCAGTCCGAGGACGGCGAAGAAGCCGACGCAGTCGGTGACGGTGGTCACGAAGACCCCGGAGATCACCGCCGGATCGCCGCCGACCTTCTCGACCGCCAGCGGGATCGCCACTCCGGCGAGACCGCCGGCGATCAGGTTGGTGACCATCGCGCCGCCGATCACCAGTCCGAGCTGGCGCTCGCCGTACCAGGCCCAGACCGACAGACCGACGATCACCGCGAAGGCGAAGCCGTTGAGGAAACTCACCATCACCTCGCGGTTGACGAAGCGGGCGATGTTGAAGCGGCCGACCTCGCGGGTGGCGATGGCGCGCACCGCGACGGTCATCGTCTGGGTGGCGGCGTTGCCGCCCTGACCGGCGACGATCGGCGCGAGCGCCGCCAGCGCGACGATCCTGGCGATCGTGTCCTCGAACAGGCCGATCACCGCGGCGGCGAGATAGGCGGTGAACAGATTGACCAGCAGCCACATGAAGCGGTTGCGGGTGGTGTACCAGACGGTGTCGGAGATCTCTTCGTCGCCGACGCCGGCCAACGCGCGCAGGTCCTCTTCCGCCTCCTCCTCGACCACGTCGACGACGTCGTCGGCGGTGATCACGCCGATGAGGCGACCGGAATCGTCGACCACCGGCAGCGAGATCAGGTTGTAGTGGGCGAACAGGCGGGCGACGTCCTCGCGGTCGTCGGTGGCGTGGGCGGTCTGGGGATCCTCCTCGAGGATGTCGCCGACCAGTTGGGTGCGCTTGTTGCGCAGGATCCGGTCGAGCGCGACGGTGCCGAGCAGCCGCCGATGTTCGCCGACCACGTGGATCTCGTAGAAGTCGTCGGGCAGATCCTCGGTCTCACGGCACCAGTCGATGACGTGACCGACGGTCCAGTCGGGTGGCACCGCGATGAACTCCGTCTGCATCAGACGGCCGGCGGATTCCTCCGGATAGTCGAGGCTGCGCTCCAGCGTCTCGCGCTCGTCGGCCGGCAGGGTGTCGAGAATCGCGTCCTGACGGGCCTCGTCGAGGTCCTCGAGGATGTAGACCGCATCGTCCGAATCGAGATCGCGCACGCCTTCGGCGACGGTGTCGGCCGGCAGATCCTCGATCAGCTGGACGCGCACCGTCTCGTCGAGTTCGACCAGCGCGGAGAAGTCGAAGTCGTCGCCGAGCAGCGCGACCAGACGCGGCCGCTCGTCGACGTCGAGGGCGCCGATCAGATCGCCGAGGTCGGCCTCGTGCAGGTCGCCGGCCAACTCGCCGAGGCGTTCGCGATCCTCCGCCTCGATCGCCTCGGCGACCGCGACGATGAAGGCATGCGACAGGCGGCCGTCGGCATCGCGCACCGGGGGAACCGGCGCGGGCGCCGTCGGGTCGGGCCGCGGCGCGTTCGCGACCGGCGTCTCGGTGGTGGCGAGGACGGGTGCGGTATCGGCCGGCGACGCCGATTCGGGGATCTCGCGGTCGGTCATGTGAGGGCGTCCGTCGGCTGAAAGGAGGGCGCGAAGCGGTTCGAGGCGTCTTATCCCGCGACGTCGACATTGACCAGCGTCACGAGACGACGCAGAACTGGTTGGCGTGATCTTCGGTGATTTTCGTCGAATGCAACGTGCCTTCGCCACCGATCCGCCACCAAGAGCGGCAATCATGAGCATGCGTTAACGCATTCTCGAGACAACCGCCCCTATCGTGGTTAACGACGTCTTGCAGCGAGCGCACGTCCGGGCCTCCCGAGCCGGGTGACCCGAGGTCGCATCGAACGACCAACCGATCGAATGGGGCTTCCGGTGCCCACGTCCGAGGTCGGCCGTCGGCCGGCAGGGTCCGAGAGACCGCTGCCGGCCCGAATTCGGAGTGTTTCAATGTTTCGCCCGTCCGCCTTCGTCGCCTCTCTCCTCCTCGGCAGCGCCGCCACGGTGATCGCTCCGGCCGCCTTCGGCCAGGATGCCCCGATGACGCTCGGCGTTCCGGTGGTGGCGAAGCCGGCTCCCGTCGCCGTACCGGTGAAGCCGGTCGCCGCGGCCCCGGCGGCCAAGCCGACGACCGCGGCGAAGCCCGGCGCCGTGAAGGTCGCGGCGGTCGATCCGGCCGCGGCGAAGGCCGCCAAGACCCCGAAGCCGAAGAAGCCCGCGGCGGCCAAGACCACGGCCCCGGGCGTGCCGCCGGAGGCGCGCCGTGCCGCGCTGATCGCGGCGATGACCGCACAGCCCGTGCCGCCGGCCCACAAGCACGTGCTCCAGGAGATCAAGACGACCTGCCCGGGCAACCCGGACGCGATCGGCATCTCCAAGGTCATCAAGCTCGACACCGAGGGCGGGTTCTACGTCGGCCAGACCTATCACACCCGGATGCCCTTGGAGCCGAAGGAGGTGGTGCTCACCTTCGACGACGGCCCGATGGGCGGACGGACCGAACGGGTGCTCACCGCGCTCGAGCACGAGTGCACCAAGGCGACGTTCTTCATCGTCGGACAGATGGCCAAGGCCTATCCGGAGACGCTGCGCAAGACCGCCGCCGCCGGCCACACCATCGGCTACCACACCATGACCCACCCGCTCGCGATGGTGAAGTGGCCGCTCGCCCAGGCGCAGGACAACATCCGCGGCGGCTGGCAGACGGTCGACCAGATCCTCTACGGCCAGGCGCTCGACCATCCGGCGACGCCGTTCTTCCGCTATCCCGGCCTGTTCAACTCGCGGGCGATCAACGAGTGGTTCAACGGCCTCGGGATGGGCGTGTTCGCCATCGACGCGGCCGGCAACGACTGGCTGAAGGGCTACATCACGATGGCCGACGGGCCGAACGTGATGAACCGGGCGCTGTCCGAGCTCGAAGCTCGCCAGGGCGGCATCCTGCTGCTGCACGACATCAAGGATTCGTCGTCGTCGATCGTCGCGCCGCTGCTGCGCGAGCTGAAGGCGCGCGGCTTCAAGATCGTCCACATGGAGCCGAAGAACCCGCCGCCGAAGCTCGTCGGCGGCCCGGTCGTCGGCCACATCCCGACCCCGGCGGAGACCTGGGTGCCGGTCGCCGAGCGCGGCATCGACGGCTACGACGTCGCCAAGCAACTGGCTCAGCAGTCGGTCGGCAAGACCGGTGCGCCGTCGAGTGCGCCGCTGCCGGCCTGGGACGCGGTTCGGCCCGCGCCGCAGGGTGCCGCGGTCCAGCCGGCGCCGGCGACCACGGTACAGCCCTCCGCGGCTCTGACGACGACGTCGAGCTCGGCTGCTCCGGCGGCCCTCGCCGCGACGCCGGCCGCCGTGCGGACGTCGGACCTGTCGCCCGCGGCGAAGGAGACCACCGGTTCCGTGCCGGTCGCTCCGGCGAAGCCGGCGGCGAACGAACCGGGCTGGTTCAGCTCCACCGCCTCGTCGCTGAAGGGTCTCGCCGGCGCGGTCGGACTGTGGTGAGCCTCGTCTTCGGAAACTTCACGACGTCCGGCCGGCGACGGCCGGACGTTCGCGTCTGCAGCGGTGCGCGACGTGCCCTGGTCGCCGCGGTGGCGGCGCTGCTCGCCGTCGGTACCGCGTCGGCGGCGACCTGCCCGCGACCGGGAACGCTCGGGACGGCACGGGTGATGGAGGTGGCGATCGGCGCCGACGGCCTGTTCGTCGGCACCAAGAGCTATCCGCAGAGCCTGCCGCTCGGCGACCACGAGGTGATCCTGACCTTCGACGACGGCCCGGCCGGTCGCACCACCGAGTCGGTGCTGGCGACGCTCGCCGCGGACTGCGTCCGGGCGACGTTCTTCGTCGTCGGCGAGATGGCGGCGGCGCATCCCGATCAGCTCCGGGCGATCGCCGCGGCGGGGCACACGATCGGCACCCATTCGATGACCCATCCGGTGATGACCAGGATCCCCCACACCCAGGCGGTGGCGGACATCGACCGGGGACGGGCGACCGTCGACCGGATCCTCGCCGACGCCGGCACCACCGCGGCGCCGTTCTTCCGTTTCCCCGGCTTCGCGGCGACCAAGCCGCTCGAAGCAAAACTGACGGCCGAGCGGATCGGCGTGTTCGGCGCCGACTTCTGGGGCTCGGACTGGCTGAAGTCGACGCCGGACGAGTTGCTCGAACGCACTCTGAGCCGGCTGGAGACGGCGCGGAAGGGCATCCTGCTGCTGCACGACACCCAGCCGCACACCGCGGCGATGCTGCCGCGCCTGATCGCCGAGATGAAGGCGCGCGGCTACCGGGTCGTCCACATGGTGCCGGCCGCGAAGGGCTGACCGCCCCGCCCGCTCAGAAGAACCGCGTCCACAGGATCGACACCGGCATCGCCAGGACGAGCGCCGGGATCATGTTGGCCACCGGGAAGTTCTTGATTCCGGCGATCCGCAGACCGGTGGCGAGCAGAACGAGGCCGCCGACCGCCGAGAAGTCGCCGATCGCCGCCGGGGTGGTCAGCGGCTGGATCCACACCGCGCCGTAGGCGAGCGCCAGCTGGATCGACACCTGCGGTACCGCGATCGCCGCCACCGACAGGCCGAGCCGGGTGGCGAAGATCGCCGCGGTCAGGAAGTCGAGGAACGCCTTGGCGATCAGAATCGAGGCGTCGCCGGTCATGCCCTCGTTCATCGCGCCGAAGATGCCGGTACCAGAGACCGAGAACAGCACGATCAGCACGACGTATTCGCGCAGGAAGTCCTCGTCGACCGCCTCGGTCGACGGTGCCGAGAATCGCCCGGCGAGGCGGTGGGCGAGGAGACCGAGCCTTCCGAGCCCCAGCTCGAGACAGACCAGTTCGCCGATGAACGAGCCGACCAGTGCGGCGAGCACCACCGCCGGCAGATGCGCGACCTTCTGCAGGAGGGCGACGCCCATCGCCATCGAACAGGCACCGAAGGTCAGCGGCATCGAGGCCTTCAGCCGTTCGGGCATCCGGTCGGCGATCAGGCCGCCGCCGATCGCACCGAAGACGATCGCCGCGCCGTTCACCCAGGGTCCGTGAATCGCCATTGCCGAGGCTCCCCGCAAGTGCCTCCGCCCGGTCCGCACGACCTGCGCCGACGAGTCCGTCGACGGCGAAACGGAGATCTCTGCAACGAAAAGGCCCCGGTCTGCTTCGCAGAACCGGGGCCCTTCGCTGGTCCCATGGTGCGGCCGATTGGACTCGAACCAACACACCTTTCAGTACTAGCACCTCAAGCTAGCGCGTCTACCAATTCCGCCACGGCCGCAACGGGATGGTACCGCGGGGCACGCCCCGGGGTGCGGCTCATGTAACCCATAGCTCCGCGCGGTTCAAGCGGCGCCGCGGGAAAAATCGGATCGTCCACAGCCGTACCGGAAAACCGCCGCGATGCTCGGCTCAGATGCGCTTGACGTTGTCGCGCGGGCGATGAGCCGGCGCACGGAACAGGACTTCGGTGATGGTGATGCCGATTCGATCGCCACGCAGAACCACTTGACCGAGAGCGACGGGAATGTCGTTGGCGAGGATCTTGACGTCGTCGCTCTCGCGGGCGTCGAGTTCGATCACCGCGCCACGGCCCATCCGCAGGAGCTGATGGATCGGCACCTGCGTGGTACCGAGCACGACGGAAATGTCGACTCCGATGTTGTCGAACGGGGTCATCCGGTGGTCACCTCTGGGCACGGCGCGTCGCTGCCGACCTTCGCCCGACAACGGTTAGCAAAAGGTAAACACGGTGTCCCGAAACGACGAGCCTTCCGAACTCCACCGTCCCAGCCGCGACGAGATCGCCGCCGAGACCGCCTTCCCGGCCGAGCCCGGGTCGCCGCCGGTCGAATGGCGGGTGAGCGACGCGCCGGTCGACTACGACGACGCGGTGGCGGAGATGGAGGCGCGGGTCGCGGCGATCGCCGAGGGAAGCGCCGCCGAACGGGTCTGGCTGGTCGAGCATCCGCCGCTCTACACCGCCGGCACCAGCGCCAAGCCTGCCGATCTGCTGGAGCCCGACCGATTCCCGGTCTACGCCACCGGCCGCGGCGGCGAATACACCTATCACGGCCCCGGACAGAGGGTCGCCTACGTGATGCTCGACCTCGGCCGGCGGCGACGCGACCTGCGCGCCTTCGTCGCCGCGCTCGAAGCCTGGATCATCGCCAGCCTCGCCGCCCACGGAGTGATCGGGGAACGCCGCGAGGATCGGGTCGGGGTGTGGGTCCGGCGACCGGAGAAGCCCGAACTCGTGCCGGGTGTCGTCGCCGAGGACAAGATCGCGGCGATCGGCATCCGGGTCAGGCGCTGGGTGAGCTTCCACGGCATCTCGCTCAACGTCGAGCCCGATCTCTCGCACTTCGGCGGGATCGTGCCCTGCGGGATCCGTGGCCACGGGGTGACCAGCCTCGTCGACCTCGGTCGGCCGGTCACCATGACCGACGTCGACGTGGTGCTCAGGCGCGAGTTCGAGGCGATCTTCGGTCCGACGGTGGCGGTCGGCGACGACTGAGCGAAACGCCCGCCCCGCACGGCGGCGCGGGTCGGGTGCGTCGGGCAAATCGATTCGGTCGGAGATCAGTCGCTCGGACGGATCTGGAAGCCCGGCATCGCCGGCGCCTCGGCCTCGTAGCGCTCGAGCACCTCGACCCGGGCGTGGGCGGGACCGGAGCGGCAGAGGTCGATGATCTGGTCGACGCGGGACTTCTGCCCGGCGAACACCGCTTCGACGGTGCCGTCACGGCAGTTGCGGATCCATCCGGAGAGGCCGCGTTCGCGGGCACGGCGTTCCGCCCAGGCGCGGAAGCCCACGCCCTGCACCCGCCCCGACATGACGATTCGAATCGCGACCACACCCATACTCCAGCGGCGATCGGCCGCAGTCCTGCAAACTGTACCGAAGTCGGGCGAGGTTGCGCCAGCCGGAGAAACCCTGAGGGGATCCGGCCTTACTCCGAACCGCGAATCCCCCTGCCCTTCGCCGGAAGATCATCCCGGGATACGGGCGAGGAGAAGGCGACCGAGCGACGCGACCCCGTCGACGGTCTCGGCGGCACCGGCGGCGGCCAGTTCGCCCGGAGCCGCATAGCCCCAGGCGACGCCGACGGCGGCGATTCCGGCGGCTCGTGCCCCGAACACGTCGTGTTCGCGATCGCCGACCATCACCGCGGTCTCGGGCGCGATCCGCTCGCGCTCCAGGATCCACGGCAGGAGTTCGGTCTTGACCCCGCGGGTACCGTCGAACTCGGCACCGTGGATCGCCGCGAAGCGGTCGGCGAGGCCGAAGCGCCCGAGGATCCGCTCGGCGTAGTCGCGCGGCTTGGAGGTCGCCAGCACCAGGCGGGCACCGGCGCCGACGAGTGCGGTGAGGTGGTCGGGAATCCCGGGATAGACGACGTTCTGGAAGAGGCCGATCTCGCCGTACCAGGCGCGGTAGGCTTCGACCGCCGGTTCGACCAGCGCCGGGTCTCCGGTGAGCTTCAGGAAGATGCCGCGCAGCGGCGGCCCGATGCACCAGTCGAGATCGGTCTCGGGGGCGAGCGGCCGGCCGACGGCGGTCATCGCGCGGCGGATGGCGGTGGTGATGCCGACCTTCGGGTCGGAGAGGGTTCCGTCCAGATCGAACAGAACGGTGGCGATCCGCGCAGGGATCGCCACCGGAAGCGGCAGGTCGGTCATTCGAACTCTATGATCACGGCGTCGACGGCGAGGCTGTCGCCGGGCTTGGCCCGGCACACCTTCACCTTACAGTCTCTTTCCGCCCTGAGCACGTTCTGCATCTTCATCGCTTCGATCACCGCCAGGGTCTGGCCGGCCTCGACCGCCTCGCCGTCGGCGACGTCGATCGACACCACCTGACCGGGCATCGGGCAGAGCAGATACTTCGACATGTCCGGCGGCGCCTTGATCGGCATCAGCGCGTCGAGACGGGCGGTCGCCGGCATCAGCACCTTGGCGACGAGGGTGGCGCCGCGGTAACGCAGTTCGACGCCGTTCAGCACCGGCCGCACCTGGACGGTGACCCGATCCTCGCCGATGTCGCCGACCCACAGCAGATCACCCGGGAACCAGCGCGAGGAGACCAGCACCTCTTCGGTCTCGCCCTCGAGGATCGCCGAGAACTCGACGGGAACGCCGACGAAGCCGGAGGGCACCTTGACCGGGATGTACTCGTTCTCGAGCTTGACCACCCAGTCCTCGCGCAGGATGCCGTTGTGCGGCCGCAGGCGGCCCGGCAGGTTGTCGAGGCGGTCGCGGCGCAGGATCTCGGTCGACAGCGCCACCAGCGCCAGGATGCGGCGATCCTCCGGCGCCGGAGTGAGCGGCACGAAGCCGTCCGGGAACTCCTCCTTGATGAAGCCGGTCGACAGCTTGCCCGAGCGCCAGCGCGGATGCTGGTGGAGCGCGGTCAGGAAGGGGATGTTGTGCTGGATGCCGTCGATGACGAAGGCGTCGAGCGCATCCGCCTGGGCCTCGATCGCCTCCTCGCGGGTCGGCGCATGGGTGACCAGCTTGGCGATCATCGGATCGTAGTACATCGAGATCTCGGAGCCCTCGACCACGCCGGTGTCGTTGCGGACCGTGACCTCGCCGTCGGAGCCCTCCTCCGGCGGCCGATAGCGCACCAGACGGCCGATCGACGGCAGGAAGTTCCGGAGCGGGTCCTCGGCGTAGATGCGGCTCTCGACCGCCCAGCCGGTGAGACGGACGTCCGACTGCTTCATCGCCAGCGGCTCGCCGGCGGCGACCCGGATCATCTGCTCGACCAGATCGACGCCGGTGATCAGCTCGGTGACCGGATGCTCGACCTGGAGACGGGTGTTCATCTCGAGGAAGTAGAAGTTGCGGTTCTGGTCGGCGACGAACTCGACGGTGCCGGCCGAGTCGTAGTCGACAGCCTTGGCCAGCGCCACCGCCTGCTCGCCCATGGCGCGGCGGGTCGCCTCGTCGAGGAGCGGCGACGGCGCCTCCTCGATGACCTTCTGATTGCGGCGCTGGATCGAGCATTCGCGCTCGCCGAGATAGATCACGTTGCCGTGCTTGTCGCCGAGCACCTGGATCTCGACGTGGCGCGGATCGACGATGAACTTCTCGACGAACACCCGGTCGTCGCCGAAGGAGGCGGCGGCCTCGTTCTTCGAGAGCTGGAAGCCCTCCCTCGCCTCGGCGTCGTTCCAGGCGATGCGCATGCCCTTGCCGCCGCCGCCGGCGGAGGCCTTGATCATCACCGGATAGCCGATCTCGCGGGCGATCTCGACGGCGTGGGCGGCGTTCTCGATCACGCCGAGGTGGCCGGGCACGGTCGACACCTTGGCGGCGGCCGCGGCCTTCTTCGATTCGATCTTGTCGCCCATCGCATCGATCGCCCGCGGATTCGGGCCGATGAAGGTGATGCCGTTCTGCGCCAGCAGAACCGGGAAGGACGAACGCTCGGAGAGGAAGCCGTAGCCGGGATGGACCGCTTCGGCGCCGGTCTCGAGACAGGCGGCGACGATCTTCTCGGCGATCAGATAGGACTGGGCGGCGGGCGGCGGGCCGATCAGGATCGCCTCGTCGGCCATCTCGACGTGAACCGCGTCGCGGTCTGCTTCGGAATAGACGGCCACGGTCGCGATGCCCATCTTGCGGGCGGTCTTGATGACCCGGCAGGCGATCTCGCCACGGTTGGCGATGAGGATCTTCTTGAACATGGGTCTGGCACCGGTCGGTTCGGACGAAAGGGAAGCGGGAGGGGCCGCGCCTCGGCGCGAGGCGGGCGCGGCCGGCCGGTTCAGAGCGGAATGTTGTCGTGCTTCTTCCACGGGTTGGTCAGCTGCTTGGTGCGCAGCATGCGGAGTGCCCGGGCGATGCGGTTGCGGGTCGAGTGCGGCTTGATGACGTCGTCGATGTAGCCGCGTTCGGCCGCCACGAAGGGATTGGCGAAGCGCCGCTTGTACTCCTCGGTCCGCGCCGCGATCTTCTCGGGGTCGCCGAGCTCGTCGCGATAGAGGATCTCGACCGCGCCCTTGGCGCCCATCACCGCGATCTCGGCGGACGGCCAGGCGTAGTTGAAGTCGCCGCGCAGGTGCTTCGACGCCATCACGTCGTAGGCGCCGCCGTAGGCCTTGCGGGTGATCACCGTGATCTTCGGCACCGTCGCCTCGGCATAGGCGAACAGCAGCTTGGCGCCGTGCTTGATCAGCCCACCGTACTCCTGGACGGTGCCGGGCAGGAAGCCGGGCACGTCGACGAAGGTGACGATCGGGATGTTGAAGCAGTCGCAGAAGCGGACGAAGCGCGCCGCCTTGCGCGAGGCGTCGATGTCGAGCACCCCGGCCAGCACCATCGGCTGATTGGCGACGATGCCGACGGTGCGGCCCTCGACCCGGCCGAAGCCGACGATGATGTTCTTGGCGTGGTTGGCCTGGACCTCGAAGAAGTCGCCCTCGTCGACGGTCTTCAGAACCAGCTCCTTCATGTCGTAGGGCTTGTTCGGATTGTCCGGGATCAGGGTGTCGAGGCCGTGGTCGAGCAGGTCCGGATTGGTGTGGTTGAGGATCTCCGGCAGCTCGGCGGTGTTGTTGATCGGCAGGAAGTCGATCAGGCGGCGCACCTGCAGCAGCGCCTCGACGTCGTTCTCGTAGGACGCGTCGGCGACCGACGACTTGGTGGTGTGGACCGAGGCGCCGCCGAGTTCCTCGGCGGTGACCACCTCGGCGGTCACGGTCTTGACCACGTCGGGGCCGGTCACGAACATGTAGCTGGTGTCGCGGACCATGAAGATGAAGTCGGTCATCGCCGGCGAATAGCCGTCGCCGCCGGCGCACGGCCCCATGATCACCGAGATCTGCGGGATCACGCCGGAGGCGAGCACGTTCCACTGGAACACTTCGCCGTAACCGCCGAGCGCCGCGACACCCTCCTGGATGCGGGCGCCGCCGGCATCGAACAGGCCGATGATCGGGGCGCGGTTGCGCAGCGCCATCTCCTGGAGCTTGACGATCTTCTTGGCGTGCGCCTCGGACAGCGAGCCGCCGAAGACGGTGAAGTCCTTGGCGAAGAGATAGACGGTGCGGCCGTTGATGGTGCCGGAGCCGATCACCACGCCGTCGCCGGGAATCCGGCTCTTCTCCATGCCGAAGTCGATGCAGCGGTGCTCGACGTAGATGTCGATCTCTTCGAAGGAACCGGTGTCGAGCAGAACCTCGATGCGTTCGCGGGCGGTCAGCTTGCCGCGGGCGTGCTGTGCGTCGATACGCTTCTGTCCGCCGCCCATCCAGGCTTCGTCGCGTCGGCGCTGGAGTTCCGCGATGACATCTTTCATGGGACCGCCCCGTTCGGTTTATCGAAAGGATTGAATGGGGCGGTGATTAACACGCGACGTCTCGTCGCGGTACGTATCCTAATGTCTGACGCGATTGCGAAAGAGGCGCAGGAGGTTCGCCCCCGGCAGGTTCAGCGGCCGGTGAAGCTCGCCGCGGCATCGAATTCGATCCGTCGACGGGCCAGACGCGCCTCTGCTTCTTCGTCCCGCCCCCAGAGTTCGGCGGTCCAGTGATCGTCGACGTGGGCGGCGTTCCATGCCGCATCGCGGTCGAGACGGCCTTCCACTACCGCAAGTGCGAGGACCAACGAACCGGTCAGCGTGGTCATCGCATGGAGACCTGCCAGTTCCCATGGATCGAGCCGCGCGACCCGTGCGGCGAGGACATCGATCGCATCGCTGTCCTGCGCCACATGCATGACGCCCTCGACCACCGTCAGCCGAGCACCGAAGACCTCGTCGATCCAGTCGAGCAGCGGATCCCAGAGCGCGGTCTGGCGTTCGACGAGGCGGACGGGACCGGTGGCGCGATAGCACAGGAGATCCGAGCCGGCGTATTTCACGGCGTCGGCGGCGACCTCGGCGGCCCGCGCCGCCACCCCGTCGATCACCGCATCGGCGAGCCGGGTGAGCGGCATCGTCACCGGATCGATCCGGCTCTCCTGGGCGCGCCATTCGGCGGCGACCGCCTCGGCGAGATCGGCGCGCGGCAGCGCCAGCTCGTGTTTCGCCGGGGTCTTGGCCACCCGCCCGTCGAGCAGGATGCGATGGCGGTCGGCGGCGACGCCCTCGACCGAGACGTCGGCGTAGAACCGTTTCGGCAGATCCCTGCGCTGAGCGGCACGGACCCGCTCGACCGGATCGATCGGCGTTTCCGAGGTCGGATCGAACCAGAGGAGATCGCGCATGGTTCCGTCCTCCGTTCAGGCGTCGGCGGCGGTTCGACCGAAGAGACGATCGAGGGCCGGGTCGAGTTCGGCGAAGTCGTCGACGATCGCATCGGCGCCGGCCGCTTCGAGCGCCGCTCTCGACTGGTAGCCCCAGGAGACGCCGACCGCAACGACTCCGGCGGCACGGCCCATGCCGATGTCCCAACCGGTGTCGCCGACGATCGCACAGCGCTCGGCGGGGATGCCGGTTTCGGCGAGAGCGGCATGGATCATCCCCGGGTGGGGCTTCGACGGATTGCCGTCGGCGGTCTGGAGCGTGGCGAAGCGGCCGTGGAGATCGTGGTAGTCGAGGATCGATCGAACGCCGCGCATCGACTTGCCGGTGGCCAGACCGAGCACCAGGTCGTCGCGGGCGGCGAGCCGGTCGAGCACCTCGCGCGCCCCGGGGAACAGCGGCTCGTGGCGCCCGTCGCCGGAGCGCAGCTCGAAGAAGGCGTCCTTGTAGGCGCCGCAGATCGCGGCGACCGGCACCTTCGCCTCGCCGAGCAGCCGGGCGACGGCGACGTCGAGCGACAGGCCGATGATCGACAGCACGTCGGCGCGCGACGGCGGGGCGAGGTCGAAGCGGACGAAGGCGCGCTCCATCGCCGTGAGGATCATGTACTGGCTGTCGATCAGAGTGCCGTCGACGTCGAAGAGGACGAGATACACGGGCGTGGGTCTTCCGAAGGGATGAAACGAAAGGGAGGTCGGTGGCGGACCACCGACCTCCCCTTTGGAACCCAACCGGGCCCGCCCGTCAACCGAAGCGGCCGGTGATGTAGTCCTGGGTCTTCTGTTCCTTCGGCGCGACGAACATGTCGGAGGTCGGGCCGTATTCGATCAGCTTGCCGAGCAGGAAGAAGCCGGTCTGGTCGGAGCAGCGCGCCGCCTGCTGCATGTTGTGGGTGACGATGACGATGGTGAAGTCGCTCTTCAGCTCGTCGATCAGTTCCTCGATGCGGGCAGTGGAGATCGGATCGAGGGCCGAGGTCGGCTCGTCGAGCAGCACCACTTCGGGCTTCACCGCGATGGTGCGGGCGATGCACAGACGCTGCTGCTGACCGCCGGAGAGGCCGAGGGCGGAGGTGTGGAGCCGGTCCTTGACCTCGCCCCAGATCGCCGCCTTGGTCAGGCACCATTCGATCCGCGCCTCGAGATCGGCCTTCGACAGGCGTTCGTGCAGGCGGATGCCGTAGGCGACGTTGTCCCAGATGGTCATCGGGAACGGCGTCGGCTTCTGGAAGACCATGCCGACGCGGGTCCGCACCACCGTCGACTTGGCCTTCGGATCGATCAGGTTCTCGCCGTCGAGCAGCACCTGCCCGGTGGC